>CALRHK010000006.1:35329-37336 GCA_943359475.1 Candidatus Nomurabacteria bacterium
AGTCCGCCGGCTATGTTTGCGATACTTGCCATACCTTTTCCGAAATCACC
This sequence comes from Candidatus Nomurabacteria bacterium, assembly GCA_943359475.1. GTDB lineage: Bacteria > Patescibacteriota > Minisyncoccia > Phycocordibacterales > UBA9973 > CALRHK01. Next base: position 35,380 of record CALRHK010000006.1, read on the forward strand.
CGAGAGATCTGTAGCAAGTTTTCGTGCGCGGCCAATCATTGCAATAATGATCGCAAACTGAATTGCAATACCAATCAGTACTTTTGCAAAATCTGCACTAAATCCAGCACTCGCGGTGCCACCTGCAAGGATAAGACCATCGAGGAAGTGTGAGCTTATGAAAAGCATGATGATGTAAATGAAAAAGAGAAAGATTGTTGGCATGAAGGCGAGTTTTGTCAGTGTGCTAAACCACGAGCTCCAGCTCAGCTGGTCGAGCTTGATGTTTACAAGTCGAGAAACAAAGGCAATTGGTGAAAAAATCATTGCAAACCATAGCCCAATAATGCGTCCAATCATAAGAAAGCCACAGAAAAAGAATGTCCATGCGGCAATAAGATTTACCACAATACCCAAAATAAGAATAAGAAATGCAGAGGATGCAGAAAGTCCACCACCTGCGAGGAGTAAATTAACTGTTTCTTGAGAAAAGACGCGCTGAAGATTGAGTCCTTGGGTGAGTCCTGCAGAGATACTAACCTCGTTGAGATTAGTCATCGAAGTATCAACCATGGGAGTTGTATTGGATCCCGTGACAGCAATATTGGTATAGAAAATACGTGCAGTAATATTACCCACATCGATAATGACACGCGTTACGAAGAGGCTGAAGTTTACTGCAAGTGCAATGAGTACCACCTGGATGATGACAGATTTTACCTTCGCACCACCACCGCTAACGATGGTGGAAATTCCTGCGTAGAGGAGTGCAAAAATAAAGAAGAGGTTGGCAATATCACGAACGATTCCCCAACCATTGGTAACAAAGGTCGATTTAGTATAAAAGAAACTCGAAATTGAAAAGTTTATAAGCACATCCATCAACCAGCCTGCAGCGGTGACTATCCAGGCTGATGTTTTGTATACAATCTCATAAAACACAGATACGATACATCCCGTCCAGTTTGTGATACCACAATCAAGTGCTTGGGAAAATGTATCTACGTCTTGTCCTGCAACACTCGAGCCGGTATTTGTTTGTGTTGTCCCAGCTTGACCTACACCACCAGTTACTGTGGGTGGAGTTGTAATCGGTAGATTTGAGCTTACAATAGCACCACCTTGACCAGATTGTGCTGGCTCGATGCGAATACGTGCGAGAATAGTTTGTCCTGCGGGGAGTATCGCGCCGGTGTTAAATTGTATTTCTTGTGTTGGTTGTGTGATATCAAGCACCCTGTTTGTCATACTAAGGAGTGGTTGAGAACCAGGAAGATAAGTATGGTTCGCCATACTTGCTGCATCAGACGCAAAGTCGATGTAAACCCCCCTATCTGGAGCAAGACCACGACCTTCCATATAAAAATAACTTGAAGCAAGTGCAGCAAGGTTTGTTTGTTGTGCTGCAGGGTCCGATACACTTATTACTACTTTAAGTTCTGTTCCAGATTTCAATATGCCGCCACCCATATCAACAGTTGAGCTATGTCCGGCAATTTCAGTGATTGATGGGACGGGATTAAATGCATCAGTAGTATCAGCATGGGTAGTTTGAGGTACCGCAAACACTCCGCCAGAGAGTACGGATAAAAAAAGCACGAAAGCGAGAATGCGCCGTTTCATTTTATACGTTTAGTATAGCAATAAAATAGTATTTAATTGAGAGAGTTTTCCCCTGTTTTAGTAAATACCCACCATATTTTCGAATGGTGCGAATGTACTATTTGCAGTACCGCTACTTGTAGCACTTCCACTATTGAGACATGCGTTTGTACTATCGAAGTAACAATAAATTCCGTTACCCGTATCTGAGTTGTAAGGATTTGGCACTGCTTCTGCCCGAGGTCCTGAGATATCAACTGCATAACTCCATGCTGGGCCACTACCGTTTGCATTTGTAAGCCCTGGATATGGTCGTCGGTTTTGAGCCATGGTTCCAGTAACAGTGCTTTGGCAGAGTGAAAGGAGCGAGGTGCTT
>CALRHK010000007.1:0-1119 GCA_943359475.1 Candidatus Nomurabacteria bacterium
GCCTTTTCTTTTCCATCAATTGGTTCACCAAGGACATTAAACATGCGTCCAAGTGTTGGTACACCAACAGGGATAGTGATGGGTGCGCCAGTGTCAGACACTTCCATTCCTCGTGCGAGGCCGTCTGTGGTGTCCATTGCAACAGTACGAACAACATTACCACCCGTATGGTATTGCGTTTCAAGAACAATAGTTCTGTCCCCTATTTGTACGTTGAGTGCATTGTAAATACCAGGAACATGTCCTTCGGTAAATTCGACGTCTACAACTGGTCCTATGATTTGTTTTATTTTTCCTTTCATATAATTTAATTTAACTTACACTTGCCATACCTGCCGATATTTCAGATATTTCCTGCGTAATCGACGACTGGCGGGCTTTGTTGAATATAAGGGTGAGTTCGTCGATAATTTCTCCTGCGGCGTCTGTAGCATTTTTCATTGCGACCATTCGTGCAGACTGTTCTGAAGCGATTGATTCAAGGAGCATTTGGTAAATGTGCATACGGGAGAGTTCTTCAATGAGTTTAATGATCAAGGCTTCGTCGTTTGGCTCAATTAGATATTCGGTAGGAGTTGCTGGTTCTTTTTTTAAATTCTCTACCGCTTTCGCAATATCTTTTTTCGATACTGGGAGGAGCTGGAGGAGTTCTGGAGTTTGCGCTAGTGCAGAAACGTAGTTGGTATAAATGATTTTGACTCGATCGTAGTTTCCTTTTTCATACTCACTGATGGCAATGTCTGCTATCGGTATGGTGTCTCTGAGTGTCGGGGCGTCGGGTAGTTCTGGGAAGCTTGCGATAATGTTGAGTCCTAGTCTTCGCAGTGTTGCCTCACCTTTCTTCCCTATTGCAATAAATGAGTATTCTCGATCTGGTTTGGTGTGGAGTAAATGGAGGAGTTCACGGAACACTTGTGCATTGTACGCACCACAGAGGCCACGATTTGAGGTAATGACAAGGACGAGTATCTTCTTGTGTCCTCGATCGGTGAGATATGGATGTGTCGCATTTTTAAAGGCTCCAGCAACTCGTCCCAAAACTTCGGCTGAGTACTTAGCATAAAAACGAGACTGCAGTGTTTGATTCACCGCCTTCTTCATTTTTGAGGCAGACACAAG
>CALRHK010000007.1:1219-29881 GCA_943359475.1 Candidatus Nomurabacteria bacterium
TCGGCTGAGTACTTAGCATAAAAACGAGACTGCAGTGTTTGATTCACCGCCTTCTTCATTTTTGAGGCAGACACAAGTTCCATCGCTTTCGTGATTTTCTTTGTGTTCTTGATACTCTTTATTCGACGTTTTATTTCTTTAGTGGAAGCCATTGTTTATTTAGGTAGTGGTAAATTGAAATGTTTTATAACCACTAATGGAATATCATTCATTGTCGGTCGGTCTGCAAAAGTTTTGACTAAATCCTGTTCGGACTTTACAGACTCAAATTTACTTAAGATCTTTTCTTTTAGTAATTCAGTCAAACCGATTTCCCAGTTATGGAGGTCTATAATGCCAGTCCCTCCGTCTAAAGAATCTGTAAGATTAATCTCCTCAGAAACTCTATCTGAGACATGTATAGTCAAATTTTCGAGCGGAATGCTTTTTATAACATACCCAAAATTTAGATAATATTTATTACTATAGTCGGATTTCTGAAGCTCTAATTTTTTAATTAGAGAATCATTTTCTTTTAACCACAAATTACCTTCTTTTTTAAATCCAGCTGGTTCAAAAACATTATTTATAATTCTTGTTAGGTCTATTTTATCCATATTAATTATTTCTTTAGTAAGCCGGATATATATATGAAGTAACAATCATAAAAATATAGAAGGCAATTATAACTGTTGATATGACGCCAAAAATTAAAAGATTTTTTCCAACTTTTTTGTTCTCCGTTTTCTTTAGTTTGTTCCAAAAAACATAATCAAGAATTGCTATTATGATCAACGTAGTTATACTTCTTTTTGAAAAAATAACCATTCCGCCTTGGGCTAAAATGATTGTGGTTATTCTTAAAAATATATACACTAAATTAACGTAATTAAAAATTATCAGTGTTTTTCCAAAACTTATATTTTTTTTAATAGCTTGTTCTTCCATAAATTTATTTTTTGAATACTCCCTTGTACTCTTCAATCACCTTCTTTATCTCTGCTTCTCCTTCGTCGCTCCACATTCCTTTTTCACGAACTTCTGAAAGGAATTTTTTTGCATGAGTTTGTGCATAGTCAACAATACCGCTTTCAAATTCCTTTATTTTATCGAGTGCAATATCGTCGATAAGTCCACGAGTCAGTGCATACAGAACAACAACTTGGTTTTCAACAAGTACTGGTGAGTATTGTGGCTGTTTCAAGAGTTCTACTGCACGACGACCGCGATCAAGTGTTTTCTTTGTTGCTTCATCGAGGTCTGAGCCGAATTGTGAGAATGCTTCGAGTTCGCGGAATTGCGCAAGGTCGAGCTTGAGGGTTCCTGCTACTTTCTTCATTGCTTTGATTTGTGCTGATGAACCTACACGAGACACAGAGAAACCGACGTTTACCGCAGGACGAATACCTTTGTAAAAGAGATCAGTTTCGAGGAATATTTGTCCGTCGGTAATAGAAATAACGTTTGTCGGAATGTAAGCAGAAATATCACCTGCTTGTGTTTCGATAATTGGGAGTGCAGTAATAGAACCACCACCGTAGTCGCTATTTCGGCGACACGCACGCTCAAGGAGGCGTGAGTGGAGATAGAAGACATCACCCGGGTATGCTTCACGGCCTGGTGGACGACGGAGCAAGAGAGAAATTTCTCGGTAGGCTACTGCGTGCTTTGAAAGATCATCGTAAATGATGAGTACATCTTTCCCTTGATCCATAAAATATTCTGCTACAGAAACACCTGCATATGGTGCGAGGTATTGCAGTGCTGCTGGGTCTGATGCGCCCGCAGAAACAATAACAGTATAGTCCATAGCCCCACCTTCACGGAGACGTGTTTCAATCTTTCGAAGTTTTGAGTCTTTCTGACCAATAGCTACATAGACACAGATCATATTCTGACCTTTTTGATTCAAAATAGTGTCGACAGCAATTGCTGTTTTTCCTGTTTGACGGTCACCGATGATGAGTTCGCGCTGTCCACGACCGATTGGAATAAGTGCGTCAATTGCCTTAATCCCAGTCTGCACTGGCTGATCCACTGACTTACGAGTAATAACACCCGGAGCAACACGTTCAATTGGGTATGATTTGAGTTCACCAGCAATAGTGCCACGACCATCGATTGGAGACGCGATAGCATTTACTACACGACCAATAATTTCATCACCTACAGGAAGTTCCAAAATATTTCCAGTTGATTTTACTTCATCGCCTTCTTTGATGCCGAGGTAGTCACCAAGAACGATGATACCGACTGAACCTTCTTCAAGGTTCAGGGCAACACCAACGGCACCATTTGGGAAGGTAACCATTTCAGACATTTTCAAATCTGAAAGTCCGCTTGCGCGTACAACACCATCAAACACTTCAAGTACGGCACCGACACGCTCTTTTGTGTGATGAGCTTTAAAGTCTCCGAGTTCTTTCTTTAATTGTTCTAAAATAATATTTTTCTGCATATAGTTGTTTATTTAAAAAGTGTTGCTTTCATTTGTTTGAGTCGACCGAGGAGTGTGCTGTCTATGACGATGTCTCCATACTTTATTTTGATGCCGCCGAGAATACTGTGGTCTATTTTTTCATTAATCAGGATATCTTTCGCGTGGAGTTCTTTTTTTAGAATTGTAGTCACCGTATCTTTTGTGTGAGTGCTCATGTGTTCGTGGACTGTTGCCGTGACTTCTACAATCCCCTTTTCTTGCTGTATCAGCTGCCGATATGCTTCAACAACGAGATTCCCTTTTTCAAGCATTCGTTTTTTTGCGAGAAGTGCAACAAACGATTTTACAATCTTTTGTGACTCTGCTTCACTCTTTTCGTGTGTTTCAGTAAAGAGTAATTCCGCTAAAGTTGTTGGGGTAATTTTTTTCATTACTAAATATGCTTTACAGCGTCTTCGACAAGCTTGGTGTCTATCTCTTTTGTAACAGCACCACCGAGTACTTTTCCAGTTGCAGTGATGACCATATCTGCAAGCTCACGCTTGGCGTCAGTAAGCATCTTTATTTTCTCTGCTTCAAGATCTTTCTTTGCTGATTGTGTGAGAGCGAGAGCTTCTTTTTGTGCTTGTTCCAATAGTTCTCCTCGTCTCTTTTCAGCGTCCTTCTTCACCTCCTTCATAATCTTGTCTGCTTCAGTTCGAGCATCAGAGAGTACTTTTTCATAGTCGTGTTTTGCTGTTGCGAGGAGCTCTCTATGCGCTTTTGCATCTGTGAGTCCTTGCTCAATAACCCCCTTTCTTTCGTCAAGGTTTTTCTTAAGAGGTTTAATTGCAAAACGATACAGCACAAAAACCACCACAGCAAAATTGATCGCTTGAGCGAGAATAATCTGCCAGTCTATGTGGAATGTTGCTGCGAATTGTTCCATAAATAATGAGGGTATCTATTTCTACTGCGCACATCGGAATGTCGAACGGATACTGCGTACGACATTCAGTCTGAGCATTAGTTAGATTGAAAACGCGATAACAAGTGCATAAATTGCAATCGCTTCTGCAAACGCAGACACGATAAGCATTGGCACGAGCACCTTGTTGGCTGCTTCGGGGTTACGCCCAATAGCTTCCATAGCTTTTGCTCCGATCATACCGATACCAATACCTGGACCGATAGCACCGAGGCCGATTGCAAGTGCTTTTGCGAGTGTTGTGTAATCCATATTCGTTATAAACTATCTGATAATAATTCGCATAACGCGAACGATAACAAGTGACAATAGTGTGTATCACCTCGTATCGTACGCCTTAGACACTTACCCGTGCGCAACCTGTGCATGTGATGATTCGTCATGATTATGATCCTGCGATGCAATCGTAAAGTATACAAGCGTCAACATTGAGAAAATTAACGCTTGGATAAGCCCAACAAAAATTTCGAGGAAAAGAAATGGAACTGGTAATACATATGCAAAAATGGCAGCCATTGATGCAAGTAGCACTTCTCCTGCGAAGACATTACCGAACAATCGAAACGAGAGTGAAGCAATTTTTGCGCCTTCACCAACAAGCTCGAGTAGTCCAACAAAAAACGTAATTGGCGCTACAAGAAGCACGCTTGGACCTTTGCGAATTTTAGTAAAAATCCCTCCAAGCGCCTTTAGATTAACATATTTATTGAATGTATTCCATGCACCGATGGATACAATCCCAAATAAATTGGAACCAATTACCGCAATCACCGCGAGAGCAATCGTCGTATTGATATCAGCAGTACCACTACGCACAAACGGTGCAAACATACTATGTGTTCCTTCATTTACCACAACACCCAAGCCACCAAGTGGTAAAATACCAATCCAATTATTAAAAAGTACAAAAAAGAAAATCGAGATAACGAGCGGAAAAACTTTTTCAGTTGTACGACGACTTCCTGTCACCTGATCACATAAATCATAAGCTCCTTCCAAAATTATTTCAAAAATACTTTGTAATTTGCCTGGAATTCTTTTTACAGAGATGCGAACCAAGATTGAAATAATAACGATAAGGCCCACGGCAATCCAGCTCGTAAGCAATGCATTCGTAATATGAAATGCACCAATATGTCCTATTGGTTCTGCGAAGAGTGTTGACTCATGTGTAATTGTACTAGTTGCTGTTTCCATCATCTTTATTCATTTTTTTAACCTCGACAATCATTGTGCGATAGATTCCAACCAACGAAGTAGTAAAACCAAGCGCCATACTTACAAGAAAAAGCCATGGTCGAGTATGATAGTGAGCATCAAGTGCTTTGCCAATAAAAAGCGCACAGACTACTGGTATCGCAATCCATACAGATACTCTTGTAAATACCAGGAGAGCGTCTCTCCACCATGCTTTTTTGTTAATTTGTTCCATATAATCCAAAAATGGCCGCAATCGGTCATTGCATGTACTATATCAGAAAATACGTAAAACTGACACTGTATATTTGATAAATTGTAATTTTTTGGTATAGTAGTTTTACACATTTTTTGCGCGTGTAGTTCAGTGGTAGAACGCTGTCCTGATAAGACAGAGGTCGAAAGTTCGATTCTTTCCACGCGCACAAAGTATTCAGTGCTTGAAAGTTTAACGCAAAAAAAGAAGGGGTAGGCCCGTCGCCTACCCCTTTTGCTCCCTTGTGCACACATCTCTGGTGCGTTTACACCCCCTTTCTTTAAGTATGCCTTTTTACACCCTGCATACAAACGTTGGGTGATAGAATTACATTACATCATCTTCTCTAAAATGATGTGTGGAGAGTATAGTACGAGTTTACTATTTATACAACTAAAAAACACCCCTAGGGGTGTTTTTTAGTTTGAGTAGATAGATTACTAAGCTCGTGATCCAAAATCGCGATCGCGACGTGGTTCCATCGGGCGAGCAACATTGACAGCGAGACGGCGTCCGCCGAAATCTTTGCCATCAAACATGCTGATTGCATTGTCTGCCTCTGCATCGTCTGCCATTTCTACGAAGCCGAAGCCCTTAGAACGACCAGACATCTTATCCATGATAATAACAGCAGAAAGCACTGTGCCTGCCTGCTCGAAATGAGACTTAAGCTCATCCTGTGTGGTTGAGTATGGAAACCCGCCCACGAACAATTTTTTTGCCATATATTCTGCGTACGTACGAAAACCCGCCGCACACAATAAAACTTGTAATACTTTCGAATTCGTACGTATGAGATAGGCACACGCATGATCCCGAAACTGTCAAAAGAATACCATAGTTGCCAAAATATGGCAAATATTATTCCTCGTCCCCTGCACTGCCTACTACACCTGTTTGGAGGGCTTCAATCATCTTTTCTATCCCACCCGCCATAATACCAGGAAGGTTTGACCATGATTGACGAATGCGGTGGTCAGTCACGCGATCCTGTGGAAAATTATAGGTACGGATTTTTTCACTTCTATCCGCAGTACCGATCTGACTCTTTCGATCTGCTGAGTATTTTTTTGCTTCTTCTTCCTCCTTGAGCTGTTGCAACTTTGCAGTCAATATCATCATCGCCTTTTCGCGGTTCGCGAGCTGGCTACGCTCTGATGTACAGCGCACATCGATGCCTGTTGGTCGATGGATCAAACGAACTGCTGTTTCAACTTTGTTAACATTCTGCCCACCAGCACCACCAGATCGTGAATATTCCATATCGAGATCTGCAGGATTAATTTCGAAATTAACTTTTTTACGAATCGGTAAAATGGCTACTGAAGCAGTAGAAGTATGCACTCGGCCATTTTTTTCTGTTGCAGGGATTCGCTGTACACGATGTACACCAGTCTCATAGCGCAAAAGTTTATAAACATCTTTCCCGCGAAATTCAAATGAGGCATCTTTATAACCACCGATATCGTTTTCTGATTCATAGTTGGTTTTGTATGACCATCCTTGCTTATCAGCAAAACGCTTATACATTTCTGCAAGTTGCCATGCAAAAAGTGAAGCTTCGTCACCTCCTGCACCTGCTCGTACTTCGAGTACTATTTCATTTGGAAATTCCTCAGCATCTTTATCTGCTTTCATCATTTCTGTCAGTTGGCGAGCAATTGCTTCTCGTTGCTCTTTGAGTACCTCGAGCTCCTCTTCAGCAACCTGTGCCATCTCAGGATCAGCAAGAAGCATGTCGTGTATTGTTTTTTCCTCTGCAGACACGCGCTCATACTCACCTGCAAGATATGCGGTTTTATGATTCTTCTTTAATTCATCAATATTGAGTTCATGCATACGTCTTAGTATACCTTTTTCAGGCAAAGAAAAAACGCCTAGCAAGGCGCTCTTTCGTGTGAGCTACTTTTTGCTCTTAGATGCAACTTTCTTTGATGCTTCAGTACGCTTCTTAAACTTATCTACACGTCCTGCAGTATCAAGAATCTTTTCGTTACCAGTGTAAAATGGATGACATGCACCACAAATTTCAACCCTGATTTCCTTCATGGTTCCTGCAATTTGGTACTTTGCACCACATGCACAAGTAACTGTTGCGTCGGTGTAATATGCTGGATGAATTTCTTTTTTCATACGTAGCACCATTTTACAGACTTTTTTAGAAAAATCAAGTACTAAAAAGCCCTGTGAATTGCAGGGCTTTCAGGTATTGCAACCTGGGTCTTTTTTGTTTCAGATGCCGTTAGAGCGCTGTCCTCTCTCAAGTGAGCGTTTTTTTAGGGTGATACTCTACCCATGAGGCGGGACATCTTCCACACTGGTCATTCCAGAAGTCGGGCGTTCATGCAAGGATGATTGACCTCTCATCCCCCGACTGCTCAATGTACAGAACACTGTTTTCATCTATGGTAACTTTACCATACACAAGTGCTAGTTTCCAGAAAGTGGATCAATCATATTCTCTTGTATATTTTGAGCTTTTTGCATAACACTTGTGCCATAGAAACTATTTGCAGGTTTTTTGCTGTCACACGCACGACCAGAATAGTAGCGACATGCGGCATTTTTCTCAGCACTGTAGGTTTGTGCATCTGCACCGAGATCTGCAAGATAAATTGCAGAAGCCATAAATGCATCACGAGGTGCCCACGGATCAGGTGAAGAAATACCAAGGGCTGCACCTATGCGTGTTGCAAGCAATTTCCACGTTGAAGGTATGAACTGTGAAGGACCCATAGCACCACCGTATCCAGAACCACCGATTGGACATGACACGAGTGTTTTCATTGGATCTCTGCCAACCCCTGCTGTAATTTCCATAAATGGTGCAACATCACGCGATGGCTTCATTACATTTGCAATGGCCCTTCCGCTCTTATAGCCAACACCTGCTCCCGTAAGAGGGTTTGTGAGGTAACATGAGCCCTGGTCAGTACCAAGGTTACTTTCCTGTGTAAGGATTGCAAGCAGAAACGCTGGACGAACATTCGTTTTCTGAGATGCAAGCGTTGCAAATTCAAGAGCGTCCTTAAAAGGGATCGCTTTTGAGTCACGAAGATTGAAGAGTGCTGAGAGAATTTCTGCTCGACGCTTTGCTTTTTGCGCAAGAAGATCTTGGTACTGCTTTTCCTTATTCTTACTTATCGAAAGCAATTGTTTTTTTTCAGCCTCAGAACGTTGGATTTCTCGTTGTGCAGCTTGCAGTGCAGCTCGTGCGTCTTCTTCAGCATTCTGCTTTTGTTCAAGCGTCTTTTTTTCAGTTTCTGTTTTAGTCTTTACGCCACGAATACTTTGCACCGAATCTCGAATATCGCGCTTAATTGATTGAAAATTATCAAGATCACCATAGAAGCCAGACAGCGATTCATCTGAAAGGAGCATATGTACGATATTTGACTCATCTATTTCACTTGTCTTTCGAATAAGCTGTGCGAGTGATTCTTTTTCACGATCAATCTTATCAGAAAGCTCGTTAATTGTTTCCTTCTTTTGAGTAATCTCGCCACCAAGTTTCGCGATAGTGAGATTTTTTGCTTTAATATCAAGTTTCGCCTTGTTTATTTTTGTAGTTAGTACCGAGATATCATTCTGGAGGCTTTTTGATTGACCTTTTTGTCCATCAAGTTCTTTCTGTTTTGCTGCAATTTCAGCCTCAAGCGAAGCCAACTCAGCTTCGAGGGCTGCTTTTTGCGCCTGAGCATCTGAAAGTTGTGTTGATTGTGCGTAAACGCTACTTACTTGAATTGGACTAATGGTTACCAAAGTGGAAAACATGAGTGTCAGCAAAAAAACGGGCAAAATGTGCTTCATATTCATATATGACTATTTTACCAAATTTTTGTTACAAAAAAAGCTCTTGGTCTAATAAAAAAAGACCCCGTCAAGGGTCTCTTTTTGAGATAGATTATTCTGCAGCTGCTTCACCCTCCTCTTCTTTCTTACCTTTTTGTTCTACTTCAATTGCAGAGAGATCAACTGGCGCACTTTCAAGAGCTTCTTCCTTTTGTGCTGCTACAAGTGCGACAACTTCATCACTGCCTGTAAGGATTGTTACGCCCTTAGGAGCTTTAATGTCGCTCACATGGATTTGATCATTTAGATTCATGAGTGTTGAGATATCAACGGTAATCGCATGTGGGAGTTCGCCTGGCAGTGCACGTACTTCAACTTCATGGAGCACTTTAGTTAGAATACCAAGACCTGACTTTACTGCCTGTGATTCACCTATAAATTCGAGTGCGACTGCAACCTCAACTTCCTTGTTCATATCTACAACAAGAAAATCAGCATGCATTGGGTAACCTTTCACTGGATGGAATTGTACTTCGTGAATAAGTGTACTTACTTCACCTGCATCGGTTTTGAGAATTACCGGAGTAGACTCGCCTGCAGCTTTCCATACCTTTTCAAAATCTTTTTGTAAAATGGCAACAGGAGTTGTTTCCTTTCCGGCACCATAAAAAACAGCAGGCATCATGCCTTCTTCGCGGAGAGCGGTATTATCGCCCACTGAATCGCGCTTTTTTGCAGCTAGTGTAAACATGGGGCTTATTATATACAGTTTTAGTGATAAGTAAAGCCCCTTATGACCCGTGCGTCACTATTGGCGCATCTGGCTTTTTAATATAGTGCTTTATATCTTCTACAGTAGCCCCGAACTTCTTTTTGGGGTTAAAAATTGTTTTTGGGTCAAAAATCTTCTTTGTTTCGCCAAAAAGTTCGTACATATGCTGTCCAAACATAAAAGATAGGTACGGCGTACGGATAATTCCATCATTATGCTCTGCAGTAATTGAACCTTTATAGTCTAATACCAATTTGTATACTCGATCTGAAATTTCAAGGATTTGCGGAACAGTGTTTGGGTCATTGAAATCCATCAGCGGGATAATGTGAAAATTTCCATTCCCAGCATGCCCTGCAATGGTGTAAATAATATTTTTATATTCTGAGAGTATTGCATTGAGTTTCGGTAAAAACTCAGGAAGAAACTCCGGGCGCACAATAATATCGTCAATAAACGGTGCCGTGCGACGCCCCTTGGTATGTTTACGCAAAAGTGCAAAAGAATCTCTACGCATTTGCCAATATTTACTTGATTCACGCTCATTTTTAGTTAGATGTGCTTTGAGTCCAACACTCTGCATTTTTGCCAATGCATTTTGTGCGCGTACTCGGGTTTCAACAATGTCTTCACCCGTAAACTCTGCAAGCAAAATTAATTTTGGAACTCCGCCCGTTATCAGCATTTTGAATTCAGGCAAAAACGAGAGTGCAAAACGTAAGGTACCTCCAATACCTTTTGTCTTTATAAAATCTCCAAAAAATTGCATCGCAAGTTTAAATGTCTTGTCATCATACGACTCCAAGCTTTCTGGTGAATAGGTAAGCAATTCATCAACAATCTCACCCAAGTGTGTTGTCTCATCGAGGAAAACCACAAGGAGTTCGTGTGCAGGATGTATTGGAACAAGTGAAAAAGTAATTTCAGTTACAATGCCGAGTGTCCCTTGCGATCCTACTATGAGTTGCGCAAGATCAAAGTGCTGTGTATTCTCATCTGCTTTTTCCGGATCCCACACATCCCATAGAGCATATCCTGCAGAATTTTTTGATACGTTAGGTTTTGCTTTTTTAATAGCAGTAAAATTTTCATTTATCAGTTCGACAATTTTTTTATATACCTTACCTTCAAATGTTGGCTCAGCAACTTTTTGATAGAGCTCTTTTTTAGTCAGAGGTCGTACCTCGTATTCATAGCCATCAGAAAAGACAACTTTGAGCTTTTTTACATACTTACGCGTAGCACCATAGGTAAGAGTAATTTCACCTGCAGAATTATTCCCCACCATTCCACCAACTGTATTTAACGACTTTGATGCTGTGTACGACGGAAGGACAAGACCGTGCGCGAGTGTTTCTTTTTCAAAATCTCGATAAAACATTCCAGGTTGCACGATTGCTTCCTGTGCATCTTTTGATAAAGAAATCATTTCATTCATATGTCGGGTAATGTCCATAATGATTGAATCATTGATTGCACCACCTGACATGCACGTACCTGCTGCACGAACCGTTAACGAGAGCGTGGCGCTCAGAGCTGTCTTTTTTTCTTTTTGCTCATTAACCCAACGGACAAGGTTTTGAATGTCTGTTGAATCTTTTGGAAAAACTACAAGCTGTGGTCGTATTTCAAAAATACTCGCATCGTGCGAATACGCTGTGAGTGTCGCATCTGAATCATCTATTTCGCCTTTAAAAAATTTCTGTAGTTCTTCTTTCATAATTTGTTATTCCCAATATATTAATGCGATTGCTGCAATTCCAAGCATCATACCAAGTGCCTGCACTGCAGTCACTTTTTCATGATACATCGCAACGCCAACTATCACAGCAAGTAATGCTGAAGCGACTGAAAACAGCACCGCACCTCGCCCAAGGCCCGATCCATTACGAAGCGCAATGAGCCACGAAACATTACCTAGCATATAGCAAACGAGAGCAGCCGCCCACAACCACCCATGGTGCGCAAGTGACCATTTCTCTGCGAGAATATCTGCTATGAGTTCAAAAACTATGAGTATGGTAAGCGGTAATAACCAAATCATATATATTCTCCTACTGAAGCCTTACTATTTGCTTGTGCACGTTCGAGAAGCGCCTTTTGAGCTTCGCCCACACCAGACATATCTTTTGCCCACAGGGTGAGTGCTGGATTTTGTATCGCACGACCATAAGAAAAAGTTAGTGGCCACGGAAGATCTCCTGTGTTGTGCAGTGCATTAAGGTATATCGTCGCAGATTCTTCATCAAGTCCACCGGAAAGGAGCACGACTCCACCGATATTTTTTGGTACATAGTCCCCCAAGCAACGTAGTGTTGCATCTCGAACTTCTTCTGGTGTCGCTTTTTCAACCTTATCACCCGGAACAACCATGCCAGTTTTCAAAAGAAGGCCGGGCATAAAAATATTTTGTTGTGCAAGACGAATGAAAAGTACGTCAAGTACATCGCTTATTACTTTTTCTGTTTGCTCGAGAGTGTGCTCCCCTGTCATAAGTACCTCAGGTTCGACAATCGGTACGATGCCTGCCTCCTGGCACATTTTTGCATACTTAACTAAACGAATCGTACTCTCTGCAATAAGCTCATCGCTCGGTAAATTATTTTTGATGAAATATACCGCACGCCACTTTGCAAAGGTAATGCCAAGTGATTTGTATTCACGAAGTCGCTCGGGAAGTCCCTCAAGCCCTTTGGTAATTTTCTCTATTGGACTATTGCCAAACTGCTCAAGCCCACCATCAACTTTTATCCCTGCTTCCATGCCTTTCTCTTTTAAAATTTCAAGAAATGGTTTCCCTTCTTTGGTATGTTGTCTGATTGTTTCATCAACCATGATCATCCCGCTTACATACTGCTCAATGAGAGGTGTTGTAATGAGAAGTTCGCGGTAAGCACGGCGATTTTCTTCTGTGGATTCAATCCCTAATTTTTCAAAACGTTTAGTGCACGTTTCAGTACTCTCATCAATAGCCAAAATACCTTTAGGTGGTGTTACGAGTTTTTTTGCAATAGCAGCTAGTTCTTCGTTGTGCATATTATTTTCGATTCGTAATTCTCTCTGTAATACGATTCGTAAATGAGGTAGAGCTTGGTAATAAATTATAAATAATTCCAATTGTGAGGAACACGAGTGCTAATGATGTACTGATAAACGAGAGGAAGATTGCACCATACGCTGAAAATACCGGGAAAAGTATTCGCAAATACGCGTGATTTTCTTCTGTTCGGGTAATCTCTTGGTGTCCAAGTGTAACAGATTCATCAACATAGCGGCGCATGTAGTAAAGTGTTGTACCGATAAGAATTACATTTGCCGCAAATACAACAACACCAGTTTGAAAACTACTATATGCACCTAAAAAGTTTGACGAAAACGGCACGAGCGCCACGAAGAAGAAGAAAAGTGCATTGATGTTAGTGAGCTTAAGATCAACACCCTTTGCATAGACCGACACAATAAAGTGGTGTGCACGCCAGTATGTAAAGAGAAGCGAGAACGAAAGTAAATAGCTCAAAAAAAGTGGGTAAATACCTTGGAGTGATGCAATAAGAGCACCTTCAGTCGGGGCTTCGAGGTGAGGTACTTTTATATCGAAGACGAGAATCGTCATTACGATTGCAAAAATTCCATCAGCAAGTGCGTCGAGGCGAGATTGTTTCATATCTTATTAAAAATATACCACGAATAGTTACATTGGATTTCCCCAACTTTGTATGCATAATCAAAAGTTACCTTTTTGGTACACTTTGGTATACTCTTTTTATGAATCAATATGACATCGTGGCAATCGGCGACATCGTGACTGATGCTTTTATAAAACTCAAAGATGCAAACGTACACTGCAAACTCGACAAGACTGCCTGTGAACTCTGTGTAAAATTTGGTGACAAAGTCCCCTATGAGTATGTCGAGGTTGTAAAGGCGGTTGGTAATAGCGCAAACGCTGCTGTAGCAACTGCACGATTAGGATTACGTTCTGCACTTATTGCAACCGTAGGAGACGACCTGAACGGCAAGGAATGTTTGGAAGAACTACAGAAAAATGCAGTTGCGACAGAATATATGTCTATCAACAAAGAATATCCGACCAATTACCATTACGTACTATGGTATGACGTCGAGCGAACAATATTGGTCAAGCATGCACCATTTCCCTACGCTCTCCCAAAAAATATGGCAGAACCAAAATGGATTTATCTCTCTTCTATGGGCGAGAAATCTGTAGACTACCATGAGGAAATTGCCCAATATGTTCTTTCACATCCAAACGTAAAACTTGCATTTCAACCAGGTACATTTCAGATGAAGCTTGGGTATGAAAAATTGAAGGATATTTATGCTCGTACAAATATTTTTTTCTGTAACGTGGAAGAAGCACAACGAATCCTTGGTATAGAGACGAGAGACTTACCCACACTCATGACAAAACTTCACGAACTTGGTCCACAAAATATAATTATTACTGATAGTATCGATGGAGCATATGCCTACGATGGTACCAATGCATGGTTTATGCCCGTATATCCTCACACACCCTTTGAGCGCACTGGTGCTGGTGATGCATTTGCCTCGACAATCACTGCATGTCTCGCAATGGGTCTCTCTCTTGATCAAGCTCTTACGTGGGCACCCATAAATGCGATGTCTGTAGTACAATATGTAGGAGCTCAAAAAGGTCTTCTCACAAAAGAAAAAATAGAAGAATATCTATCAAAAGCGCCAGAAAATTATAAACCAACTATCATTGCATAACTGTATGAAATTTGAAGAGAAATTTAATACTAATCCAGAAGAACAACGACTCGCAGCGGAAAGTATGAAGCATGAATTTGTCGTCAAGAATAAATTTGAGGATTTATCACCCGAGGATCAAGAAATTATCATTGATCGGTGTACGTGGGATCCAGAATTTGACGCATATTACAAAAAACTTTCTGAAATTGCAGAAATTGAAGAGCGTTCTCTTCAAAGCGATAGTATTGCTGAAAAAAATGTTGAGGAATCACCTGAATACAAGATGCTCGAATATGAACTTGCAGGTTTAGCCAGAGAAAGTATCACCATTTCAAAAAAGTTAAATGCATACAAAAAGAAAGCCAAAATTGCACTTCAGAAATTTAATGCAAATCAAGCTCTTGATGAAGCTACTGAGGTAACCCAAACAAAGGAAGAAATTGAGGAATTAGAAGATACAGATAAGGTTATACGTGAACGTATTTTGCAAATCAAAAATGAACAGCAAAAAATAATGGGAGAAGTTAGGAAAAGGTTTAATCATAAAAATACCTTTGATCCAGGTTTAAATTAATTGAAGATTTCCACACCCTAAAAGCATTGACTTTTAGGGTGTTTTGGTGTATAATATACTTTAGAACTTAGAACATTTAAAATCCTCTATATGAAAGCAATTCCAAACCCCGAAGACAGCATTTCTGGAATCAGTATTACATTCATTGACCCTTACGACGAGAGTACGATTCCCGAAGAGGGATTCAAGGTGCTTCAGCGTGAACTAAATAAGCTTGGTTCAGAATCAAAATACAGTAGTACCGCGACAGTAATTGCAGACACAGTTGTGGATACTGCAAGTGTAACGAAAACTTATTTTACCCTCTTTTCACTTTGTGAGAAGATTTCTAAAATGAAGGAATTTTACTTGCCTTCGGGTGATAGACGTTTTCGATTGCTGTACGATGGTATTTACCGGGAACTTGAACTCTTGCGCTATCAACTCTTTGGAGCCGGTATTGATGTACCGGAATTGTTTTTTGAATCACCAGAGGAAAAAGAAGCTCGTCTGGAGATGCAACTACATTGCGATAAAAACAAAGCGCAAAACGATTTCCTCAATGCGCAAAATGGCTATGTCGTTGCTCTATCAAAAGCAAACGATAGCGAGAAAATCCTGAAGCGAATCCTTTTAAGTGATGCCAACTTGAAGATTGATGGACTTACGTACCAGGAACAGCTAAGTGTGATCTATGTTTCGCTAAACACGATACCGCGATTTCGTGCAGATGCCGAGCGTTATAAAGCACGCATGGAGGAAGCAGCTCGTTTACTAAAAATTGCCGAAGAGGAGTTACAAAAAAAATGGTAATACACTATTACCAAAAAGCACACAACCGTGTGCTTTTTTTATTTTTCAATATAAGTAAATCGTGGTACGTACGTTCCTTCAATTTCTACCTTTTCTAAAAACATTTCAAGTGGACGTACCCATAAATCTGAAAGCTCATTCGTCCCCATGTGATCATAGACCACCAGGTCTTCAAGTGTTTCAGAATGTTTTGCAACACCAAGTACAGTGACCGTGTGTCCTTTGTAATGTTTATATAGCCCGGGCTTAACTTTATCCATTTTTTCGATTTACCGCTCTTGTAATAGCGGCTTTGATAGCCTCTCTGCCCATACCATAGTGTTCAATCAACTCATCTGGTTTACCTGATTGCCCAAAGTGATCATCAACACCTATCATTTCGATTGGTGTTGGAAGTTTTTGTGCAAGAAATTCCGCAACGGCACTGCCGAGCCCGCCGATCTTTTGATGCTCTTCTACGGTCACCAGCGCGCGAGTTTCTTTTGCAAGTGCAAAAATTGCATCTGTGTCGAGCGGTTTAATGGTATGGATATTTAAAACTTTGACTCGTATTCCCTTCTTTTCTAAATCACGAGCAGCAAGAAGTGCTCGATGGAGTAATGCTCCGGTCGCGATTACTCCTACATGCGCAAGTCCGTCAGGTGTATACATTACTTGTGCTTTGCCAATCTCAAATGGTGTTGCTTCTGTAGTCATTACTGGTGTCTTCTCACGTGCGAGCCGTAGGTAGGCTGGTTTTTTTATATTCGCAAGCGCCTTGGTTGCTATGCGTGCTTGTACTGCATCACACGGAGAAAGCACGATCATATTGGGCATTACGCGCATGATGGCGATATCTTCAATCGCTTGATGTGTTCCACCATCAGGGCCAACTGAAATTCCTGCATGGCTTCCAACAATCACTACTGCTCGGTCATTATACGCAATCGTAGTACGGATTTGCTCCCAGTTTCTCCCTGGAGAAAACATTGCATAACTCGAAACGAACGGCATCTTCCCCATCGCCGACATCCCCGAAGCAACAGTAACAAGATTTTGTTCTGCAACTCCGATTTCCACGAAACGATCTGGGAAGCGTTCTTTAAATAGATGCATCTGGGTTGATTCAGTGAGGTCAGCACAAAGCGCCACAACATTTTTGTCTGCTTCGCCAGCATTCACAAGTCCCTCACCAAAACCTTTACGAATCGGTATCTGTTCGACATCGTCATTCCAGAGTTTTGGATTTAATTTTAGATTTGGATTGAGCATTTATTTATGTTCACTTTTAATTTTTCCTCCAAGTGTTCGCAACTCCTCAAGTGCCGTGTGCGCTTGTTCTTTATTAGGAGGTGTGCCGTGCCATTTATAATCACGTTCAAATTCCTTTACTCCTTTACCGGGAATCGTGTGCGCTATGATAACCGTAGGCTTTTCGAATACTGCCTGTGCTTGTGAAAAAGCCTGTGAGAGTCCCATAAAATCATGTCCATCGACTTCAATCACATGCCAGTTGAATGCACGCCATTTCGCCGCGAGATCATCCAGTGGCATAATATCCTCAGTAAAGCCATCGATTTGAATATTATTTCTATCTATCACTGCAATCAAGTTGTGCAATTTTTCTTTGCCTGCCAGAAGTATCGCCTCCCAACTGTTTCCTTCATCAAGCTCGCCGTCTGACATCAAACAATAGATAAAACGATTTACTGAGCGCCCAAAATCTATCCGATCAGCAAGCGCCATTCCAACAGCCTGCGAAAGACCAGCACCGAGTGGTCCCGAGCTTGTTTCAACGATTGGTAGATATTCACGATGTGGATGCCCTTGGAGTCGCGTGCCAAATTTACGCAGAGTTAAAAGTTCTGATACTGGGAAATAGCCCGCGTGTGCGAGTGTTGCGTAATAGACTGGGCAGATATGCCCATTTGATAAAACGAGTCGATCACGTGCCGGCCAATCAGGGTTTTTCGGATCGTGTTTTAAAATATGAAAATATAGAAGCGCAAAAATATCTGCCATACCAAGCGGTCCTGCAGTATGTCCTGAGCCAGCAGTAAGAAGCATCTCGATGATACTTTCACGTATGCTATTTGCTTTTTGCGAGAGCTCGTATGCTTTTGCTTCTGTAAGCATACGTAAAGTATAGCATTATTACTCTGCAAGATTTTTAAATTCTTCGAGTGTTGTGTGAATATCTTCAGATTCTAACAATGCAGATCCGATAACAAGTCGCGTTGCACCTCGAGCAACAAGCTCGCGTGCGGTTTCAAGTGACACTGCACCATCGACTGCAATCGGTAGGTCACTATAGCGCGCACGGAGTGCAGTAATCTGCGAAATAACACGTTCATCAAATGGTTGTCCTTGGTAACCAATCTTTTCAATACCCATACATTGCACAAAACTCACTTGTTTTTTATCAAGCAAATCCCAAAGCTCTTCAATTGGAGTCGTCGTATTTATCGCAACACCGATTTCAATTGTCTCTTTAATATACGGATCGAGATGGTCGAAAAAACTGTTTGGATTCTCAAGTGATTCAATATGAAATACAATTCGCGATGGTCCGATTTTGATTAAATCTGCAAGTCGTTTGTCGACATGCGCCACCATCAAATCAAGCTCAAAATCAATCTCATCCCAATATGGCATTCCTTCTTGCTCAGCCAAAATTGCTTGCCATGACGGATCAGTGCCGTCTCGATATGGCCACGTTTGATTACTAACAAACACACCATCACAAATGTCGATTTGCACCATGGGAACAAGACCACGCACTTTCTCAATGGTGACTTCGATTTCATCAAAATTTTTTGCGAGAATTGCTGGGATAATTTCTGTCATACTTTTATGATAAAGCTTCTAATTTATTGATTCGTCGCACATGACGCTCCTCGCCTGTAAATTCAGTCGTAAGCCAAATTTTAACTGCATACATTGCTTCTTCGGGATTAATGAGGCGTGCACCGAGCGAGAGTACATTCGTATCATTGTGGAGACGCGAAAGCTTGATGATATCAATCGGACCACCGTAGTAGCCGACCGCACGCCCGCGTTTGTAGCGGTTTGCCACGATTGCCTCTCCGATACTTGATCCACCAATCACAATAGCGTGTGTGGCAATTTTTTCTTTTTCTAAATCTCCTTCAGTAATGCTCTTCCAATTTTCTGAAACTGCTCGTGCCACTGGTGCACAAAGATCAGGATAATCATCAGTCTCATGATATTCTTTTGGACCCAGGTCTTCAACCTCATAATTACCAAGTGAGGCAATATATGGCTTGAGTTTCTCCTTTAATTCATATCCTGCATGATCTGATGCGATATATATTTTCATAGTATGTTAATCCAGTTTTAATTATGTAGTCGACAAGCGTATATATAGCCTATTTCATTATCGTGCCACATTACTTTTTATAATTTCCCATAATGATACCTGCTCTGAATCACATGGACATGGTCCAATAACTGTGCAAATACACTTAGGTTCGGCTAATGGACGACGAAATATTGGCACGAATAGTATAATTGCTAACAAAATAATAATTAATGACCAAATAAGTTTTTTCATATTATTTTAATCCAGTTTTAATTACATGTTCAACAAGTGTATACGTATACCCCATTTCATTGTCGTACCATCCCATAACCTTCACCAAGTTTCCTCCTACAACCCGAGTCATCTCAAGGTCGGCGATTGATGCATGTGCATTCCCTAATATATCGCTCGAAACAAGTGGCTCATTGGTAACTGCAAATATTTTCATCCAACGTGGGTCCATTGATGCTTTCTCGAGTAATGCATTCACTTCTTCGCGAGTAGTGTTTCTTTTTGCAATAAAGGTCACGTCAACGATTGAACCGGCTGGCACAGGCACTCGAATAGAAATGCCATCAAACATGCCTTCAAGTTTTGGATATGCTTTTGTGACAGCAATCGCTGCTCCTGTTGAGCTCGGTACAATATTTTGTGCTGCTGCACGGCCTTCACGCAAATCTTTTTTGCTTGGACCATCAACGAGCGCTTGGCTCGCTGTATAACCATGTACAGTATTTAAAATTGCTTTTTCAATACCAAGCGCTTCATCAAGAATCCCAATGAGTGGGCTTGCGGCGTTTGTTGTACACGATGCATTCGAAGTGATGTTGCATGTACCAAATTTTTCTTCGTTTACTCCAAGCAAGATAGTTTCAGCACTTTGTGCCCCTGGTTCATCTTTTGCTGGTGCGCTTATGACTACCTTTTTTGCTCCACACGCTAGGTGAAATTGTGCTTTTTCATATGAGGTAAAGAGTCCCGTAGATTCAACCACTACATCAATAGCAAGATTTTTCCATGGGAGTTTCGTAGTATCTTTCTCAGAAAGAAAGACTACTTTGTGAGCAGTGAGACCACCGTCTGGCGTACCTTTTTCGTATGGCACACCACTATCACTCGTGATGATAAAACCACCATCAGTAATCTCGACTTTATTTTTCCAATTTCTGTAGACAGTATCGTGTCGTAACAAATAGGCAAGGCTCTCTGCTGAACCCAAATCATTGATTGCAACTATTTCAATTTCAGGTCGCTCCCAAGCAACTTTAAGAAATGCACGGCCAATACGGCCAAACCCATTGATAGCGACTCGAATTTTTTTATCCATGTATTTATTTTATCAAATCAATCAGGATTTGACGTGCGAGCTGGGGATTTGCAGAACCACCAGTCTCTTTCATTATTTGACCAACGAGTGACATGATGGCGTTTTCCTTACCAGCCTTGTAAGTTGCAACAACAGCAGGATTGGCATCAATAACTTTCTGCGCGATTACTTTGAGCGCACCTTCGTCATTCTTTTGGAGTAGATTATTCTTATTTGCATATATTTCAGGGGAAAAGTCTTCTACCGTAAGACGCGCAAGCATATCCTTTGCTGCACGAGAAGAAATTGTACGTCGGCAAAAAAGTACTACTAACTCAGCAAAATGAGCAGAGTTTGGAAGCAGGGCTGCTTGATTTGCTTTCTTGATTCCAATATAGTCGGTGGTAATAAAGTTCGCAGCAATTTGCAATGCAAGTTGTAGTGGAATATCATCAACAGACTTTTTTATTTTTTCAGCAATTTCCTCAAACCACTGCCCAAGTGCAGGGTCATTGATAAATGTTTCAATATCTTCATCTTTAATTCCATATTCAGCTTTATAGCGAAGACGCTTCGCCACAGGAAGTTCAGGAAGCGTTTCTTTGAGTTTTGCAATATCAAAAAGCTCTTTGAGTACAAGTTTTGGCAAATCAGGATCTGGTAAATAGCGGTAGTCCTGGCTATCCTCTTTTGTACGCTGAGAGAAAGTTGCTTGTTTATTTTCATCCCATCCTCTCGTTTCCTGTACGATTTCTGTACCACGACCTTCTTCGATAAGCTCAATCATACGCTCCACTTCATATTTGATTGCGCGTTCTGCACTTCGCACTGAATTTAAATTTTTTACTTCTACTTTCGTTCCCCATTTTTTTGGATCATCAGAAACAGAGATGTTTGCCTCAACACGCATCTCACCTTTTTCCATATTTGCTTCAGACGCACCGAGATACCAAAGCAAGAGCTGATATTCACGCGCAAAGCGTGCAGCTGCTGTACCTGCTTCTTCGGGACTCGCGAAAGTATGTGCCTCTGTCACAAGCTCCATGAGCGGTACGCCTGCGCGATTGAAATCAACGAGTGAAAAGTCTCCACGGTCGTGTTTGGAATTTCCGGTATCTTCTTCAAGATGCACGCGCGTTATATCAAAATCAGCGAGGTGGCCACCCGAAACAATCGGATACTTGTATTGAGAAATTTGGTACCCCTTAGGGATATCTGGGTAGAAATAATTTTTACGATCGAATTCTGTAAAATCTTCAGCAATTGTTGCACCAATCGCGAGCCCCACCCGGACGACTTGTCGTACCGCCTCTTTGTTTATCACTGGAAGTGCTCCAGGTTGCGCAGTACACACAGGACAAATATTCACATTGGGCCGTGTTTCATCAGGATCATTCTTACATGGGCAGAACATCTTGGTATTTGTTTTGAGCTCGGCGTGAATCTCGAGACCAATGGTTGTGTAGTATTTTTTATCCATTAGGCAAAAGTATAGCGTATTTTAAGGCTTTTTATATTCTTGACAAATATGCATTATATGTGCTATAATATAAGTAGATAAATTGAACCCTTAAAAAACAACCCATATGTTACTACGTCTTATTTCTGGTATCAGTATCACATTGATTGCAATAGTATTCTTTGCGAATTTCTATGAAGCGGGCTTCCTGTTCGGAATGCTCATTTCAGTAGTTGGTTTCTTGATCGGGCTACATATTGTAGCTCCAAAGAAAATAGAACTACTCCCTATGTCCGGTGCCATTCTTCTTGTGATTGCATATCTGGCGTGTTCAATAGTGATCTATGCGCGCGAGATACATGAAATTACTAATTTTGCACAACGAAGAGAAGCACTCCTTCAACCAAATGGTGCAGGATATTTCTTGGTCGCTGCAACAATTTCAATGCTAATCATCGCATGCGGATTCGGAATCCGTCAGAAGTTTGAAGAAAGTAAATAAGAAAGACATTCATTTCTTAAAAAAGCTCTCCCATAAGGAGAGTTTTTTATTTGCGTACTATTTTAACAAGCTCGTCACCGAATGCTTTTATGCTCACATCATCAAACAGTGAGACGGTAAAAACTTTTTTACCTAACTTCTCAAACTCTTTCACGTGCTTCGTAATGCTTTTTTTATCTTCAACAACGTCAGTTTTTGTAAGAAGGATTATCTCTTCTTTTTCTGAGAGGCCTTCACCATATTCTTTAAGCTCATTGCGAATCTCTGTATATACTTTTTTCATTGCGTCACCATTTTCAAATGAAACGAGGTGTACAAGCATTCGAGTGCGCTTTACGTGACGCAAAAATTTAGTACCAAGACCTTTCCCTTCTGAAGCACCCTCTATCAATCCTGGAATATCAGCAATAATATATCCGTAAAAATCTCCAAGGTTAGGATCAAGCGTTGTAAATGCGTAGTCTCCGATTTTTGCCTGTGCATTGGTCAGTGAATTAAGGAGAGAACTTTTACCTGCATTCGGTAATCCGATTAAACCGATATCTGCGACAAGTTCTAACTCAACATAAAAATCACCTTCTTCCCCGGGAGTACCAAGTGTTGCCTCTTTTGGAGTCGTGTTGTGCGAACTCTTAAAGTGTTCATTGCCCCAGCCACCCTTACCACCACGAAGGATACATGCAGTCTGCCCTTCTTCAGTGAGCGAAATAGTATCGCCAGTCGCAATGTTTTTTATTACTGAACCGAGAGGAAAATCAATGTAAAGATCTTCACCTTCTTTTCCTTGTCGGCTTGCCTTTTCACCTGGATTACCATTCTCTGCGGCAAATTCTTTTTCATGACGGTACTTTGCGAGCGTATGCATTGAACGCACTGCGCGTACATAAACATCTCCACCACGTCCACCATTGCCACCCGATGGCCCACCACGGTCAATAAACTTCTCGTGGCGCCATCGTACGACGCCATCGCCACCTTTTCCTGCCTTTGCATGAAGTTGTATTTCATCAACGAATGCCATAATTATGCTGCGTGCTTTTGCGCCTTACTTGGTAATACTTCCCCTGTAGAATCTAAAATGTCCTCAAATTCATTGCGATATGGAGTAGCCACTATAATACGGTAGGCGATGTTATTCCGCAAATCCTTTGTTTGCTCAACACGTGCGGTGCCATCACCAAATCGAGTATTAAAATCCTGCGCAACAATTTCTGCGCTCGGCGTATCATAACGGACAAGTTGTCCTTCGCGTGCCATTTTCTTCACTGTTTCTGCTAGTAGATATTTTTTGTATTTTTCTGCATACCCTGGCACGTCTTCAAGATAGTGCTCTTTTTGCGCCTCATTGTGACTATTAAACATGTCGAGCTGTTCTCCGTTATGCATAATTCTTATTTAAGTGCTTTCTGCGCAAGTGCACGAGCACCATCGAGTGAGCCTGCGACCGCAATAAAACAATCGTTGTGACAAAAGAGTGCATCTGGTACTCCACTAACACGCGCGAGGTCAGCGTCACGAAGCCCAGCCCACTCTCGAGGAAGATACTTTCGATATTTCATTTCACGAGGATCACCTTTTGGTACAGCGTATACTTGATACTTCCGATCTTCACGTGGTGAAATAATGAAAAGTGGCTCTGGAAATTCTGTAAGTGTTTCTTTCCATGGGTAGTGCGTCACAAATTCAATTATTCTTTTATCAGGACTCGCTTCATAGAGTTCGCGTACTTTTGCATCTGCCTCTGCTTTATCTTGATTGCGTTTAATTTCACGTGCGAGCAACTCCTTTGCACGAGCAACCATTGTAAGAAAAACATCCGATGGTGTAACTTCTGGCTCTTTCCATGTTGGAGAGAAGGCATCAAAATAGTACGCGATTGAATATTCATACACACCTTCAAACTTTGGTTCGTATACCAACATACCACTATCAATACCATCAACTGGCGCAACAAGACGACGGTCAATCTTTTCGGCAATAGCTTCACTTCCACACAAACGAGTACCGAACTCTTTCCAAACGAGACCGAACGAGGCATACGGGATGCCATTTGGTCGAGCTCCCGCACCACCCTCTTGGTGATGATCAAATCGATTCAATGTTGGATTATAAATACCACCCACATCTACAACAAAATCACCCGTCTCAAAATCAGTCTGCTCACGTGTACGGACGATAGTATACGGCGTAGCACTTTGGTCGAGCATAAGTTCAATCGTGGCAACCGCAAAGATGTCATCGCAGTGGAAACCTCCACTATGGGTAATAATTCGCTTCATATATTCACTTTACTTATTTGGAGGCAATTCCACAAGGTCGAATAAGAAAGTAAGTAACCGCTGTAAGAAAAGAAAGATGACAATGAAAATCAAAATGAGTATTGCAACCTTCTTGATGTCATGACTTATTGAAAACGCTGCTGCACTAAAAAAGTACCCGAGTCCAAGAAAAGCAAGAATCCATAAAATAGTTGAAAGTAATTCGGCTCGTAGGTAGATACGAAAATTTGCTTTCATATAACCAGCAAAGATCATCGTGACGTGATTGACTCCATATACAAATTTAGAGATAAATATTGACCAAAATGGTCGTTCACGAAAACGTGGCAAAAGGAGGAGTATCTTCTTTTCAACATAGCGAAGGAGCTTGCTCTGTGGCCAACGTAATGCAATCCATTTTCCTAACGAATAGCCAATAAACGTTTTTAAGATTGCTGCAAAGGTAACAAGCATGACAGCCTCCCCGAGCGAGATCACTCGCATATGTGAAAGTATCCCGGTAAAAATGAGGACAATTTCACCCTCAAGTATTACACCGAGAAACAATACTGTGTTCGCAAGAAATTCGTGTGAAAGAAAAAATTGCGCAAGTGATGGAAGAACATGCATAGTTATTCTTCTTTAAGAAATCGTCCGCCAAACCAATTGATAATCGAAACGATAAGTGCTCCCCAAAATGCAGCCATAAATGTTGCTACTGAAAAACCGTCGATTACACGGGCAACGAGCCAAAAAAAGAAACCATTTATGACGAGAGAAAATATCCCAAGCGTTAAGATATTAATTGGTAATGTCAAAATTTTAATGACAGGCTTCACGATTGTGTTAATAAAGCCGAGCACTGCTGCAACAATAAGCGCTGTGAGGAATGTTGCAACCTGAATACCTGGTATTGTGTATGCCGCAGCAAGTACTGCTACGGTAAGTATGAGCCAATGGAGTAGTAGTTTCATATTATAAAATGATATCTTCTTTTAATTTTCTAATTTTTTCGTTTACTTCATGATCGCTTTTGAGCGCTTTAATCTTGGCACGAATTACTTCTTCCTCCTCTGGAGATTGTGCATTGAGTAACTCGTGCTCAAGTTCCCGCCGAGGATTTTCGAGTATTTCCAATTCGTTTCGAAGTTTATCGTCTGGGTGATGAAAAGTGTCGAAGTTCATAGTATTAAAAAAGTGAATCGACGACCTCTTTAACAATCGTACCATCAGCCTTACCTTTTAAATCTTTCATGAGCGCAGACATAAGCAACCCTTTCTTTGTGACGTCCGTAATGCCGAGTTCGCTCCATTTTGTTTTTGCAATTACTTCGATCTCACTGCGCTCCATCATTTTTGGAAGATAGGCTTCGAGTACTGCGAGTTGTGCGCGGTCCTCATTTGCTAAATCTTCTCGTCCACCATTTGTAAATTGTACAATTGCATCTTTTCGCTGTTTTGCGATACGAGCAATGACTGCAACCATCTCCTCGTCTGAAAGCATGTCTTGTGGAGTTTTCCCTTTTGCAACGAGTTCATTTGTCGCAGCTGTCACAACACCGCGCAAAGTATCGAGCCGTACTTGATCTTTTGCCTTGAGCGCATCTTTTATTGAATCTTTGAGTTGTTGGTGTAACATAGTCATAGTATAGCAAAAAATTCATGTGTGTATCCACACTGTAAATCCACTTTTTGCCCCTATACTGGACTTATGACTACCTTACTTTTTCTCGACACAGAAACAACTGGCAACGAAGATGGTGACCGCTTATGTCAAATTGCGTATGCACCAGTTCAACTTTCAGATACGCCCGATTTTTATTCTGTTGATTTTGGTGATGTTATTACCAATCTCTATAAACCACCAGTGCCAATTAGCATTGATGCTATGGCTGTGCATCATATTACAAATAAAATGATTGCCGAAAAGCCTGCGTTCAAAGAAAGTGTGGATGATTTGTATTTACAGAAAGCACTCACAAATCCAGAACTTATTTTCGTAGCACACAACGCAAAATATGATATCGGCATCATCGAACGAGAAGGACTTACTGTTCCCCGTTTTATTTGTACGCTTAAAGTCGCACGCTTTCTTGATACAGAAGGAAAAATTCCACGTCACAGCTTACAATACTTGCGCTATTACCTTGGTATGGACATCGAAGCAACTGCACACGATGCGCGTGGTGATGTCATTATTCTCGCTGAACTTTTCAAACGCCTCCTTAAAAAAATGGTTGACGAGCTTGGTTCAGTAGAAAAAGCGCTCGATGAAATGATCGCGATCTCGCTTAAGCCAACGCTTATCCCCTCATTCACCTTTGGAAAGCACAACGGCAAGAAAATTGCGGATGTTGCAGTTGAGGCACGCGACTACCTCGAGTGGCTACTGAAACAAAAAATTGAAAGTGGGAGTGAAGACGAAGAAGACTGGATTTATACGCTCAGACATCATCTCGGAATCAAATAACAAAAGCGCCCTATGGCGCTTTTTTTAAATATGAATTAAGATGACGAGCATCAAAAAGATCAGTACTGCTAGCATCGCACGAATTTTCGTTACCCCTGTGGCACGAAATAGTGCGATTGCCAAAAGAATGGAATCAGCACACAGATACTTTACCCACAGCATTTTTTCTGACCAAAAATCTACTGCGTAAATCTTATAGATGCACAAGATAAAACAAAATAAAAGTATCGAAATAATTGCCTTATGTAAGACATTTATCTCCCGGAAGGTTTCGAAGGTTTTCATGTGAACGTTTTTCACATTATACCTTTGATTACAAAAAAGTCAATTACTTTGACTTTAGAATATCTCTTATCTCGGCGAGAAGAACCTGTTCAGCAGGTGGTGTCGCAGGCGCTACTGGCTTTTCTTTTTTGAGTTTATTGATACCTTTAATGACGAGAAAAATTGAAAAAGCAATAATTGCAAAACTAACTATCGCATTGATAAATAATCCGTAGTTAAGAGTAACTGCAGGAGCGTCTACTGATGCAGTCTTGAGTACAACAAGCTTGTGTGAAAAATCAACACCGCCCGCGAGCAGTCCGATCGGTGGCATAATGATATCTTTCACGAGCGAGTCAATAATTTTGCCAAAAGCGCTACCAATAACGACACCCACTGCCAAATCTATAACATTGCCCTTCATGGCAAATTCCTTAAATTCTTTGATCATACCTTTAGTATACCGCCCGAATACCTCGTGTTACAATATGCCCATGACATTCATCTATATTGCACTTGGATTACTTTTTGGGGCAGTACTTGCCTATTTTTTCATGAAGTCCAACACACAGCCTGCCCGAGAAGGCGGAAATGAAATGGCGCTCAAATTGCTTCTTGAACAAATGAATGAACTGACGCGTACAGTTGATTCAAAAATCAACGAATCTCAAAAAGAAGTCGCGGAAACCATTCGCTATCAAACAAAACAATCACACGAACTCATTCGTGATATTACCGAACGTCTTACAAAACTCGACGCGACAAATACGCAAGTCGTATCATTCACTAAACAGCTCGAAGAATTACAAACAATCCTCAAAAATCCGAAACAACGCGGTATTTTGGGTGAATACTATCTCGAAACAGTTTTGAAAAATGTACTTCCGCCTGGTTCTTACCAAATGCAATATGGTTTTCCAGATGGCACAATCGTTGATGCTGCTGTTTTTGTAAAGGATAAGATTATCCCTATTGATTCAAAATTTTCACTTGAAAATTACAACCGTGTTTCAGAAACAAATGACCCTGCTGAACGTGAACGCCTCGAAAAGCTCTTTGTAAATGATTTAAAAAATCGTATTACTGAAACTGCAAAATATGTGCAACCAGAAAATGGCACTCTTGATTTTGCATTTATGTTTATTCCCCACGAAGCAATTTATTATGATCTACTCGTTAATAAAATCGGCGCTATTTCTGAAGATACAGAAAACCTCATCCAACGTGCAGCAAATAAGTATAAAGTGATTATTGTCTCCCCCACTTCGTTTCTTGCCTACCTCCAGACTGTCCTGCAAGGACTGCGCGCACTTCAAATTGAAGAGACTGCAAAAGATATTATCAAACGTGTAGGTGAACTTGGCAAACATCTTAAAAGTTACGAAGAATATCATATCAAAGTCGGTAATACACTTAGTACAGTAGTGGGACACTATAATAATTCGAGCAAAGAACTTTCAAAACTCGATAAAGATGTACTAAAAATTTCCGGAAGTGCCCCAGGACTCTCTCCTGATTTACTTGAAAAACCAATACAGGAATAAAAAAAGCCCCTTCGAAGGGCTTTTATAATCAAATTACGTACTCTAATCGAGC
>CALRHK010000008.1 GCA_943359475.1 Candidatus Nomurabacteria bacterium
TTGTCTCCGTGAAGGGGCTTTTTTATTCAAAAACCCTTTGTAGACAAGCTGTAATGCTTAAAAACGGTGACCAAGTCCGTCGAAAGACTTGCATTAATATATAAGTAATTTTTCATAACAAATGTCCGAAAAAATACTCGATCCAAGAATCGACGCAATGTTTCAGGCTGGCGCACACTTTGGTTATTCAAAGACTCGTCGTCATCCTTCAACCGCAGCTTCAATTTTTGCGACCAAAAACAAGAACGATCTTATTAACCTCGAGAAAACGATTGTCGAACTCGACACAGTACTCGAATATGTCAAAAGCTTGGCACCACTCGGTAAAACAATTCTTTTTGTTGGAGTGAAGCCTGAAGCACGTGAAGCTATCAAGAACGCTGGTATGGCTCTCGATATGCCGTACGTTACCGAACGATGGATTGGTGGTACACTCACAAATTTTCCAGAAATTAAAAAACGTATCGCTCGCCTTGAAGATTTAAAGGCAAAAAAAGAAGCTGGTGAACTCGATGTTTACACAAAAAAAGAACGCCTTCTCCTCGACCGTGAAGTCAACAAACTCACACTTTACTTTGGTGGTCTCACTACACTCAAGAAAACTCCTGATGTAATAGTCATTGTTGACCCAAAGAAAGAGCATATTGCATTTACAGAAGCCCGCAAAGCCCATGTACCTGTAATTGCACTTGCAAACACCGACTGTGATATTCGCGAAGTTGATTATCCAATCATTGCAAACGATGGCTCAGTCTCAAGTGTGAACTATTTCATCAAGGAGATTGTTGAAGCCTACAAATCAGGTCGCACAATCCAAGCATAAATTATTCACCTAAAATGTACTTTCAAAAAATATGTCTACACAAATAACAACAGAAATGCTCAAAGAACTTAGAGATGCAACTGGCATCTCAGTGATGCAGTGTAAAAAAGCCCTCGAAGAAGCTGAGGGTAGTATGGAAAAAGCACTCATGATCCTTAAAAAGAAATCGAGTGATATTGCAGCAAAAAAAGCAGATCGAACAGCAGCTGATGGTCTCATTGTGATTAAAAAAGGTGATGGCAAAGCAGTCATGACCATTCTTAATTGCGAAACCGACTTCGTTGCAAAAAATGATGACTTTATCGCACTTGCAAATACCCTTGCAGACAAAGCTTTCACTGAAGGTGAAGAAGTAGCTCGCAACGCATCAAAAGAGCTTATCGATCCTGTTATTCAAAAGATAGGTGAAAACATTGTGCTTGGTGAAATAAAGACCTTTACTGGTCCTGTGATTGGTACCTACGTACATAATGGTAAGTCTGGCGTAGTTACGGTACTTGAAGGTGGCACCGAGGAAATTGCTCGCGATATTGCAATGCATATTGCAGCAATGAAACCAGAATACATGAGCCGAGAAGATGTACCCGCTGAAAAAATTGCACTGGCAAAGGAGCTCTTCGAAAAAGAAATCGCGAGTATCGATAAACCTGAAGATATTAAAGCAAAAATGCTTCAGGGTAAAATTGATACCTATTTTAAAGAGTTATCACTCCTTGACCAACCATTCGTCAAAAATCCTGAATTAACCATCAGTGCCCTTCTTGCTAAGAATGGCGCACACTTGACCTCATTTGTTCGTCAAGCGATTATGTAATTATGACGTTTGCTACGATACTTTTTCTCATTTCACTTATTGGAGTCTCAACTATGCTTGGGATACAACTTTGGAAACTTCGCAAAGGACACATCGTAGTTGATCGTGCTTCCATCTTGGGGACCAGTGAACATATTTCAGTTGCGAAAGTAAAAAAAACACTATGGCAAACAGCACGCGCATTGGTGCACATTGCTATAATGCAATTCATTCGTGGTTGGGCACTTTTGAGCCACTATGTCGCAAAAAAATGGCAACAATGGTTTGGATATGCCAAGCCTCGCACGGATGGTATGCCTTCACATAAAGAATCTTTCTTTCTCCATAGTGTCAGTGAGTATAAAAACCGTCTCAAACGAATTAAGCAAAAACTCCGCGAAAAAGAGACGCCCCCACCAGGGGAATTGTAATTCTCTAAAATTCTGGTAGGATGTGCATATATTTATGTGTGAATCGCCTATGCAAATAGGCACTGCCGCCTTAGCTCAGTTGGTAGAGCAACGGTTTTGTAAACCGTAGGTCCTCGGTTCAAGCCCGAGAGGCGGCTCAACAGAAAATACCCCCATTAAATATATGGGGGTATTTTTTATTGCACAATCAATTTATCACCGTATGTACAAAAACTAAGTTATTACTATTGTGACTCCGTTGTCGTCGCGGGAACTGAGACCGACTCAGACTTTTTTGTTTTGGTAGTAGTCTTTTTTTCGACTGGCTTAAGTGCTGGTCCAATTATCTTTTCGATTGTTGTTGCATCCTGGAAGCCTGCGTATGTTTTTTCATCAATAACGATCGCAGGAAGGTTGTTTGGTATTTTGTATATTGCAATCAATGCCCTTACCGCAGAGAGATCGAGATTATAGTCAAAGGAGTACACACGAAGTTCTGGATATTTTTCACGAAGGCTCGTAAGGGCATAGCTCTGCTTTGTACAATCTGTACAATCAGCACTGTTTGCGTAGAAATAGAGGATGAACGACGATTTGATACCGCAACGCTTGGTAACCTTTTTCATCAAAAGGTAATCTTTAATCTCAAGGAGAGAGTAGTTCTTTTTTAAGTCAGTAAGATCAGAGGTACTACCAATATTATTATTCTCACTATACTCAATTTTATCTGCAAAATTACCTAGCTCTTGAGAAAGAACTGAGTTTGTGACATCTGAACATGATTGCTCTTCCAGAAGTGAGTACTGTACCTCAGAAGAAAGTAGGTCAACTGCAATCTGATCTTGGATTGACTTTAAACTTGAAAACTTTTTTTCATTAAGTGACGACGAAACAATAATCGCAGTAATAAAAAGTGCGAGGGTGATAATAAACACAATTACATATTTTTTCCAATCAACATTTTTATTCATAAAGTAATTCTTTCGTTACTGACTAATTAGCGCCATGAGGTCTTGCGGGAAGTGACCGCGTTCCAGACTGCTTTTAAAATCCAAAATGGTGCAATAACGCTGTAGATCAACATAAATGGAATGACGTTGATACTGAGGCGTGGTTTTCCTTCCGCGAGTCGTGCGCCAAGGATTAAGCCTATCAATAGAAGGATATACAGTATAATCGTAACCATATTAAATGCAGCTGTGTTTATAAAGAACCAATCAAATTTCATACTTGGCATTATGTTAGTTGAGAATCCAGCTGCCTGCACCTGAAGTACTTTATCAAAGAAAAAATGACCAATATTATATGCGAGCAAGCTAAACATTGTTACTGCACCAACAATAGAAATAACACCAGAAGGAAGGGTGAACCAAGAAATGACCCCGTATTTTTTTGAAAAAACCATCTTTCGGTAGTCGATTGTATTTTTAATAAACCCATAGATCCAACGTAGACGTTGCTTATAGAGTTTTTTAACTGTATCTGGGGTTACCGTATAGACGAAAGCATCATTGCAGTGCTCAATTTTCATATAGTTTTTTTGCATACGGTAAGCGATTTCCATATCTTCAGTATTGTGTGCCCTGCGAAAAAGACCAATTTGAGCAAAAATTTCCCTTCGATAAATCGAAAACGGTCCCGGTGTAACATGGATACCATTCATAAGTGCAAGCATTTTTTTCATATACACACCCCAGTTATATTCAACTTTTTGTATCCTTTGAATAAGATTCTTTGGCGTGTGAACTACAATTGAAGGCACGACTGCCATGACTTTTTCATCTGAGTTGAAATAGCTAATGATTCTCTTGAGCGCAACTGGGTCAACAAATGAATCTGCATCGAGACATCCTACGTATTCACTCGTTGCCATTTCAATACCCATATTCATTGCGGTATGCTTTCCCCCGTTTTCTTTGTGGAAAATTTTGATTTGATTATTGGTGGCATATTTTTGCATTTTTTCCCATGTTGAATCAGTACTTCCATCGTCTACTAAAAAGAAGGTGAGTTTATGGGCGGGATAGTCAAGCGCTTGCAGGGATGCAACTGTTGCATCAAGTGTTGCCTCTTCATTCCAACAAGGAACAATAATGGTTACTTCTGGATAGTTAGCGAGTGCCATCGTTCCTTGGCGATACTGGATTTTCTTCCTTTTTTCGAGAAAAGTCACCAAAAAAAAGATCTGCACATAGATCGAAAAGAAGGCAATTATGTACATAAAGATACTTGACATACTTGTCATTATGCTATGTATAGTAGCATTTTTACATCTTTTTTTCAAGGACAAGGCTATTACACCCTCATTTCCGTGCTATCATTCAACTATTACAAATCAAAGATTTTTTCCATGGAATTAAACACAAATATACAAATTTCAAAGGGTGGTCTCCTTGTTTCAGTAATTGCTCTTGTTGGTTTTGGTTACCTTCTTGCTACCACTACCGGCATTCCTGCAAAAGTTGCAACCAATGACCAAAAACCAGTTGTGCAAAATGAACAAGCGGCAGCAGTTGCAGCTACAACTACGACAGATACAAATAAAATTAACTACGCACCACTTACTCCCGACGACCATATTATTGGTGATCTTACGACTGCAAAAGTAATTTTGGTTGAATATTCTGACCTTGAGTGTCCGTATTGTAAAGTATTCCACGAAACTCTTAAAACGGTCGTCGCAACCTATGGAAATAAAATCGCGTGGGTGTATCGACACTTCCCACTTGATTCACTTCATCCAAAAGCTCGAAAGGAGGCTGAAGCATCTGAGTGTGCGTGGGAACAAGGTGGAAATGATGGCTTTTGGAAATACGCTGACAAAATTTTTAGTATCACCCCTTCAAACAATGGTCTTGCCCCTGAATTACTCTCCTATGCGGCTGAGAAGAACGGTCTCGATGTAAAAAAGTTTGATGAATGTCTTGCATCTGGAAGATATGCAGAAAAAATTCAAAAATCAGTTGAAGATGGCAATAGAATTGGAGTCGAAGGTACACCATACACACTCTTGATTACCAAAGATGGCACAGCAAAACCACTCTCGGGCGCATACAAGTTTGAGCAACTTCAAGCACAAATTGATATTCTCCTTAAATAAGCTGAAATAGAAAAAGCCCCCTCGGGGGCTTTTTCTATTTTAATCAAAGTAGTTTTTTAGTCGTATGATACGATCATTAGTGCGAAGTTTTTCATGCACTTTTGCTTCAATTTGACGAATACGTTCACGCGTAACGCCAAATTCTTGCCCCACCTCTTCTAGCGTATGCTGTACTCCATCTGTAAGCCCATAACGCATTTCAAGAATTTTCTTTTCCTTTGGTGAAAGTTCATCGAGCACTTCTCGAATCTGATCCTGGAGAATACGTCGAGAAGCTTCTTGATCTGGACGTAAAATCTTATCATCTGGAATAAATTCACCGATAGTTGATTTTTCGTCATCATCACCAATTGGTCGTTCGAGTGAAATAGTATCTTGATTGATATTTTCAATCACATGTACTTTTTCAACATCAACCCCCATTTCAGTTGCAATTTCTTCTGCGAGTGGCTCACGTCCAAGATCTTGGGAAAGCCGGCGAACAACTTGTTTATACTTTGAAATTGTCTCTACCATGTGCACGGGGATACGGATCGTACGTGATTGATCAGCTAATGCGCGAGTAATTGATTGACGAATCCACCATGTTGCATAAGTTGAAAATTTAAATCCTTTTGACCAGTCAAATTTTTCTACAGCCTTAAAAAGTCCGAGATTTCCTTCTTGAATAAGATCAAGGAGTGTAAGGTCTGAAGAACGTCCTACGTATTTTTTGGCGATTGATACTACAAGACGAAGGTTTGCACGCGCGAGCAGGTTTTTTGCCTCCATATCACCTTTTTCAATTCGTTTTGCAAGTTCTTTTTCTTCAGCTGCGTGAATGAGCGGGTACTGTCCAATCTCTTTGAGGTAAATCTGGATTGAATCGTATTGTGATTGATCTTTTGCATATTTTGAGAGATCATCTTTTCCATCTCCATCTAAATTCAAAAGATTACCACCTTCGAGTACATCAATACCTGCTACTTGGAATTTTTCGTAAAGCTCATCAAGAAAATAGATATTATTTTCAATATCTGGGAATGTTTTTAAAATTTCGTCATACGTAATAAACCCACGCTTTCTGCCTTTCGCAATAAGTTCCTGCTCTTTATTAAATGATTCCTGCGCCTTTTTCCCGAGTTTTGGTAGTATTTCCTTCTTTACAACAGGAGCTTCCTTCTTTTTTAGTGGAGCCTTTTTCGTTGCAACCTTTGGTTTACTTGGTTTTTTACTAACTTTCTTTACTACCTTTTTGGTTACTGTTTTCTTTTTTAATATACGCACAATTTTTTTCTTGGTAGATGAATTTTTTTTAAGTTTTTTTATGGCTTTTTTCTTCATATACTTTTATGCTTAATGGCTAATTCGACTCTTTTTTAATTCTTGTTTACGTTTGGATATGAGATTGCTTTCTTTGAGTAACTCCAGGGCGCGTGTAGCATCTTTTAAGGATTCGGCTTTTTTCATTTCTCTAAGAATTGTTTCAAATTTTTTATCAAGCATTTCCTCTTCAAGTGAAAGCAATAGCTCTTCTGCATCCTTATGCCAGTGTTCCGCAGTTGTATGTGTCAGTTCTGCTTCAAGGATAAGGCTTTCTCGTACTGCTTCGGGGATTTGTGCACAATCTTCTTCTATTGTTGTACCAGTAATTACACTGTATTTTTCTTTGAGTGATTCAATTGGTTTCCAGAGATAGCCACCAAGAATTCTTTGCTGAGTAGCTTCAAATGGTGTCGGGTAAATTGGAGCACCATATTCTGTGGTATCTGCTTTTTCTTTGGAGATGGTTTTAACTTTTTTCAGTTCGTCTCGAACAGCATCTTCTGGTACCCCCAAACGTTCTGCGATCAACGAGATAAAGTGAGCTTTGTCAATCGAAGAAGCAATCATGTCAACAAATGGAAGTACTTCTTTTGTCACCTCCTTTTTCAACTGACGTGCATCGGTAATTTTTGCGGTAAGAACTTCAAGATAAAATTCTACGAATGGTTTTGCGTGTGCAACTGCGTGCTTCCACCTCTCGCCATCTTCTTTAATAATATCTGCTGGATCTTTCCCGTTTTCGAGAGTTACTGCAAATACATCCATACCTTCATTGAAGGCAGTTGTAACACTGCGCTTACTTGCCATAATTCCTGCAGTATCAGCATCAAATGAAAGAATGAGGGTATCTGTGAAGCGTTTAACAAGTTTCAGGTGTTCTTCAGTAAGTGCAGTTCCTGATATGGCGACAGTATGTGTTGTGCCTGCTTGGTGCGCCATGCACAAATCCATCTGCCCTTCTACTACAATACAAGCATTTGCACGCATAATTGCATGTTTTGCTTTATCATAGCCAAAAAGGATTTTTGATTTGCTATACAATGACGTTTCGGGAGAATTAATATATTTCGCAACCTCAACACCATTCGTTGGTTCAGGGAATATGCGTCCAGAGAACGCAACAACTTTTCCATTTGCAGATGCAATCGGAAACATTATGCGTCCACGAAAACGATCGTAGTAGTTTTCTCCACCATACTGTGATGGTTTATCACTCTTGATTACCAATCCTGCTTTTTCAGCAAGTGCCATCGGAATTTTTTTAGATTCCAGATACTGTGCTAAATTACGCCACCCATCTGGCGCATAACCAATACGAAACTTTTTCGCTGTTTCTCCACTGAGCCCTCGTTTTTTAAGGTACGCAATTACTGATTGATCTTCCCGCAAGTGACCTTCGTAAAATTTTGTCGCCTCTTCGAGTACATGCTCAAGCCCCATTTCTTCATTTCGTGCCTCTATATTTATTTTTTCAAGCGCAACACCAGCTCTTCCTGCAAGCATTTTGAGTGCTTCAGAAAAATCGAGACCTTCAATTTCCTGCACAAAAGTAAAAATATCACCACCTCTCCCACAACCGAAGCAGTGATAACTACCTCGGTCGGTTGAGATAAAAAATGACGGTGTTTTTTCATTGTGAAAAGGACATCGGGCCTTAAAGTGAATCCCTGCTTTTTCGAGTTTGATATATCCTGAGATAACATCAACAATCGAAAGTCGTTCTTTAATTTGAGTGACTGGGGAAATCATAATACATACTTTCTTCGCCCGTGCACTCGATATTATCCTTCAAGTGCTTCGAGTTCTTCTGTTGAGAGGGCTTCTACTTCAGATTCATCCTTTGCGTGAAAACCCGTACCTGCTGGAATGAGTCGTCCAATGATGACATTTTCCTTCAAGCCACGGAGTACATCTTTTCCTCCACGTACTGCATTGTTGATAAGGACACGGTTAGTGTTTTGGAATGATGCAGCTGACATCCAACTTTTTGTAGTAAGTGCCACATCAGTGATACCTTTGAGAGTTGTGTCTCCTTTTGCTGCTTCGCCACCATTACGTACGGTACGCTCATTTTCAGTGACAAATTCAATATTCTCAACAAGCTCACCTGGAGGCAAAATAGTTGCACCAGGTTCCTTAACGCGTACGCGTGAAAACATCTGACGAATAATGAGCTCGATGTGTTTTCGAGAAATCGATGCACCTTGAAGTTCGTACACTTTGTTGATTTCACGAATAATATACTCTGAAGCCATTTCTCTTCCGCCATATTTGAAGATTTCATCAACATCAGCTGAGCCATCAGTAAGCAACTGTCCTGCGACAACTTTTTCACCAGCTTTTACTCGAGGCGAACGACGGAATGCGACCGTATATTCAATCTCATTTGATTTTGCGTCACCTTTTGTATCAGAGAGC
The DNA here is from genome assembly GCA_943359475.1 of Candidatus Nomurabacteria bacterium. Taxonomy (GTDB): domain Bacteria; phylum Patescibacteriota; class Minisyncoccia; order Phycocordibacterales; family UBA9973; genus CALRHK01. The sequence goes on from CALRHK010000008.1 coordinate 8,850, forward strand.
ACTTTAATAATTTGCTCTTTACCATTTGGGCGAATTTCAAGGACATCGCCTGTCGTCTTTGATACGACTGCTGGATTCTTTGGTGTACGGTTTTCAAAAATTTCTTCAACACGTGGGAGACCTTGTGTAATATCTTCACCCGCAACACCACCGGCGTGGAAAGTACGGAGAGTAAGCTGAGTACCAGGTTCGCCGATTGCTTGTGCTGCAATAATACCTACTGCTTCACCTTGCTTAACGAGATGATTACGCCCGAGGTCGAGACCGTAACACATCTGACAGACACCGTGGAGTGTTTTACAGAGAAGTGGCGTACGCACAAATGCTTCCTCAATACCAAGTGCTTGAATTTTATCTGCCTCTTCTTTCGTCACGAGGAAACCACGCTTGTAAAGTACTTTGCCATCTTTGTCTTTCAAATCAGAAGCAAGCACACGTCCACGAATATTTTTTGAGAATGGAATTTCAGTTCCAGAAATTATTTCTTTGGTGACAATTTTACCTTCTTTGGTACCACAATCCTCTGCAGTCACAACTACATCCTGAGCAACATCAACGAGCTTACGTGTAAGGTAACCTGCTTTTGCAGTATTGAGCGCAGTGTCAGCGAGACCCTTACGTGAGCCGTGAGTCGTAATAAAGTATTCAACTGGTGAGAGACCTTCAATGTATGAAGGTACCACTGGGAATGCAATAATGCGTCCCTGCGTGTTTTGGATAAGACCTTTCATACCAGACATCTGTGTCAGTGATGACATTGATGCACGAGCACCAGAGATAACCAAGTCATATGTTGAACCTTTTTTATCAAGTGTCGCTGGGAGCAATTTCTCAATCTTCGATTTCTGCATTTCCCAGATTTCAATAATCTTTCGGTAACGCTCTTCGTCAGAGAGAAGACCTTCTTCCCATTGACCATTTACTTCTTCCTCCATCACACGACCTTCAGCGATTACTTCTTTTTTACCTTCTGGAATGTGCACAGAATCAATACCCCACGTTACACCTGATTTTGCAGCAAAGGTGAACCCGAAGTTCTTAATTTTATCGAGCACAACTGGAGTACCATCAATTCCGTAGTGGAAAATGATTTCATCAACAAGGGCAGAGAGACGTTTTTGTGTCATTTCCTCATTAACATAAGGAAAATCTTCTGGGAGCACTGAGTTAAAGAGAAGTCGCCCTACAGATGTTTCAAATGGCTTACCTTCAAATTTTGCATACTTTCTCTTCTCGGTACCCAAGACATTAATTTTTGATCGGAAAGAAATTTCACCAAAGTCATACGCAGTAATTGCCTGATTTGGTGTTGCGAAGAATTTTCCTTCACCCTTTTCACCATCAACTGATTTTGTCATCCAGTAACAACCAAGCACAATATCCATACGTGGGTGCACAATAGGATCACCCGAAGCAGGTTTCAAGAGGTTTTTGTTTGAAGCAATGAGCTCACGAGCTTCTGCTTGTGCTTCGTCAGACAGTGGCAAATAGACTGCCATCTGGTCACCGTCGAAGTCGGCGTTGAATGCTGTACATACGAGTGGGTGAATCTGAATTGCATTTCCTTCAATGAGCGTTGGGTTGAATGCTTGAATACCAAGACGGTGCAATGTAGGTGCACGGTTGAGGAGCACATATTTTCCTTGAATTACTTCTTCGAGAATTGCCCAAACTTCTGGAGCTCCTTCTTCAATCAATTTATTCGCTCCTCGAATATTGTATGCGTATTCGCGTTCAAGAAGTTTTGAAATGACGAATGGACGGAAAAGTTCAAGTGCCATGTGCTTTGGAAGACCACATTGTGAGAGCTTGAGTTGTGGACCAACCACAATAACTGAACGTCCTGAATAGTCCACACGCTTACCAAGCAGATTCTGGCGGAAGAGACCTTGCTTAGACTTCAAGTTATCAGAAAGTGATTTGAGTGCACGACGTTGTGCCTGACTCATTGCCTGTGAATCATTTTGTTTTGCAATCGAGTTGTCAATAAGCGCATCAACTGCTTCTTGCAAAATACGCTTTTCGTTACGCAAGATAACATCTGGAGCACCAATTTCTTTCAATTTCTTGAGACGGTTGTTTCGATTAATGACACGTCGATAAAGATCGTTCAAATCAGACGTTGCGTGACGACCACCATCAAGTGCCACCATTGGACGAAGTTGTGGAGGAATCACTGGAATTGCTGTGAGGAACATCCATTCTGGACGAATGCGTGCGTGAAGCATTGAACGAATAAGTGAGAGTCGTTTTTGTAGTTTTTCTCTTTCGATCGCACTTGCCTTTTCAAGCATTTCTTCTGTACGTACTTTCAATTTCTCAAGATCAATATTTTTGAAAATATTGAAAATCGCCTCAGCGCCAATGTTCGCCTCAAAACATGTGCCGTACTTCAAACTGTAGTGGTGATATGAAATTTCATTAAGGACTTTTCCTTCGTGGATTTCATTTATTTCTTTTTTTGTATTCGCGAGAATTTCTTTCAACTTCTCCTTGGTTTCATCATCTCCAGCTGATTTCAACTTTGATTTATATTCTGAATCAAGGTTTTTGATGACTTCTGCTTTTTCGTTTTCGTGTACTTTTGTGATGATATACCCTGCAAAGTAAATTACTTTCTCAAGGTCTGCCACACCGATATTCATAAGGATAGACATACGTGATGGCACGCCACGAAGGAACCAGATATGTGCAACTGGACTTGAAAGCTCAATGTGTCCCATGCGTTCGCGACGCACGATTGAACGTGTGACTTCAACGCCACATTTTTCACAAATGATGTCTTTATAACGAATACGTCTGTACTTTCCGCAGTAACATTCGTAATCTTTTTCTGGACCGAAAATTCGTTCGTCAAAGAGACCGCCGCGTTCTGAACGACCAGTACGATAGTTGATTGTTTCCGGTTTGGTAACTTCACCATATGACCACTCGCGAATTTTATCTGGACTCGCGAGCGAGAGCGTGATGAAATCAAATTTTGTTGTTGTGTCGATTGTTTTCATAAGAATATGATGATTGATTAACGTTCGTCGTCTTCTTTTGCGCGCTTCTCAAGACCGACATCGAGAGCCAAACCACGGAGGTAGTTCAACATCACCGAGAATGACGCGGGTGCATTAGGAGATTTAATCTTTTCACCTTTAATTATTGAATCAAATGTAGCTGATCGACCGCTAATATCATCAGATTTGATTGTGATCATTTCACGAAGTGCATGTGACGCACCGTAGCCTTCAAGTGCCCAGACTTCCATTTCACCAAATCGCTGACCACCTCCCTGTGCTTTACCACCGAGTGGTTGTTGTGTGATAAGTGAGTATGAACCAATTGAACGCATGTGAATTTTATCTTCAACCATGTGGTGAAGTTTAAGCATGTACATAATACCGATTGCAACATCCTGCTCAAATGCTTCGCCTGTGCGACCATCAAAGAGTGTTGTTCTACCACTTTCAGGCATACCTGCTTCGACAAGTTCAGCCTTGATTTCTTGTACTGTTGCACCAGAAAACGCAGGGACAATTGCTTGATACCCAAGCGTGCCCGCAGCATAACCCAAATGCATTTCCAAAATTTGTCCAAGGTTCATACGTGAAGGAACACCGAGTGGAGTAAGAATCACGTCGATTGGTGTGCCGTCAGCCATATATGGCATATCTTCTTCAGGAAGAATGGTTGAAATGACACCTTTGTTACCGTGACGACCAGCGAGTTTATCACCAACTGAAATGTTACGTACTTGTGCAACTTCAATTACCACCTTCTTGATGATACCTGACTCAAGATTGTGACCGAGATCACGTGAGAATACTTTTACACCAATAATACGACCACGTTTGCCGTGTTCGAGTCGAAGTGAGGTGTCTTTTACATCTCGAGCTTTTTCAGAGAAAATTGATCGGAGGAGACGCTCTTCAGGTGTAAGTTCAGTTTCACCTTTTGGTGTAATTTTACCGACGAGAATATCATTCTCGCGCACTTCAGCACCAATACGAATGATGCCATCTTCGTCGAGATCTTTAAGTTTTGATTCACCGACGTTTGGAATATCGCGTGTAGTTACTTCTGGTCCAAGTTTTGTATCACGAACGACACAAGTGAACTCTTCTACGTAGATTGAAGTGAAGACACTATTTTTCACGAGACGTTCAGAAAGAATAATTGCGTCTTCATAGTTGTGACCATTCCATGCCATAAATGCAACACGAACATTTTGTCCAAGTGCAATTTGACCATTATCGGTCGTCGAAGTGTCAGCAAGGAGTTGCCCCTTCTTTACCTTATCGCCAACATTAACTACTGGTCGCTGGTGAAAGACTGAGAAGTTGTTTGTGCGTTCGAAAGTTACCAAGGTGTACGAGTGTTTCTTACCATCCTTGTCTTCATTCACAATATGCTTTGCATCAACTGCAACAATTGTTCCTGCTTCACGCGCATTAATAAGACGTCCTGACGCACCTGCAGCAAATTCTTCAGTACCCGTTGCAACGAGTGGTGCTTGTGGCACGATACATGGTACAGCTTGTTTCTGCATGTTTGATCCCATGAGTGAGCGGTTTGCATCATCGTGTTCGAGGAATGGAATCATTGAGGTTGCAATAGAGAATGCTTGGTTTGTTGCGACATCAATATAATCTACCTTATCACGATCAACAAAACCTGGTTCAGTTTTTACACGTGCTTCAACTTTTTCATCAATAAATTTACCTGTGTCATCATAGCGAACACCTGCATGTGCAATATTAAACTTTTCTTCTTCGAGCGCATTGAGGTATACCACTTCACCAGTGATTTTTCCGTTCTTTACTTTTATATATGGAGTTTCAATAATACCGAATGAATTCACTCGAGCGTACGTTGAGAGGTGAAGAATGAGACCAATGTTTGGACCTTCTGGGGTATGGATTGGACACACACGACCATAGTGAGAAGTGTGTACGTCGCGTACTTCAAGACCTGCACGCTCACGAGTAAGACCACCTGGACCAAGTGCAGAGAGCGTGCGGAGGTGTTCGATTTCCGCCATCACATTTTCTTGGTTCATAAACTGCGAAAGCTGGTTGGTAGTAAAGAACTCTTTAATACGTGCTTGGAGTGGGCGTTGGTTGATGATTTGAATAGGAAGAGCGGTCGCCACATCGATTGTCGACATACGATCTTGAATATTACGCTTGATTTGCGTCATACCTACACGAACTTTTTGCTGGAGCATTTCACCAACGAAACGCACACGTCGTGATCCCATGTGGTCAATATCATCTGGCTTTGCACCTGGAGTGTGGTTGAGTTCTACTACATACGACACTATTGTAATAATGTCATCTTTTGAGAGTGTGCGACGCTCAAGCTCTTTTGGAGACATGTCTTTTTCAAAACGCTTATTAAAGCGGAAGCGTCCGACTGGAGAAAGGTCGTAACGCTCACTTGAAAAGAGTGAGTCAATAAATTCCTTTGCGTTTTCTGGTGTTGCAAGGTCGCCATCACGGAGACGCTTATAAATTTCAATATATGCATCGTGAAGTGTCTTTGCAGTATCTTTCGAAAGCGCGAGCGTAATCATCTTCTTTGTTTCCTCGTCTTTGAATGCATTCAAGATAGCATCGTCAGTGTACATACCGAGCACACGCAAAAGAGCCGTAATAGGAAATTTACGTTTTTTATCGATACGCACATACAATACACCGTCTGCGTCAGTTTCTATTTCAATCCATACACCACGCGCAGGGATAATTTTTGCACCAAAGAAACGCTTGCCTTTTACTTCGAGATCAGGGAAAAAGACGCCGAATGATCGCGCAAGTTGTGGCACAATAACACGTTCGACACCATTGATGATAAATGTTCCATGTGGAGTCATCATCGGAATGTCTGCCATGAAAATTTCTTGTTCTTTTGTTCCGCCCAATGTTTTGTTTGCGAGCTTTACACGTGCCTTGAGTTGCGCTTCGTATGAAAGCTTGTTTGCTTTGGTATGGTGCTCGTCAAACTTTGGTTCACTAATATGAAAACTACTAAACTCGAGATCAAACTTTTTTCCTGAATAATCACTGATTGGTGAAAATTCTTTAAACACTTCTTTTAAGCCATGCTCAATAAGCCAGTTAAAGCTTTCGAGCTGTGTTGCCAAAAGGTCGGGGAATTCGACCAATGGCTTTTTGTACTTTGAAAAGTACTTCTTCGGACGCGCAATCTGTTTCTCCATAGATTAACGTGTTACCACGATATTAAAAGGGCTTGAAAAACAAACGAAAACGAAATGAGGGGCGGACAAAACCGCCTTCATTCTTAAAGGTTTACGTTGTGAGTTTTTCTAGCAAAAGTCGACTAATGCTATTAAGTAGTGCGATTGAATGGGCGTCTATAACTCAATCGTTCAATCCCCAAAAGTATATAGTTTAATGAAGCGTATGTCAAATCAGCTTATTCCCCTTTTTTCCATGCTTCAATTTCTTTGTGATTTCCTGACAAGAGCACTTTTGGCACACGATACTTTTTACCCTTATGCTCAAGTACTTCCGGTCGAGTATAAAACTCACCAGATGAGATACGTTCTTCCTCGAGAGACTCGAATTTCCCTAATACACCAGGAATTTGGCGTGCAATTGAATCAATGAGTACTAGCGCCGGTAGTTCACCACCCGTAAGTACGTAATCGCCGATTGAAAGTTCTTCAGCTTTGAGTATTTTTTTGACACGCGCATCAATACCTTCATATCGTCCAGAAATCATAATAATATCTGTAATTTTTTTCTTTATACAATTTTTTGCATACACTGTTTCAAATTTTTTCCCTCGTGGAGCAAAGAGTATGATCTTTGTTTTACCTTTTGTTTTTGCTTGTGCTTTTGCAACAGCTTTGAGGACTGGCTCCGCCCTCAAAATCATGCCTGGGCCACCACCATACGGCCTATCATCAACAATACGAGACACATTACCATCTGGCCAAACTTTCTTGTATTTCCCCGTAACATAGTCGCGTGGATTATAAAAAGAAATTTGTATCTTTTTTTCTTTAACTGCACGCGCCAAAATAGACTCGCAAAGGTACGAGCTGAACATTTCTGGAAATAACGTAACCACATGAAAATGCATATATATCGTACAGTATCGTTTTTTGGCAAAAAAGCAAACAAAAAAAGCCCCTGGTGAGGCTTCATAACTATCGGTACAAAATAAAATTACCTGGATGAACTGCAAAAATATTCATCAACACTTCTACGCCTTTTGGACTTTCATGAGCCAAGAGTGCATTGAAATCTACGTGCACAAGCTCGTCTTCCGTAAACATACATTGATCTATTGCTCTTTTGATTGCAGCATGTCTAAAAGATTCACTAAAATAACGTCTTTCTGTTATTTTAAAATCAAAAATACCAGTCTCGATACTATACAATTGACTTAACTGGTTATGGAATATCCATATTCTTTCACGAGGAGAAATCTGTATTCTCCATAGAGGACCCTCGTGTACTCGATATACCATTTTCTGAAGACAAACTACTCGAGGTCGTCTCCCAACAAAAGAAAGTAGTGCATTATTTTCTACAGAACGATAATTTTCTATATACGTAAGTGCACAAAAAAATGTAGTGTATTCCCTTTTTAGAGCAGAGGCAATAGGATCACCTTTGCGGATAATTGAAACGATCATATGTGTACTTTTCATTTACACTATACAAATTACATACAATGGTCAAATCAAAAAAAGAAAAACCGGCTTAACCGGTTTGAAATTCTAAATCAGGCACTAAATTTATAATGGTCCGCTCGAGAGGTTCACGAATATCCTCCCAGTCTTCAGCTGTCGTTAATAATGTACGAAATACAATACAGAGACCTGTTTGTGTGAACTTTACACGATTGAGACTTTGCCCAGTTGCAGTTTTGATCGTAAGTAAACGCCCAACAAGCTCCTTCTGAAAATCGCTCGCCATTTCATTGTTTTTATTCACCATCGTCGCATCATTTTTTGCAAAGAATATAATCTCGTCTTTGCTACAAAATTGTGGGTCGGTAGTAATGAGGTCGACAACAAATCTGTTTTTATAGAACTGCCAATATGCGCTTTTTTCCATTGTGCTTTTTTATGCACTTTAAACTTTTGTTAACAATTGTCAATTAAAAAAACTACCCCCTATGGGGGTAGTTTTTACTATAACGTTTAGATTCCCTTTAGATCTTCCATCGCTTGGTCAACAGTACTTGTACTACTCTCGGACCTACGACCCTCTGGTTCATTGATCTTAAGATTAACACGAGCATTGTGCTTCATACCGATTACACGAAGCAAGGTACGGATTGCTTTTGCTGTATTACCCTGACGACCAATTATTTTACCCATATCTGCTGGATTTACTGAAAGTGTAATAAGTACCCCCATTTCATCTACAGTACGGTCGATTTTTACATCGTTTGGATTCTCGACGAGTGATTTAACAACATACTCTAGAAATTCTTTATCTTGCATATTTTGATTCCTGATTATCTTTGCAACGTTCGACAACGCTGTTTGTATTCATTTTACGTCACCTCTGCTCTAGGGTCAAACAAAAAATCCCCAGAGTGGGGATTTATGCAGCTTTTGCTTCTTTGCGCTTTTTTGTAGGAGATTTTTTTGAGAGCACGTTGCGTTTCTTTCCTTCAATAATTTTCTCATGAACCAAAAAGTTGTGAAGAGTGTCTGAAGGTTTTGCGCCATTCTTTATCCAGTGTACTGCGCGCTCGTGGTCAATTTGGAACGTACCAAGTTTTGGATTGTATGAACCCAATATTTCAAGAAATCTACCACTTTTTGGACCATTTTTTGAATCCGTCAAAACGACGCGGAAATGCGCTTCGTTTTTGCGACCAATGCGTTGTAATCTGATTGCTAACATATGAGTGCATGTATACTAACAGAAACGCCTTAAATTGGCAAGAAACCTCACCACCAACCCATTTTTATGGTATAGTCAACCTAATGAAGCAGAATAAGCCCACCCGAAAATCAGCCGGACACTCTCAAAAGTCTCAAAAACAACACACGAAGCCCTGGCATAAGAAAGTAGCGCCAAAGTCGCCACACCATAGTGTAAAAAAAACCGTACCTAATAATCGTGATTATTTTGAGGGTGTTTTTACTGTTGGTGGTCGCGGTATGGCGTATGTTCGTGAACGTGGTGCTGACAAAGAAACAAGCATCGAGATTCATGAGAATAACTGGAATACCGCATTACACGGCGACACCGTACGTGTTCATATTACTGGTAAAAATGGAAACCTTCGTACTGGCGAAGTTGCAAAAGTGATTGTGCGTGCGCGTGCTGGCTATGCTGGAACACTCATCGAGGAAAATGGTGCGTACTTTATTGCACCTTCTGATCCGAAAATGTACACCCACATCTTGATACCGAAAAACAATACAGGTGGGGCTCGTGTTGGGGAGAAAGTGTTTGGGGTTATCACACACTGGGAAAATTCTCGACTCAAACCAGAAGGCACAATCGTTGAGGTCTTGGGAATGCCCGGGGAAAACAATGCTGAAATGCAAGCGATCAGCCTTGAGCGTGGATTCAGCAGTAAATTCCCTACGCAGGTTATGCGTGAAGCAGAGCTCATTGCAGAAAATGCAGAAAATGATTTTCGCGAAGAGCTCAAAAATCGTAGGGACATGCGCGCAATTCCTACTTTTACGATTGACCCTTTTGATGCAAAGGACTTCGATGATGCAATCTCATTTCAAGAAAACTCAGATGGTACCTATGAAATAGGTATTCACATTGCTGACGTATCACACTACGTACAACCAGGAAGCGCACTTGATGTCGAAGCACTTGAGCGTGCAACATCGGTCTATTTAGTTGATCGTACAGTGCCAATGCTCCCCGAAATCCTCTCCAACGAGCTCTGTAGTCTCAAACCACACGTCGACAGACTTACTATGAGTGTCGTCGTTACTATGGATGCTCACGCACGAATTATTGACGAATGGTATGGAAAAACAATTATTTGTTCAAACAAACGCTTTGTCTACGAAGAAGCACAAATAATCCTCGACGAAGATCGTGGCAATTACCATCGAGAACTTCGTACACTCAATACTCTTGCAAAGAAACTCCACAAGAAGCGTTTCCAAGAAGGTGCCATTTCCCTCGAGCAAGAAGAAGTGAAATTTATCCTTGATGAAAAAGGTGTCCCACAAACAGTCTACAGAAAAGTACGTGGCGATACGCATAAACTTGTCGAAGAATTCATGTTGCTTGCAAATAGATTGGTTGCTGAACATATTGCAACACTACACAAAAAAGAAACTGGGACAGGGAAGTGGCATCGCGATGAAGAACAAATATTTATGTACCGCATACACGACAATCCAGCAAAAGACAGGATTGCAGATTTAGCTTTTTTCCTTAAACAACTCGGCTATCATGTCGAACTCAAAAATGGACTCATTCCCCCCACTGAAATAAATCGCATTATCAGCGAACTTGAAGGTCGTCCTGAACGCGAAACAGTGCAAGGTGCAATTATCCGCTCAATGGCAAAAGCTATTTACTCTACAAAAAATATCGGGCACTTTGGACTTGCCTTTCGCTATTACACACACTTCACTTCCCCCATTCGTCGTTATCCAGACATTGTTGCGCATAGACTTCTTTTTGCCTACAACGAAGGTATACGGGTGCCAAAGGAAAAATGGCTAGAGTATCAAACAATTGCTGAAATTTCTTCTGCTCGAGAAAAAGATGCTGCGGATGCCGAGCGCACCTCAGTTAAGTACAAACAAGTTGAATACATGACAATGCATGTCGGAGAAACATACGCAGGAACAATTACCGGCGTCACTGATTTCGGAATTTTTGTTGAAGAAAAAACAAGTAAATGTGAAGGTATGATCCGAATGCGGGATTTGGGCACCGAACAATTTGTATATCACGACCGCGCAATGACGCTCACTGGATCAAAAACAGGTACCACCTATCGTATTGGCGACACGGTAAATATAAAAGTTGCAAAAGCAGACCTTGTAAAGCGCGTTATTGATTATACGTTGGTAAAATAGGGTTTCCCGCAAAAAATATGTTAGGATAAACCTAATGAAAAACCTCTTTGGCACTATTCTTACAATACTTGTACTCGCTGGTCTTTCTATTGGAATTTCTTCACTTATTTCACGCCAAAGCTCAACAAATTTTCTATCAGACGCACGTCCCCAGAAAAATACTACGCAACTCGATGCAAAAAACCTGCCTCCTCTCCCGGAAGTTTTTTCTGATGTACCCGTACCGCCTTCGGCTACTAAAGCGACAGAGACGATTACGCCAACTCCTATCGCTGAAGAAAAATACACACTTGATAGGTACTACAATGTCATCCCTGTCACACCTGGTGGTGATCGTAAAGTAGTACTCATTACCGTCGACGACGGTCCCATCGCCACAAGTACGCTTGGGCCAATGCTCGAAACATTTGCACAATATAATGTTCACGCACTCTTTTTTGTGCTTGGATCACGCGTTAGTGCACATCCAGAATTATTAAAAAAAATAGTTGACGGGGGACATACAATTGGGAATCACACGTGGGATCATCCTAATTTAAAAAATAGTAGTAATGCATCAATTAAATCCCAAATAGATCGCACCTCAGCTCTTTTAGAGAAAACAATTGGTACTACCCCTCACTTCTTTCGTCCACCATATGGAAGTTCAAACACGTACACTCAAAATTACGTGAAGGAAAAGAAGATGCTTTTTATGACGTGGTCACTTGGTGCTGAAGACTGGATAAAGAAGTATCAGTCTGGTGATGCACTTGCAGAACACGTGCTTTCAGGGGTCGCTCCTGGCTCAAATATCCTTCTTCATGAACATGCCTGGACACGCGACGCACTTGACCGTATTATCGTGGGAATACTCGATAAAGGCTATACTATTATTGACCCTAAGGATATTGTGCTTCCAGAGTAATATTTACTATTTACATGCGTACTCGCTTTATACAATTTGCCGGCGCCGGCGCCCTTTTTTTTGGGATTTTTTTTGGCGCACGGCTTATCTCTAACATTTCAATTCCCTATCTCTATCTGCTATCGGCATCGAGCATTACTGCTACTGAAACTATCCCTGTAGCAGAGACCGAGCCAAAGGCCCAAGAAACTCCAGTTACCCATCTCACCTTCATTGGTGATATTATGCTCGACCGTGGCGTACGACGTTCAGTAGAAAAGAATTTTGAAGGGAACTACGATCGACTTTTTGAAAATGTTAGTTCTCTTAAAAATGCAGACATACTTTTTGCAAATCTTGAAGGTGATGTATCTGATAAAGGCCACAATGTTGGTAGTAAATTTTCATTTCGAATGGACCCAATTATTTTACCTACTTTAAAAAATGCAGGTATTGATATTGTGTCTTTTGCAAATAATCATGTCGGAGACTGGAGTAAAGAAGCCTTTGATGATACTCGCACACGGCTCGACGCTAGTGGAATAAAATATAGCGGAGCAGGCGATACAAAAACAGATGCTCGTGAACCAGAAATATTTGAAGTAAACGGCAAAAAGATTGGCTACCTTGGATTTACCGATGTAGGTCCAAACTGGCTTGAAGCAACTGATACTAGCTCAGGTGTCAATCTTGCGAGCGATCCTGACTTTGCAAACATTATTAGTAGCGCAAAGCAAAAAGTTGATGTACTTATTGTTTCAATGCATTGGGGTATTGAATATAAACCGCACAATGCTCGACAAGAAATACTCGCACACACCGCAATTGATGCAGGTGCCCAAATGGTGATTGGTCACCATCCTCACATAATGCAGGATTTAGAAAAATATCATGGAGGGCTTATTGCCTATTCACTTGGTAATTTTATTTTTGATCAATATTTTTCAAACGACACAATGCGTGGAATGGTACTTGGAGTAGATCTCACTGATGGTGCAATTACAAATGTTTCTGTGCAAGAAGTTCATCTTAATCGCCAGTATCAACCGACTGGTCTTTACCCTTTTACAGCAGAGCTACAAATTCCTACTTTTAATGGACATAGCTCAACGCCATCAAGAGACACACTCACGAAGAACCCTGAGGTAATTCAGACATTACCAACCACCACACTCAGTTTTGTTGGTGACATTGTGCCTGGTGCTCAAGCACAAGATTCCCTCTTTGAAAATATAGCGAGCACACTTCAAAAAAGCGATATCCTTGTTGGTAATCTCGAGGGCGTGCTCTACGAAGATCCTCCAAAAGAAAACTCGAAATGTGGGCTTGCCACCAAACACTGCTACGCCTTTAGTGGAAACAATTCTTTTGCACCACTTCTTGTTACTGCAGGATTCGATGTACTTAATGTCGCAAACAACCATGCCAATGATTTTGGCGAAACAGGGAAATCAACTACCCTTGAAAACCTTTCCCAAAACTCACTCGTAGCGACAGGTGTAAAAGATACCGTCAGTTATCTAAAGAAAAATAATATTACTTTCGGGTTTGTTGGTTTTTCTACCTACCATTGGACATCACTAATGGATAACGCAGTCACACTTAAAAAAATGATTGCCGAAGCACACGCAAATGCTGACGTGGTCGTGGTAATTTTCCATGGAGGTGCTGAAGGAACGGCGTACATGCATACACCTACCGATCGAGAATACTACCTTGGTGAAAACCGAGGAGACGTCCGCGCATTTGCACACACCGCTATCGATGCTGGCGCGAATGCTGTGTTTGGTTCGGGTCCGCATGTCCTGCGTGGTATGGAATGGTATAAAGGTAAACCAATCGCCTATTCACTTGGCAATTTTGCATCGGCAGGGAATCTTTCGACAAAAGATTTTCTGAAAAATAGTGGTATTGTTACTTTTACTTTTTCTAAATCTGGTGATGTTATTGGTGGATCCTTTCTACCTATTGTCATAAACTCAAAAGGTATGCCAACTATCGACACAGAAAATACTGGCCTTCACCTCACCACACTACTTTCAAAACAAGACTTTCCTGCGAGTGCACTTCTTTTTGATGAAAAGGGCATCTTAATGCAATAAAAAAGGCGAACGTTTTCACGTCCGCCTCCTGTCATAACAATTCAAAACTATTATTTTTTATCCTCTTCTTTTACTTCTGTCTTCACTTCCGGCTTTTCTTTCGATCCTTCCGGCATATGGATATGCGTATGTGTATGCATTACCACGACCGGGCTTTCTTTCTTTTTCACCGGCGTCTTCTCTTCACTTTCCTCAGCTTTCTTTTTCTTGTCAGAATCAGAAGGTGAAGGATTTCGAGCAAAGACTTTTCTACCCTTATCGATAAGGGTTAGGATACACCAGATGATTAGAAAAAGGGGTAACAACCAAAGTAGCCAAATGAACGAACCAAACAAGTACCCAATATGCTCATCAAACCAGACAATGATACGACTCTTGTCGTTGTCGTTTACTTCTGACGCTGGCGGGCATACTTTTTCCGGCGGACATGCAGGGCATACATGATGGAGCGAGTTAGAGAGCGGATCAGCAACACTTGCTTCGTATACAATATTCCCGCATGCCTGCTTAATAATTGGCTGTCCCATATACATGAAACAAACCGCACCACCAGACTGAATATCTCCAACGAAGTGACCATCTGATTTCCGGCGACCCATTGACTGGTAATCCCCAAAATGGAAATTAAAATTCTCAGAATAAAACGCCTGAGAAATGATACTATCGAGCATCGTCTCGGTGAGTACTCCACTCCAGTAATGATGAATGGTGTTGCGATAATTCATTTCATTCATCAAGAATGATTTGAACTCGCGCGCAGTAATCCGTGCATCTGGCTGATCAACTTTTGTTGCAGCAATGATGTCGTTCGTTGTCTTTAGGCCTTTTTTAAAAAAGCCTGAAACATAATAGTCGTGCGTAACTTTCTTTACAACTGAATCAGTTGCATTTTGCAAGTCCTGCGACTTTGCAGAAAGTGTAAAAAATACAAGAGCGCCGAAAAGAATCGACACTACAAAACGAGACACTGTTTGTTGGTTCATATTTCCTGTTTTTAGAAGTTTCAGAGATCAATTTAACTGGCTCTATTATAGCATACTTATACACATATTGTCAATAGAGCAAAAAGACCCCGTTTTGGGGTCATTTCGTAACACCTATTCCCTATTTTGCGTAGCTTGTTGCTTCGTCAAACTTAATTGAGAGCAACTTTGATGCACCCTCGGCACCCATCGTGATACCGTAAAGTACATGCGCACGTGACATGGTTTCGCGATTGTGTGTCACCACAATAAGCTCAGAATATTTTGAAAGATTTTCGAGCATATTGCCATACTTACGTGAGTTTGCTTCATCGAGCGCTGCATCAGTTTCGTCGAGCACAAGGAGTGGTGGTGGATTGACTTGCGACATTGCAAAGAGAAGTGCAATCGAGGTAAGACTACGTTCTCCCCCAGAGAGCATGTTGAGATCACGAACTTTTTTCTGAGGGAGTGATACATTGATTTCAATACCACGCTCAAAACCCTCTTCCCCTTCTTCTTGTTCATCATCCTCTACCTCAAAGTCATCATCAGTATCTTTTGCTTTGCGAATTTTTTTGTGTTCCATCGTTACTGCGAGAAATGCGCTCCCCCCACCAAACATAAGGGCAAAAAATTCCTGAAATGCGTGATTAATTTTATCAACACCAGTTTTAAAATCACCATCTAACTTCACTTTCAAATCTGTTATGAGCGTACGTAAACTACTAACACTAGCGGTAATATCAGCAAGTTCTCGTGTAAGGAATGCATCACGCTCTTCAGTCTCCTTATATTCCTTGAGCACCTCTGCTCCGCCGCCACCGACATCTTCAAGTTTAATTTTTATACGTTCTATTTTTCTTCGAAGGTCTTCCTGTTCGTGACGATGCTCACCCCCCTCTATTTCTTCATACCGAATCGCATCATTGCCAACCAATACTTGCGCCTCATGTACTTCTTGTGCAAAGTCAATCATAACTTTCTCTAGTTGTTCTTCCTTGAGCGTTGCCATCTTTCGGCGTGATTCAATTTCTGCACGTTTGCCGGTGATCTCATAGTACGCGCGTTCTGCATCTCTATGCGCAAGTGTAATTCTTTCTATCTCGGCACGCTTTTCATTGATGCGTTCGCTGTGTGCGTTAATATCAGTGCTGAGAGCAGCAAGT
>CALRHK010000009.1 GCA_943359475.1 Candidatus Nomurabacteria bacterium
ACTTCTCTTTTGGTATCTTTCCAATACCTCCACAATGTTCGCATGTTCGTACTGTTGAAAAGGAACCGAGGAATGAGCGCTTTGTTTCGTGTATTTGTCCCTTACCATTACAGAGAGTACATGCTTCCATGCCTGTACCTGGTTTTCCGCCAGTACCTTTACATGTATCACACGTAGATTGTTTTGTAAGCAAAATTTTGCGTTCGGTTCCAAAGACAGCTTCTACGAGCGGTATCGTGATTTCGGTAGAAATATCTCTACCACGATTTGTTTTTGTACGTCCTCCGCCCATTCCACCTGCAAAGAAATCTGAGAATATATCATTGATGTCTCCCATATCAAAACCCTGACCATTTGCAAATCCTGAAAAATCAAAACCGCCAAATCCTTGACCTTGGCCAAATCCCTGTGCGCCATCAAACCCACTACCAAATTGATCATACTGAGCACGTTTGGTGTCATCTGAGAGTACTTGATACGCCTCATTCACCTCTTTAAAACGCGCATCCTCACCGGCATTTTTGTCGGGGTGATACTTATGTGCCATTTTGTGAAATGCCTTCTTTATCTCTTCCTTGGTTGCCTTTTTGTCAACACCAAGTACTTCGTAGTAGTCTTTTTGAGCCATAATAATTATATTTTATATGATAATATCGATTCAGAAAATATGTTGTGCTGGTGCTTAGTTATACCACAAACCAAGGATTTTATTCAAGTAAATATTTGACATATTTAAATATATCTGTATAAATACAAGTAACTTACGTATTGGTTAAGGACAAGCGTAAGTGGGTTTATAATCCCGCCTGCTCGTTTGCAGGCGGTTTTTTATTTAGGTATCTGATTTATTTTTGGTTTCCAGTACCGTAATGATGCGTTTGATTTGTACGCACCCTCGGCACGTAATTTATTAACTTTAGACTTTGTACCCCCGCGATTATACTCACCAACTTTACCATCACTTCGCACAACACGGTGACATGGAACTTGTGTAGCAAAATTATTTTTCATTAGAGTTCCAACTGCGCGGGCAGCACCAGGAAAACCTGCAAAGAGCGCAACATCTTTATACGTGAGTACGTAGCCTTTGGGGATTGCACATACTACGCTTCTTACTTTTTCTTTAAAATCAGTTTTGATTATTTTCGTCATTTGATTTTAATAATCGTGCAAATTCCTTTTGTACTTTTTCAAGTTTTGGATTGATAATTATTTGACAGTATGCACGGTCGGGATTTTTTTGAAAGTAATCTTTATGGTAGTCCTCAGCTGGGTAAAATACATCAAGTGGTACAACTTCCGTCGTCACCCTATCACCACTAGTACTAGTATCAATTTCAGCTATTAATTTATGTGCAGTATCTTTCTGTTCTTGTGTTGTATAGAAGACGACCGAACGATACTGAGTTCCAATATCATTACCTTGTCGATTGAGTGTTGTAGGATCATGTGTTGCAAAAAAGACAGTGAGCAACTCTTTGCTACTAATTATTTTTGGGTCAAAAATAATTTTTGTTACTTCGGCATGACCAGTTGTACCAGTACACACTTGCTCGTAAGTTGGATTTTGTAATGTTCCACCGGAATACCCTGGCTCAACACTAGTAACCCCTTTTAATGATTTAAACACTGCCTCAGTACACCAGAAACATCCACCACCAAATACAATTGTTTCCATAATTTATTGTGCTTTAAGTCTATAAATAACGTTCGCAGTATCATCAGAGATATAGAGTGCACTATCAGGACCAAATTTCAAATCAACTGGGCGACCTATTTTTGTTCCTGCAGCTGTAAGCCAGCCCGATATAAAATCTTCAGATTTTATATACTTTCCTGTTGCATCAAACTCCATACGTACAATTTTATATCCTGTAGGGATACTTCGATTCCAGGAACCATGGTATGCAACAAGAAGATTATTTGCATACATTGCTGGCCAGGTAGTTGGAACAAAAGCTAATCCAAGCGGTGCACTGTGTGCTGGAATGTCTATAAAAGAAGGGGTGGTAAATGGCTCCATACATGGATTTCGTATATATGTTTTCTTGTCATACTCCGTATCATGAATATTGTTGCCATAACATACCGGCCAACCATAATCTTTACCTCCTTCAATACTATTTATTTCATCAGGTGGGATTTCATCACCAAGACCGTCTCGTCCCATTTCGGTTGCGATTACCTTATTGTCGCTTGGCCGTATTGTCATAAAAACAGAATTACGGAGCCCCTTTGCAAATCGATCAACCTTATTTTTCTTTATGTCGAATGCCATTATTCCACCACGCATACTGTCGTTTTCTTCGCATGTATTACACGATGAACCAACAGAAATAAGGAGCGTATCGCCAAGTGGTGGAGGTAAAAATTGTAGTGTACGCGTCACATGTCTATCAGTAATTGAACCTGGAATATCGAGGAGTACTTTCTTGTTTGTGAGAGTGTGGTTTGTAATATCGTACGCAAAAGAAACCAATTTATCTTGTTCTGCGACGTATAAGGTACAGTTACTATCTGTCGTACACTTCCATTCCAAACCATGAGGGTTCGTTAAGTCGATTGCTATTGTTTTTTGTACATCCGCAATACCATCGTTATTGGTATCTGCTATATAGATAATTCTTCCTTGGTCAGTCTGAGACACAAGGAGCGCACCTGATGGGTCAAAGGTTATCACTCGTGCGTCTTTCACATTCCGCGCAAAGACTGAAAGAGTAAATCCAGTTGGCACAGAGAGTTGAGAAACTATTGGGTCAACAAATGGCGTAGACGTTGCTGGTAGGCCAGGCACATCAGTACGTGGAATTACAAGTGCACCAATTTGTTTTTTAAAGAGTGCTCCAATGACCACAAGCACGATCACGCTTACTAGCAAAAAGATTTTAGTTCTTTTTTTCATATGTAATTTAAGTATACCTTACTTTTTTTACTGCTATAAAAGGCGCAAGTGCGCCTTTTATTCTGTCGTCGTACCGTCAAACTCTTCTTCGTCCGCTAATGCTATCGCTTTTGTTTCGTGATGAACACCATCTCGGTGGTGTGGTGGAGAATACAGTGTGTAAAGTTTAAGCGGCTCTGTACCTGTGTTTATTACATTATGTTCTGATCCCATTGGCACAATAACTGCATCGCCATCCGTAACTTGATACTCATTTCCATCAATAATAACTTTACCCTCTCCTCCCTCAAAACGAAAAAATTGATCATTTTCATTATGCACCTCCATACCGATATCTTCGCCTTGTGCAAGTGACATAAGTACTAATTGCGTATTTTTACCTGTATAAAGCACTTTTCTAAAACTATTATTTTCGAGTGTAAGGTTCTCGATGTTATTTTTATAGCCTTTCATAACCCCAGTATACTCGTCCAAGCAAGATTTCAAAAGCTATCGATTCATTATGGTAATAGAAATTTGTAGTACTGTAGCAAATACTACCCACAACAAATATGGGATATTGATGTATGTTACCCATTTTGCATACGGATAAATACGTATGAGTGCCCACACAAGAGTACTAAGTACTAAAAGTATATCAACGGTAGCGAGATAATTATTCTTTAATCCAAATTGTATTGGTGTAAAAATAAGATTAAAAACTAAATTAAGAAGAAACGGGAGCATTACCATAAATGTAATTTGCTTTTGCAAATATAATTTTGCTACATGAAAATATGATACTGCAATGAGTACATAAAGCACTGACCATACTGGTCCAAAAAGCCATGATGGTGGTGCCCATTGTGGGCGAATAAATTGTGAATAGTGTTGATAGTTTTCCATTTGAATAGAATTATTATTTAAACATTGTTTGTTGAACTGCTCCACATTTCACTGAAGGAATCATTTGGTTATATTGAATTGTCTTTTTATCCTTATAGACATAGACATCATCTTGCCCTGCGACCATCTCACCAACTCCAATGAGGGCCTGGAGAGTATCGAATCGTATTATGCGTTCTTCGATTGTAGGCACACCTCCCGCATTATATGTATAAAGTGCATCAAGCTCTCTCATAACACCATCTTTGCGGATAGTACCGAGAAGTGTCCCCTTCACAGGGTCTTTATTTGCTGGAAAACTATCGAGTTCCCCACTTGCCGTTGTACCCATAATACTAAGCTTGAGGGACATCACATCTGCAAGCCCCGATTCTCCGATAGCAGATGAAAAATAACATAAATCGCCATCAGTGCTAATTGCCCAACGACTTCTTTCATAGAAAAAAAATGCCACGCCTCCAAGTGCAATAAGTAACGTAATGAGCATTAAGATACGCGGACGCATTTAAATATTATAACATATCACTCTTATTTCTTCCCGTTCAATAAAAAATTTTATTACAAAACTTCCCCCATAAAAGGTACTGGGAGATTCCATTGATAAGGAGTCGACTCATCTAGTATCTCTCGTTGTCTGTTTCGGGTCATTGCATGCATACTTGCTCCAAGGAAAATACTATTCTTTCCATAGAGATCACGGATTCTATCAAATGTATCCATTAGTTTTCCTCGATCATGCACTTCTTTCTGTGTACCAAAAATATCTTGTTCACATTTATTGAATGGTCGTAAGTGAGACAGAGTAACACCCGTTGCCCGATATCGTAACCCTTTAACAAAAACAGCATCGAAGAGTGGCCGTATACTATCGAGGATATCGATGGGATTATCAGTAAAAAACGGGAATCGAAATTCCCTACCAAAGTATTTAAATTCGCTTGTTTTAACAAAAAAAATAACACTACTCGTGAGTAGTCCGTAGCGACGCATACGAGCACATGCAGTTTCAATATTCTTTGAAAGCTCAGAAAAAACAATCTCACGGTCAGTACTCATAGGGAAAAAGGTGCGTGTCGCTTGTAATGACTTTGGGTCATTATCTGAATGCCCAATGTCAAATATCCGCGTACCATGCATTTCATGCCACAATTCCTGCAATGGTTTCGTAAAAGTACGCATGATATATTCCTCGGGTAAATTTCTAAATTGTAATGCATTAGTAATCCCTTTTTGTTTTAACGTTGGTGCTGTGCGATACCCAATACCCCACACTTTACTGATCGGAGTTTGCGAGAGCACCATCTCTTCATCGCGATCGCTGATAATAGTGAGTCCGTCAGGTTTCTGTGCTTTTGAAGCAATTTTTGCGAGTACTTTAGTACGACCAACACCAACCGAAAAAGTAATTCCTGTCTCTTTCTGCAGTGCTATTTTAATTGTTTGTGCAAGAGTACATACATCCTCCCATGTATGCGCGTGATCGTTTTCGATAAGTCCAAAACACTCATCAATACTATAGTCTTCAACTACTCGCAAATAGCGACGCAAAATATTCGACATCTTTTGTGAGTACATTTTATAAAGTTCAAAATGTGTTGGAAGAATAATCACTTCAGGGAAAAATTTTTTAATTTTAAAAATGGGCATCCCTCGAGTAATACCGAGCGCCTTTGCTTCATAGGTAAAAGCTGTTGCAATACCACGCTCTTGTCCAACAACAACCGGAAGACCCTTCAAATGTGGGTACTGTGCAATTTCACATGCAGCAAAAAAACTATCACCATCGATATGTATAATGTATTCGTGGTACATACTCATTTTTAATATTTCCTAATAATGGCACGCACGACTGCGGCAATACGTAAGTCTTCTTTTGGATAAATTGGTTTATATTTCTTATTTGCAGGCTCCAAATAAAAATAGCTCCCCTGTTTACGTAAATATTTCATCGTCCAACGACCATCCACCTCAGCAACAACAATTTGTCCAGATTTTCCCGTAGTCGTACGCTCAGCGAGCACCATATCACCTTCACGAATACCTGCATCGTACATAGAATCACCTTTTACACGGAGCATAAACGTTGCTTCTTTATTATCAATAAGATACTCATCAAGTGTAATAGTATCGAGCAAATCTTCTTCGGCGGGCGTAGGAAAACCAGCCTCCACTAAACCCAAGAGTCGGACACCTGAGAATCCAGATCCAGGTATGATTTTGCCACCAGTGTCTTTGTCGAGCAGGCCTTCGTCAATGAATCGTTGAATTACTTTATACGCAGAATCCTTGGAACGAAGTCCGAAAATTTTTGCAGCCTCCGCATACGAAGGCATCCGTTTGTGGTTTGTGTAGAACGTACGTATCTGGTTAAGGTATTCCATATATTTACAGTATAACGAACGTTCGTTCGTTTACCTATTATTACCTGTGGAAACCCAGGCTCCTCATTAAAAAAACCCGCAAAAAGCGGGTTTAAAATTTACCATTATTGAACTTTTGATGGTAAATCTATGCCATATCTATGTCATCAACAAGTTCATTTGTATCAGAGGCTTCATGAGGAAATGCTACTGCAACCAAACGTGTAAGCTTAGTTATTGCATCACGAATCGCAATATAGGCAATTTGCTTATCAATACCAGCGCCAATATCATTTGCAATATTTTCCAAGGTTTCTGCGTTCAGAATATCAGGGAAAATACCCGTATCAGCCAGAACTACCACCTTCCGCTCATTCACTGAGATAAAGATGAGAATTCCATTTCTTTTTTTGGTATTAACCATTCCTAGTTCTTCAAATTTTCGCACTGCAGCTTGGTATACCCTCAGCGACTTAGTCGCAAGGAAATTTGCCAGCGTCGTTGAAGATACCTGGACTGAAACACGTAATTGGCATGAGGTCTGTGCTTCAAAATTTTTCTGATCTGCAACTATCTGGTCTCGTTCTTTGCGAGAAAGTACGTCAGTGATTTCTTGGGGCATGATTCTTTTTTTCATATCTAGGGTTTGTTTTTAGAGTGAGTAAATAATTTTAAATATTAATATTACCAACCACCTCCACCACCACCGCCAGAAAAGGAACCTCCACCACCATTAAATCCTCCACCTGAAAATCCACCAGAAGAATATCCACCCCCTGAAGACCAACTTCCTCCATCACCATCAAGGCCAGAAGCAATGATCGCGTGAAAAATAAGCGTTACAAGAAATGCAATTAGAAAAAGCAGGACTAGCATTCCCATACTTGGGTCAAACATACTATTTTGCACAATTGCACAACCAATTGATCCTAATGAAGATCCAATCCATGGATTTACAAATCCAAGTAATGCTCCAACAAAGCAGATGAGTGCACACCAGACAATAAAATACGTTCTTTTATCCTCTTCTTCCGCGACAGCTTTATACTCACCTCGAAACGCAAGGAACATTCTATCGAGACCATAGTTGATCCCTTCAAAATATTCTTTATGTTTAAACTTTGGAGTAATGTCTTTGTCGACTATCCGCTTACATATCACGTCTGGCAATGGACCTTCAGCACCACCGCCAGTCGCAATAAACATTTTATGATCGTCTTTTGCTATCAAAAGCAAGACACCATTGTTTTTATCTTTCTGGCCAAGGTGCCAAGCATTACCAATTGCTATTGCAAACTCAGCAAGATCATGACCCTTGGCATCAGGTAAGATTACAACCGCTATTTGAGTCGAAGTGGTGTCTTCATACTTTGTGAGCTTTATTTCAAGCTCATTCACCTGTTCCGGTGTTAACAGTTGTACGTAGTCATTAATATGCTTGTGGTTAAAGGACGGAATATCCCCTTTGGGAATATCTGCTCTTACGAGGGTGTCCATTTGCGCGCAAATAAACGCGAGAATTACAAGGATTTTTCTGTACATAGTATTCGTTTTTCGAGGTTCAGTTAGGGGAAAACTATAACATATATTTAATTTTATGCAAGAAAAAACAGCCCGTAGGGGCTGTAATGAAAATAAAACTACTGAGTACTTTTAGCGAATGCTTTTCTGTACTTTTTGTTTAAACTTTGGGTGGTCACCCTTATAGTCAGAATTCTTAAAAAAATAACACAATCCCATAAGGATTAACCCGAAAATTAATACCTGTGTTGGCCCTTTGAGCGACAAGCTTTCCTTACTTTGTTGCGTAGAAATAGTTCCCATATTATTTTTTTGCATGTGCTGGTTTTTTGGTTAATTTAACTATAACCATTTTATGGTTTATGTCAATAGCATTATTTGACTAAAATTGGTATTCATTATACAATAAAGCAAACGTACACCAAAAAACAAAATCTATGAAATTAGGAATGAAGTCTCTTACAAGACGAATGGCAACAATTGCTGACGCAATTAGTATAAGAACAAACCTTCAGATTCACAGCACACCCGTCAAACTTATCGATTGGCTGTCGCCTGCTGGTAGACTCACTGAAGCTGAGTATGCACTAAGAAATATTTTTAAAATGCTTGCTCGTTGTAGTAAGAAGGGCTTAGTGCACAACAATTCAATGCCTATTCTTTCAGACAAGGAAATAGACATTCGACCAGTTCACTACTTAACTCCATTTTTTGGAGCCATAGGGTCAAGTTATGATTATCTCATTTTGAGTGGCGAACTTCCTCTGGTACAAGAAAAAATTCGCGACAAAGAAGTTGCGCAACTGCTCAGTGATCTTAGTTATTATCTTAAGATTGCCGGTGATGGTCGTGCAAACCCAAGTAGTACTTACGTACTTTCTGAACTTCAAAAAGATAAGATAAATCGATCGCGCGCCTTTACCAATGTCAAATCCGAGCACATTTTCCTTGGAGGTGCCACCGATACTGAGTTTGCGGGTCCTGAAAAGAACTGTCATCAAATTCTTACTGAATGGAATCAGGGACTACTTCCTGCTGGTGCTATGGATCAGTATAGACGCCAAGCATTGTTATTCTTGATGCAATTCGAAGGTGTGCCTGAAATCATTGCACACCTACGTAAGTGTGTGTTAAAAAAATGTTGAAAAAATAATGTTTTACAAAAATCCCGTGCTCTACGGGATTTTTTTATTTCCAATTGGATACTGCGCATAGATACGCCACTCTTCTTCGATGCGAACATACATAGTAATCGCATTACACAACAACGCAAAGCGAGGTGGTGGTATATGTTGCAAATAGTTCCAAATTTTTCTGAATTGTTCTTCCGTCAAAAATCTCCCTATAGATGCATGAAGTACTCTCTTCCTTGTAGATGTAGAATCAACTTTATTCAAAAAAGGTAATTCAAACAATATTTCTTCAATTTCATTAATACATTTATATCCATATACAGTAGATGTTGCATTGAGGAAAACTGTAGTGGTGTGAAAATGTCCAAATCCTTCAATGAGCAAAGGAAAAGGCTTGAAATTTTCAAGCCTTTTCTCGAGCACTGTTTCAACCATAGCAATCTCCTCTTCGTCAGCATTAAAGGGTGGTATGAGTGTGAAATGTGCTGGCGTATGATTACTAAGATTCTCAATCCCAAATGTATCTGAGAGCTCCGTTGATACCTCATTGTGATACCACTTGGCTTCGCCTTCTATGTTGTATCCAATAAAGTATTTCATGCGTTAATTTTGCGATTTTTTAAATGCAGTTCCACCTTGCCACGGTGTCCCTAATAATTTTAACGCAAATCTATCAAGGCCAATGTACCCTGCTATGCGCCATGCCAGCACGAGCAATAAGGAGAGTACGAACAAAATTGGGTTAACACTTACGGCTCCCGCTAAAAGAAAATTAAGATTCATAAACAAACCAAAGAACGCTGCAATTCCAGTAAAAAGACCAACAATGAGTGCTGCTCCAACAAGTATTTCACCATAGGTTACTACGTGCGACCAAAGATTTGCGTGAGGAAGTACAGCGGTTTTAAGAAAAGCTGCATACCAACCTTGAACATCTGGGTGCGCACCCCCTGTTTTTGTAAGTGCATTATTTACAAAACCCGCTAGCGCTCCACCAGCATCAGAGCCATTCCAAAGCGGATTAGTATATTTTGCGATACCAGCAATCAACCACTCATACCCAACATACACACGCACAATGAGCCAAAACCAGCTCACTTTAGTATTTGCAAAAAGGAAACGAGAAAATGGTGCTTCTTGTAGATAATAGTGCATAAAAAAATGCTTAGTTACTAATAATTATTCCTGCAATAATTTTATCACTTCAAGTAAATAAGTTATGCACTTTTTATAAAATAGCCTAAATATTCTGTATTCCCATCACCACCCTTGAGGGGTGATTCAATAAATCCCTCTTGTCGTCTGAAGCCGTTTGCTTGCATCGTTTCATAGACACGAAGCAGTGCTGCTTCAATTGCCTTTTTGTCTTTCACAATTCCGCCTTTACCAATATTTTCTTTACCAACTTCAAATTGCGGTTTAATAAGTAATACTACTTTACCATTTACTTTGAGGAAATGTGGAAATACTTGTATTACTTTTGTAAGTGAAATAAATGAAAGATCAACGATAAGCACATCAACTTTTTCTTGTAGAATCAATTCGCGAATATCGGTGTGCTCTCGTACAACAACCCGTGGGTCATCGCGAAGGACTGAACGAAGTTGGTGAATACCCACATCGACTGCATACACTTTTTGTGCACCAAATTTGAGTGCGCAATCTGTAAACCCGCCCGTTGATGCTCCTGCGTCAAGTACAATTTTACCTTTAAAATCAATACCAAACGTAGAAATGGCAGCCTCTAGTTTATATCCAGCTCGCGATACGTATCGCAGTGTACCAGTCAGAACAACTTTTTCGTCTGGTTTTACTGTATGAGCGGGTTTTTTTACTATGGCATCATTAACCTGCACTTCGCCAATTTTAATAAGCTCAACAGCATGGTGTCGACTATCTACAAGTTTGTGGGCAACCAAATACTGGTCAAGTCGCATAGACGTATTTATTATAACGTAACTTTAATGAGTGCTTTTGCTGTTGGAATAATGAGCGCTTTTTTATCGGAAGTAACTTCAAGTGAACGAACATCCTCTTCAAACGTACCTCGCTTGATTTCTCTATTTGTGCGAAATGAATAGGTATAGACTGTGCTACTCCAAATATTTGTATCTTGGTCAAATTTTGTTTGCACATATGCTACTGTTTCTCGATCAATTATTCGTAGGGTTTGACGCTCTGCGTCTTCTTTAAAAATATGTGTGCCCAACTCTTTACCGTCCATATCTAGCAACTGTACTAGTTGCACACCCTTGTGGTCACTTGGAATAAGTGGATTAAATTTTGTACCCAAAAGCCCCACCACTTGATATTCTCGTGATACCTGCACACCACCACGTGAAAGCATTCGGGAGGTTTCTCCTAAATCAGTGACAAAATTATTTCTTGAGAGATCAAGCAAGTAATCAAATGAACCATCATCAAAACCAGCGTTTACCCGTGCAATCGTATCTGGTTTTAACCACTCAATATAGCGAAGTGCGGATGATGGAAAATCTACAGCTAAATCATTTTTTGTTTTTGCTACAGTGTCCCACATTGTGAGCACGCGCCCTTTTCCAGCCTCATGTAAATCTTCTGTGGTCTCGTGGTACCCAAGAATATGTATTCCGTCGGCTCGCCACGCATAGGCACCATCTTGTGGTCCATTTGATAATGTAGTAAGTGATGCATCCTTAACCATAACAATCCTAATTCCACGTGATGTATTGAGTGCAATTTTTGATTTATCTGGCGACATAAATGCTGTGTATACAACACCATCAACTGGAATAATCTTTTCGGTATCGTTTGCAAGATCAAAAATATGTAGTTTATTATCATCGGTAATAGTTCCGATAAGTGTATTCGTCAATACGCCCTCAAGTAATTCGCCCTTCATAGTGAGCGTGGTTCCATCTAAAAGGTTTATCAAGTACAGATACCTTTCATACTTTGGCGAACTTTCATCCGTAACACCACCAACAATGATCGCATTTCCACCAGGAACTATTTTTAAATAACCGCTCCATTTAGGAGATGTAAAACCAAGTTCAGTTGGCTTTTTGTTATAAATATCTACATAGTTAGTTGCTGGTGTCATTACTGCCTTACCATTAAGCATATAGCTTATTCCGAAAGCAATTGCAATGAGTAAAATAAGTATGAGAATTTTTTTATTCATAACGATAGTATATCAAATTATTCTCGTTCGTAGGTCAATAATAAAAGCCCCATATAGGGGCTTTTATTATTATTTTTCTCCTGGAGTATCCTCAACTTCTGCATCACGGACTTCTGGGTTTTGTGGTTCTGCAGTAGTGCCGGCAGCGGGGTTTTCACCACCCTTATACATCGCTTCACCGATCTTTGAAAGTGATGCTGAGAGGGCTTCGGTTGCTTTCTTAAGTATCTCCATATCTGTACCTTCTTTTGCCTTCTTCACTTCATCAATTTTTTCTGTAACCTCCTTTTTAATATCTTCAGCTACCTTATCACCTGCATCCTTAAGTGACTTTTCAGCAGTAAAGATGAGCATTTCGGCAGTATTTTTTGTATCAGCGATTTCTTTTTTCTTTTTATCTTCGTCTGCGTGAAGAGCTGCGTCATCTTGCATTTTCTTGATATCAGCTTCTGAAAGTCCTGAGCTTGCTTCAATGCGAATTGATTGTGTTTTACCTGAAGCTTTATCCATTGCTTTCACATTTAATATACCGTTTGCATCTACATCAAAAGATACTTCAATTTGTGGCATACCACGTGGTGCAGGTGGAATACCGTCAAGGATAAACCGACCAAGAGATTTGTTGTCTGACGCCATTGGACGTTCACCTTGAGTGATGTGTATTTCAACTGAAGTTTGATTATCTGCAGCAGTCGAAAATACCTGTGATTTAGAACTTGGGATAGTAGTATTACGTTCAATTAATTTTGTCGCAACACCGCCAAGTGTTTCGATACCAAGTGAAAGCGGAATAACGTCGAGCAAAAGCACGTCACGGACTTCGCCCTTAAGCACACCACCTTGTACCGCTGCTCCAAGTGCCACAACTTCATCAGGGTTAATTGAACGATTTGGATCTTTGCCGAAGAGTTTTTTAACAGATTCAACAATAGCGGGCATTCGCGTCTGTCCACCCACCAAGATGATTTCATTAATTTCATTCATCTTAAAAGGACTTGCTTCGACTGCACGTTTTGTAATTTCAATCGCGCGATCAATATATTCTGCTGCGAGTGATTCGAGTTGTGCACGAGACATCTTCATGAGTAAGTGTTGTGGTCCCTCTGCACTCATGGTCACGAATGGGATATTGATTTCAGACTCAGTTGTTGTAGAGAGTTCATGCTTCGTCTTTTCTGCCGCCTCCTTGAGACGCTGTAGAGCGAGCGTATCCTTCATCAAATCAACACCATTTGTTTTTTGAAATTCTCCAGCAATCCATTTAATGATTTTCTGATCAATGTCTTCACCACCCATGTGTGAGTCACCATCGGTAGACTTCACTTCAATAACATCATCACCAACTTCTAGTACCGAGACGTCGAAGGTACCACCTCCAAAGTCATACACAACAATCTTTTCATTCTTTTTTGTATTGAAACCATACGCGAGAGCTGCAGCGGTTGGCTCATTGATGATACGCTTCACATCAAGCCCCGCAATTGCACCGGCATCTTTTGTTGCTTTGCGTTGTGCATCATTGAAATACGCAGGTACTGTGATAACTGCCTCGGTAACTTTTTCACCAAGTTTTGCTTCTACGTCAGCTTTTATTTTTGCGAGCACCATCGCAGAGATTTCTTCTGGGCGGTACCATTTATCAGTCATTTTTACTTCAACACCACCATTTTCACCTTGCTGTATTTTGTACGGAATAGTTCCTCTGTCTTTTTGAATTTCTGGATCATCGAAACGGTGACCCATAAATCGCTTAATGCCGTAGATAGTATTTTCTGGATTTGTAACTGCTTGGCGTTTTGCTACGAGACCTACAAGACGGTCGCCAGTTTTACCAATCGCGACGATAGAAGGTGTTGTACGATTGCCTTCAATATTCTCTATTATTTTTGGCTGTCCGCCTTCAATAATGGCAACAGCGCTATTTGTCGTACCCAAATCTATACCAATGATTTTTGACATATTTTTTATACTATTACTAATAATTTTATAACTTAGTACCTATTATATATATACAAATAATTTTGACAAGTATTTCGTGGTCGCGAATACCTTGTCAAAATTAATATAACATAATAAAATATGCCTGTGAATAAGAAAAACAACCCCCAAAACGCCATTTTAAGGATACTGAGCCGTAAAAAGGCTGTCTCACTAGATAACCTGAAGAAGGAGACCGCTGGGACAGTTTCAGAAGGATTTAAAGGCAAAACTAAGCCCGAGTATGCAATTTCTCGCTCAATCAAAAGCATAATCGAGACTGGCCTGGCTGAAGTTCTCTCTACTGAGCAAACTGAATACCTCCGTATTACACCCGAAGGACGAGAAAAGCTCTATCGAGACGAGCTCGCCAATTCATCTGTTCCAATGTCTGGTGCTTGGGATGGTAAATGGCGAATGGTTATCATTGACCTACCAGAGGATCGTAAAAATGAACGCGAAGCGCTCCGTTATTTACTCAAAAAAGCTGGTTTCTCGTGTCTCAAAAATTCTGTCTGGGTTTCCCCTTTTCCTTTCGAGCATTTTTTTTCCAATATTAAAAAAGACCTCGGACTCACAAATGAATTACTCATTATCGTGACTGAAAGTCTTGACGAGGAATCAGAGAAGTATTTTGTAGAAAGTTTTAAGCTGTAATTCCTTTTTTAAAACGATACCGCTCAATACAATAGACTACTACAAGTGCAACGGCCACACCTTCGAGTGTGTTTGCCATGTCCTTTGAAGTATCCCAGAAATCAGCCTGCGCTGCGATAAAGAGAAACGAGAGGCGCTCGCTCGCCATCTGCCTCACGATAAGCTCAATGACTTCATATACAGATGAGAACGCAAGAATAACCGATGTAGGTATAAAGTAGTTTAAAAATGGTCGTGTCCCGATCGATTGTTTGAATAATTCGTATAATGGATAAAACCAAAAAAGGCCAAACGAGAAATGCGTCAATCTATCAAACATATTTCGCCCAATGATACCTTCCCACTTTGCTAACGTGAATCCAAATGGCACACTTGCAACACCATAGTGCGCCTGCACAATAGGCAAAATTAAGTAAATGAGAATGAGTGTGTACGAAAGATTTGAAAGTGTAAATTTTCTCCCAAGATAGACTACGACTGGAAACACCAAAAAAACTGGAGCAATTTCAAGAAACCAATCTGCACCAGACGCGGGTGAAAGTGCCGACCATATTATTGTGAGCCCAAATATCCCGACCAGTATTTTTTGATAGCGAGTCATTGAGTTTTAACTCTTGTGCTCATACACAGTAACCCGTGCTGGACGCAAGACCTTACCACTCATTGTATACCCTTTTTGTACGACTCGCTCAATCGTGTGATCTTTTGTAGCATCATCTGTCGATGTCATAGACATCGGTTGATGTAATTCAGGGTTAAAAGTATCTCCTTCTTTGATTTCAATCTCCGTTATGCCGTGATCAGCAAGTGCTTTCAAAAGTTGTTGGTGAATATACTCAACGCCGGTTCGCCAATTTTTGTCTACTTTCTCCCATGCATCTTTGTTTGCGAATGCCATATCATACGAATCAAGTATTGGAAGAAATTCCATACCCATACGTTCATTGGCAATACGAATATAGTCTTTACGTCGAGCCTCTTCATCTTTTTTATAATTCACAAAATCTGCTCGTTCGCGTTGCCAATTGGTGAGGTATTCTTGTTTTTCAGTTTTCACATCCTTCAAATCTTTACGGAGCTTTTTGAGTGTGGCACGCAAATCTTCTTCGCCATCATTGAATTCAAATTCTTCTATTTCCACGTCGTCAGCCACGCTGTCATTTGACACTTCTGGCTCATTTGCTGGATTTTTTATTTCGTCTTCATGCATGTTGTTATTATACTTAGCAATTTATTTCTTTCAATACAAAAGCCCCGTATGGGGCTTTTGAGATTTAACGTTTTGACCACTGTGGAGCCTTGCGAGCTTTCTTGAGACCGAACTTTCGGCGTTCCTTCATTCGAGGATCACGCTTGAGAAATCCTGCTTTCTTGATGACTGGCTTCTTTTCGATGTCCATTTCAACAAGTGCGCGAGCAATACCATGACGAACTGCTTCTGCTTGTGAATGAATTCCTCCACCTACAACCTTAACAGAAACTTCGAGCTTGCCAGCTTCAGAAACATCCATGGCACCTGTAGCAGCACGTTGAAGTTCAAGTGTTGGGAAATATTTTTCAATTTCGCGTCCATTGACTACAAACGTAGGTTTGGTTGCCTCAGTGATGCGGACACGTGCTGTTGCAGTCTTGCGACGTCCGACAGCTTCTATGTATTTGTGTACTTTCGTTGCCATAATAGTTATTCAGTAACAATAAGATTTTTCATAATACGAGGTCGGAGTTTGTTTGAAGGAATCATTCCATATACAGACTGGCGAACAAGTTCGCTAAAACCTTTTTTCTTCGCAATTTCACCCATCGTACTCTCACGCAAGCCACCTGGGTAGCCAGTGTACGTACGAAAAACTGTCTCACGCATCTTCTTTTCAGTCACTTTCATCTTTGATGCATTTACAATGTGAACCTTGACACCTGAAACCTTATTGCGTGCGAATTCTGGAGTCATTTTACCCATAAGTAAAGCCGCTGCTTTTGAGGCAGTGCGTCCGAGTGCTTGATTTGTGGCGTCGATGGTGTGTTCCATAAAGTGTCAGTATACTAACTTATTTTTACTATTTATACAAATTCAATAATAGCCATTGGGCTCGCATCACTTTTTCGTGGTGCTAATTTAACAATACGGGTATAGCCACCTGGTCGTGTCTTATACTTTGGTCCCAGATCCTTGTAGAGCTTTGTTGTTGCAGTCGCTTGGTTACCAAGACGAGCAGAAGTAATTCTTCGAGAAGCAAGTGTGTCTACTTTCGCACGAGTAACAAGCTTTTCAACATACGGGCGAAGCTCCTTTGCTTTCGCAAGTGTTGTTTCAATGCGTTCATGTTTAATAAGCGAAAGGGCAAGACCCTTCATGAGAGCTACACGCTGATTTTTTGTTCGTCCGAATTTTCTGTTTTTATTATGGTGACGCATAAAACGTAAATTAAATGACTATTTCAATGTGATGCCAAAATTTGACAATGCACGACGTATTTCTTGGATACCTTTCTCGCCGATACCTTCTATCTCTAGCAAGTCCTCTTTCTTTTTGCGAGCTACGCCGCCAACGGTACGAATACCAGCTTCGGTGAGCGCATTAAGAGTTCGAGTTGAAAGGTCAAGGGTATCGATACGAGTTTTGAGTACATCAGTGAGATCCTCTTTCTTATCATCACCAACTTCCTCCTTTACTGGAGAAATGAGTGTAGATGATGATGTATCGATCGTGTCATTTGCTGGAATATCAACGATTGCCTTCAATTGCTCAATCATTATTGTGATTGAACTTTCAAGTGCTTCGCGTGGAGTGATTGTACCGTCAGTTTCGATGATGATTCGGAGGCGGTTGTGGTTTGTCTTGTCACCAACACGCATGTTTTCTACTTCATATGCAACACGGCGAATTGGCGAAAAGATTGCATCAACTGCAATTGTACCGATATCCATTTTACCTTTTTGGAGTACTTCCTTTGAAACAAAACCGAGACCTTTCTCGATAGTTAATTCAACATTCAAAGATGCATTCTTATCTGTGAGTTCAGCAATGTGCTGTTCTGGATTAAGTACTTCTACTTGTCCTGATACCTTTATATCACCAGCAGTAACTGTTTTGGCCCCTTTTATTGAAAGAGATACGATCTGGGGCTCATCGGTTGAAACTTGAAAGCGCACACGCTTCAAGTTAAGCAAAATATTCATTACGTCTTCTTTGACACCATCGAGTGTAGAAAATTCATGTGAAGCACCATCAATTTTAAGTGTGGTGATTGCAGCACCAGGGAGCGATGAAAGAATGATACGTCGAAGACTATTACCAAGCGTATGACCATACCCTGGATAGAGATTATCAATTTCGTAAATGCCCTTGCGATCTTCCTCCTTAACGATACGTGGTTTTGAAGGCAAGATGATGTTGTACGTAGACATAATAAAAATTATTAATTAATAAATAAAACTAAAGTAATTATCGAGAATAAAACTCGAGCACTGCTCCGAAGTTTAGGAATGCGTCATCGACACGCGGTGCAGATACAACCTTTCCAGTCATTGTCTTTACATCAAATGAAAGCCATGCAGGGATTGAATAACTTTGCATCTTCTTTTCAATATCACGAAACATTGCGCTTGCTTTTGAACCCTCTCGTACAGTTACTGTATCGCTAGGTCGGAGAGCATATGCAGGAGATGTTGTGCGTCGGCCATTTACCATAAAGTGTCCGTGTGCAACCATCTGACGTGCGAGTGCGCGTGTATGTGCGAGACCAAGGCGATAGACGATATTATCAAGACGACTCTCAAGCATTTCCTTGAGTACATCAGATGCGTGTGCGCCTTTCTTTGATGAAGCTTTCTTTACGTATGTTGAAAACTGCTTTTCTGTTACACCATATGTAAAACGAATTTTTTGCTTTTCAAGCATTTG
Source organism: Candidatus Nomurabacteria bacterium (assembly GCA_943359475.1). Classification (GTDB taxonomy): domain Bacteria; phylum Patescibacteriota; class Minisyncoccia; order Phycocordibacterales; family UBA9973; genus CALRHK01. The sequence continues at coordinate 18,500 of CALRHK010000009.1, forward strand.
AACGCCGAAATCAGAGAGCGTTTTTGGACGCTTTTTTGGAACACCACGTCGTCCTTCAGACATGACAAATTTCTGCGTCTGGCATTTTTCAAATACCGGAGCACCGAGACGACGACAAATTTTGTATTTAGCGCGTGATTGCATATATAAAAATGATTAGGTTATACACGTCGTGGCTTTTTAGCGCGTGGACCATTGTGTGGTACTGGTGTCATATCCTTTATTGAAAGAATATCGATACCGCGAGCCATAAAACCTCTTACTGTTGGTTCGCGACCTGAACCAACACCCTTGATAACTACGTCTACTTCCTTAATACCAAGTGCTGCAGCTTTTTCACCAATCACATCACCAACTTTCGATGCTGCAAAAGGAGTTCCCTTCTTTGCACCACGAAAACCGAGCGTACCTGCTGAAGACCAAAAAATAGTATTGCCACTCTTGTCAGCAAGTACCACTTTCGTATTATTGAAAGTTGCTTCAACATTCAAAATACCAGAAGTAACCTTCTTTTTCGGTACTTTTACTGGTGCTGACTGTGCTTCTGCACCACCTTCTTTGGTTGTGATTTTCTTTTTTCCCATACAGTAATGATTTAATTAACAGCTATAGCAAGTAAATTAATTTTAAGTCTTTTCTACCTTACGACGACCGCTACCCATAGTCTTTCGTACATTACCTCGCACTGTTCGAGAGTTTGTCTTTGTACGCTGGCCATTTACTGGGAGACGACGCATGTGGCGAACACCACGATAAGCTTTAATGTCTTTTAGACGCTTAATGTTTGCAGATACTTCGCGCTTCAAGTTACCTTCAACCTTCATCGCTTCAATGATCTTGCGAATTTCATTTTCCTTTTCTGGAGAGATTGTATTTGGACGGACAGTTACTTCAACACCAACTTCATTGAGCACTTTTCGTGCAGTAGAAATACCTACACCGTGGATGACTGTGAGTCCGTAAAGAAGTGCTTTATTTTCTGGGATGGTTATACCGAGTACGCGCATAAATGATTATTGTTTTTGTTTATGTTTAGGATTTGAACAAATAACTCTAAGATGGCCTTTTCGTTTGACCACCTTGCATTTCTCACACATTTTTTTTACTCGTGCTCTGACTTTCATTTTGTTTTTTCTACTGTGCTTGATAAAGCCTAGAATAAAAGAAGGATATCTCTATCCCCTTAGTTCCTTTCTGTAGATGTAAAAAGATAATAACGTATTTTCAAAAAAGATGCAAGTATATTAAGGCTATTTTAGTATCCCTAATTCTACGTTGAAAAATAAGGCTAAAATCGGCGTACAATGCGACCCTTTGAACCATAATCATCAAGCACTAATTCTACCCTGTCACCAACTAGCACTTTGATTCGATTCATGCGCATCTTGCCTGCAAGGTATGCGAGCACCTCCCTATCGTCTTCAAGTTTTACTCGAAATGACGCATTGGGTAACGCTTCAAACACTGTTCCTCCGGCCGTATTTTTTATATTGTCATTCTGACTCATTCGTTATGTATACGATAGTACCAATTAATCTAGCTTTGGTCAACCAAAGTGATTTATTTTGATGTATTTTTTATAACAATTTCAATTTTTTCCTTATCATTTGGAATGGTGCGCGACCATACTGGAAAGACTTTTATTTCGGCACTCAAGATTGTAGAAAAACCAGATATGATTTGCATAAATTGATTTCTCGGTTTACCAGCAAGTGCTTGAATAACCTTTGCATTATCCACTTTCCAAATGACTGTTGCGTTTCCGCTGAGGGTAAACTCGATTTCTTTTACATCTGCAGGTGCAATTTTTTCCTTATCTTTCAGTGAGAGTACCAGTGAATCTATATCACGAATTTCTATTGGCGTATTATCGTAATCAGCAATTATTTTTTTAGCAATTACTTTTTGTAGTTTTTCTTTATTAAAAATAAAGCCATAATACACACCCTTTTGTGATAGAGGTACCGTACCAGCAGCATCAGCAGTGCCTATCGCAACCTGGTCATAGCTTGTGATACTTCCTCCATCATAAAATACGAAACCCGCAGGTATTTGAGCCTTAGCTTGTGTACTCAATCGCTCTGCAAGGCTTGTTTTAAGCGCTACAAGTGCAGTATCAAGTGCTGCTTGATCGGGGACAGCTTTCTTGCCTCGAAAACCTCCAGAAATCGGTTCAGTAGACTTGCCTGAGAACTTATCGTATTTGGGTGTGCCCTTGAATCCAAATATCTTGAAGTCTGTTGGCGACGTAACATTATATTCTGGTCCAGGATTCTCTGCATAGACAGGTACCGTAACTTCTCCAGGAACTTGCACACCACCTTTCATTGTAGTACCGGGAACTGTACTTGGACCAATAATTTTATAAACTTTCCCGTTTGTTGCAATCAATCGTGTGTCTTCTTTCAAAAGTTGAGGTGCGCTACTAAACGTATTGTAAAGTGTCACGTGGCCTGAAGCTTTTTCCTCAACATCTTTTTCACCTGTACTTGGAACTTTTTGTGTCACTTCATCTTTGAGTATCATGAGCTGATATGGAAGCGTTGCATTCTCAGTACCATCTTTTTGTGCAGTGAAAACATCAGCATCAAGTACTTGTGTTTCTGCAACAGGTGTCACAGTAACCGTCGCACCAGAAAAAATGTAGGCTATTGCGATACCCAATCCAACTACTGAGGCAAGAGCAACACCCCAGAGTGCCATTCGTGATCTTCCTCCTCCAACCTTAAGTTCGTTATATAAATGTGCATCGTCATAAAAATCAACTTTTTTTGAAAATTGAGTTGCTGTGTCCGGCTTCGGACGAACATCTTGGTTTGCTCGTGGTGGTTTTATGTCTTGAAAATAGTTTCTCGCCATAATTATTTGTGTGAAAGTTTTTTTCGAGTTGCGTACATCGCATCAATCATTAAAAATTGATCACGTGTTGCACCTTGTTCAAGAGCACAGTATTCGTGGAGTGCACTTGCATCTACTACTATAACATTAAAGCGACGGTTCGTGAGTGTGAATTGAGTGTAACCTTCTTTGTGCGTAGCATATTCATACAGTGCTCTTACATCTTCATCCACAGTAATAAAAATAGTTTCTGGTAATGCAAAATCGTGCGTCAATGTAGCGAGTGCATGTTCTAGTGTGTGAGACCATTCATCCATAACTCTGCCGACAACTGTTGTGAGAGACTTTTTATAGCGTTCGGCGAGCATATTGTCGTGATAGAGTGCCAAAAGTGATACTGCTTCGTCCCAACCAACAGCAAGGTGCTCAACTATTCGGCGAATGAGCGTATTTTTCCCGTGTGGAAACGAAAGCGACTCAACGAGGACACCATTTTTTACAAGTCCAACATCGGTAACTTCTCCTCCGACATCAACAAGTAAATAATTTGTTTCGCCAACAAAAAGATCTCGCACGACAGCATACGAAGTAAACAAATACGTACTCCATGTGATTGGACGCGCAAAATACTTACTTATGACCTCTTCGAGTGTATGTACAAGATATTCTGGTACCATACTCATGTAGACTTCCATTTCAACTTCACGTGTTTTTTTATTAAATGGGCTTTGTACAGAATATCCATTGAGCTTCACTTCCATATTATTACGCTCGATGAGCCGTAAGCCCCCCTCGAACATACCAAAAGTTGCGTCTGCACTTTCTTCAAAAAGCTTTGCCTCACGCATCAGAAGCTCGTACCAAAGTTTTTGTGTAAAGGTGAACTGGGTTGATTTCTGATAGTGTATTGTACGTGTCTGAGCTGCATACCACGGCGCAGCGAGCACACCTACCACGCGATGTGGTGGCGCGAACCGTGCATCATATACTTTCTGAATAGACTCTTCGAGGGCGACGACCATCGCATTTAAATATTTTGTGAAGTTGTATGTGGTTTCACTTTTAATTTCGGTACGAACAGAGAAAAGCATACGAGGAGTCGTACGGCCGAGCACGGGATTAGTATTTAATGCTACGAGCGCGGCACCCACAGAACCAGAACCCACATCAACAACAAGAATGCGGTCTTCAGGTACCTTGCGCTTAGAGAACATTTTCATATATATAAAAAGTATACTATGAAAAAATAAAAAGCAGATGGTAATATCTGCTTTTTATTCACATAGCTTTATATAATCACAGCCTTGATTCGTCGCACACCCTGAGAGCTTGCTTCTTCTTTTTGAATCTTAAAGTGGCCTATTTCTTTTGTGTTGGTAACATGTGGTCCACCACAAAATTCTTTTGAAATGGCACCGTCTCCTGATTCAATCACATACACAGAGACCATTTCTGGATACTTTGCACCAAATTCCATTTCAGCCCCAAGCTTCTCTGCCTCAGCGAGCGACATTTCTTTTCGTACGACAGGATACCCTGCATCAATCCACTCATTGACTCTATCTTCAATTTCTTTCTTTTCTTCATCAGTTAGTTTTCTATCAAATACAAAATCCATTCGAAGTCGCTCTTCAGTAATATTACTTCCCCGCTGTTTTACCTGCTTACCAAATTTTTCTTGAAGCGCCGCGAGAAGCAAATGGTGTGCAGTATGGAGCTTAATCGTCTTTTCATTATGATTTGCAAGACCACCTTTAAACATACCTGCGGAAGCAGTCTGAGAAAGCTTTTGGTGTTCTTTCATTTTTGAGTCAAAAAGTGCGCGGTCAATAGTTTGACCTTTTTCTTTTGCTAATTCTTCAGTAAGTTCAATCGGAAAGCCGTATGTTGTCGCAAGAATAAACGGATCGACTCCTTTTTCAAATTCTTTAAGACCTCGTTCAAGTGTTTCTCTAAATTTTGACTCCTCTTCAATAATTGTTTCGAAAATTAATTCCTTATTTAATTTTAAATTGGAATATATTTCCCCGTATTGTTCAATTACTTTTACTGCAATATTACCCATAATTCTTGATTGTAGGCCTACAACTTTTCCTTTCATTATTAATCGTCTTAACAACCTTCTGAGGATGTAACCCCTGTCTTTATTTGATGGAATGACTCCATCAGCAATCATAAATACACTT
>CALRHK010000010.1 GCA_943359475.1 Candidatus Nomurabacteria bacterium
ATATTACATCTACCACCACCGGTTATTTTCAGCTTTTCACCTAGATGGGCATTTTTTTCAAGGAGGAGAACTCGTTTGCCCTTGTGCGCTGCAGTTCCTGCTGCCATCATGCCTGATGCTCCGCCACCGATCACGATGACGTCAAAATGTATTTGGGGTTCATTCATAAAGTTTATTTTGTGTTCCTAAACAATACAATATATTTAATATTTAGTCAATATATATCCTCGGTACACGAGGCGAGATACAAGTTGTGATCTCATGTGGGGTAGCATCTATAAGGTTGGCTAGTTCACGGGTAGTTATTCCCTGTCCGATTAAAGTTACTTCGTCGCCAACATAGGCTTCGCCGTCCGCTCCAAGCGAGACCATTGTCTGATCCATGCAAACGCGTCCTACGATTGGGTATTTTTTATTATGAATCATCACAAAACCTTTATTTGAAAGTCTGCGCGGATAGCCATCTGCATAACCGAGTGGCAGAGTCACGATGCGCTCTTGATGTGCCTTTGGATAGTATGTGCGACCGTATCCGACTGATTCATCTTTTTTCACGACTTTGAAATACACTACTCGAGATTTCCAGGTGAGCGCCGGTGTAATTTCTTTTGGAAGGATCGGAGAATCGCATTCAGGTTCGGTGCCATAGAGCGCTATTCCGGGACGCACCATGGTCATATGGAATTCGGGATACAAAAAGATTGAGCGTGAACTGCAGATGTGAGTAAGTTTCGGTGTGAGTCCTTTTTGTTTGGCTAATGTAAGAATATTCTGAAAACGCTCAAACTGTATTTTTGTAAACTCTTCATTCATACTGTCAGAAAAGTGTGAGTAGATTCCTTCGCAATCGATCTGTTCTGATTTATTGAGTTCGTACGCACGGGTTATAAATTTGTCTGCTCTATCCCAATGCACACCGATTCGATTCATACCCGTGTCGATCTTAAGATGGACGATAGGCCTTTGCGCAAGAGCCACACCTTTTTCTGCAATAAGGTTTAGTTTCTCAAATGATGCTGTGGTAATAGTGAGTCTATTTTTAATTGCAGTCACTATCTCACCCTCGTCAATTGCACCGAGCAACAGAATTGGGATTTCAATATTATTTTTTCTCAAAAGCTCGCCTTCGCTGACAAGTGCCACTGCAAAATAATCTACGTGATCCTTAATCGTCTTTGCAACTTCAACGATGCCATGACCGTACGCGTCCGCTTTAATGACTGCACAAACGGCAACCTTTTCACCGCAGATTTTTTTAATTACGTCTGCGTTATTTTTCAAAATGCTTCTTGAAATAGAAACGTAGGTATTACGCATTTTTTTATTATCTCGGTGGCAGATAGATCATCGGATCAAGGTAACCATTGATTGCGGCGATTGGTTGGGTGAGTACTTTACCTCGACATGATTTTGATGGCAGAGTCATGAGGTTGACTGAGTCACGTGCATAAACCGATACATGCAAATGTGGACCGGTCGAGTAGCCTGTATTTCCAGAATAACCAACAACTTGCCCACGACTAACGCGTTCACCCTTTGTGACTTTCATAAGTGAAAGGTGTCCATAAGTACTTGCCAGCCCATTGTCATATTTGATCAAAATAAAGCGTCCGAATGATACACCTGGGCATTGTACGTCCGTATCCCCTACGCCCTCTACAGTGCCGTCTGCCATTGCTTTTACTGGTGTACCAATACTTACCCCAAAATCTACGCCATTGTGTGTTCCTGAAGCGTATAGACGTCCAGAAGACGCCGTCTTCCCAAAAAGCTGTGTGATGACAAACTTATCGAGTGGCCAGGAAAATGGAGACGATCCAGCCGTAGGTAGTGAGCCTGGATTTAAAATAAATTGTAGTTTTGATTCATAGTCGCGCACTTCTTTTTCGAGCGCATCCTTTTGTGCCATTTTCTGTTTGAGCTGACTTGCATATGCAGTTTCCTGATTTTTTGTTTGTGAAAGGAGCCGATTTTTATCCGCTTTTGTTTGGTCAACAATCTTCTTTTGATCAGCAAGTTCAGACTTCAAATCCAACAATTCACTTTTCGCAATTTCTGCTTTTGATTTTGAAGTTTCGTATCCAGTTTTAATTTTTTTGAGCTCGCGACTATGTACACGCAGGTCCTCTTGAAATTGATAGGTGTCTTCAACAGTTCGCCATACATCACCTAATGAATCCTGTCCAAGAATAATTTGAACAACATTTGCACTGTCTGTTTCTCGTACAAAACGAACAGAATCAGCTATTCCCTGCTTTTCAGAATCAATTGCTTCAACTTTGTCATTAATGAGTAGAGAGAGCGAATTAATTTCTTTGTTCTTTTCCGTAATCTTTTTTTCAGTAAGCGAAATTTGAGTAGTAAACTTTTTTGCCGTAAGATCGAGTTCTTTTACTGAAGCAGAGAGAGATTGCTTCTGGCTACGAACACTATCGAGTTGTTTCTGATACGCAGCAATTTCTGCTTCAAGCTGTTCAATTGTTTGTGAATGTGCGTCGATTTTATTTTTAAGCTCATCTGCGGTCTCTGCGTATACTTTTACAACGGTAAAAATCACCCCGATTGTAAATAGAATCAGAAATAATGTAACACTGAAGGCGCGGCTCCGTTGCATCTATAGAGTATAGCAAAATACTCACGAACACATTCACGAGTTCTATTGACAGTAAGACAAATATGATATATAATATATAGAGACCTTAAAAATAAAACGCATGAAAAATTATGCAAAATATCTTTCTGCAATCACAGTAAGTATTCTGTTATATAGCAGTAACATCACTTCCGCACAAACAACCACGATTAATGAAGTACTCAACAATAAAGAAAAGGTGAAGGTGTTACAAGGTTTCGAGGAACATCTCGTCCCTACACTTTCATGGGTTGGTCAACATTTTATGACCGCTACAGATCCCGTTATTGTTCACACCCAAGTGCTTGCAAAAAAAATGACTGTTGTTGAAATATTGAATCGTCTCCACCCTCGTCAAACAGAGATATCAGCCCTACCTTCGTTATTTAATAATTCATTTATGCGTGGCGAGTTCAGAAATGTGTATTTCTCAAAAAATACAGCCAATATATTCTTTACGTATGACAGTAGTGGAATATATCTCGTGGACTTTTATTTTGATAAAAATACTAAAGTTTGGTATTTAAATGCGTATCCAATAAAAGATATCACCTATATTGATGCCGGCGTCACATTGTTCTCAATTGAAGAGCATTGAGCAACGTAATAACTATTTAAGCACTCCACTCGGAGTGCTTTTTATTTTTACAACAATGCAATTGCCGAATTGATACGTGTGATCGATTCATTTTGCCCAAGAAGCGCTATGAGCACAAAGGGATCAGGGCTTTTTTCTTTTCCTGAAAGTGCTACGCGTAGTGGCCAAAGAACCTCGCCTTTTCCATTCGTTTCTGCGTAGTGCCAAAGATATGATTTAATTTTTTCAGGATCATTCGAATGTGGTTCGCTCATGAGGATCTTCGCAATTTCACTTAAATGTTTTTTTACAAGCTCCCTGCTTTCGTTTGTGTCAGAAAGTTTTTTCCAAAGTAAAAGCGATGCGTCATAACTTGGATTTTCAAAATAAAAATCAAGCTCGCCTGCTGTATACATTTCACTGAGGTCAGATCCTTTTGAGATGCGTTCAAGGAGTAGTGGTGCAAGACGCAAAAGAAATTCTCGATCACGAACTTCTCGATAGTTTTCAGGTAGGTAGGTAAGCATATAGTCAACCAAATCCTCTGGTGGAAGTTTTTTAAGATATTCACGATTAAACCAATCGAGTTTTTCAATATTAAATACTGCGCCAGCTTTATTAACTTTTGCAAGGCTAAAAATTGCAACCAATTCGTTTAAAGTGAAAAGCTCTTGTTCGGTGCCAGGGTTCCATCCCAAAAATGCAACAAAGTTAATGAGTGCTTCAGGAAGATATCCTTTGGTCTTATAATCAAGAACCGCCACATCTCCTTGACGTTTTGAGAGCTTTGATTTGTCGCTGTTAAGTAAGAGTGGCAAGTGGGCGAACGCCGGTGGTGTCCAACCAAAGTATTCATATAATTTTAAATGTTTTGGTGTGCTTGAAATCCATTCTTCGCCACGGATAACATGCGTAACATTCATTTCATGATCATCGACGACAACAGCGAGGTGGTATGTTGGATAACCGTCACTTTTCAGTAAAACTTGATCATCGACTTCGCTGTTTTTAAATGAGACCTCACCTCGTATGACATCGTCCCACTTTGTTTCGCCACTATCTGGCATATGCAGACGAACCACATGGCGTTCGTTGGCACGGATTCGATTTTCAATTTCTTGGGGATCGAGATGGAGACAGTGTCCATCATAACCCGGTGGTAGTTTGTGTTCTTGTTGATAGTTACGTACTTCTTCAAGACGCTCTGGTGTACAAAAACAATAATAGGCGTGACTTTTTGCAATGAGTTCCTCTACATACTTTTTATAGATTGGGAGTCGCTCTGACTGTATATAGGAACCAGCAGGACCGCTATTGATTATCGTGCCATTTTCCAAACGTACGCCCTGGTTTGGTGTGATGTGTGCCCATGTGAGTGACTCAAGGATATTTTGTATACCATCTGCGACGTAACGTTCGCGATCAGTGTCCTCAATACGCAAAATAAAGTCACCTTGAGACTTTGTTGCTACAAGGTAAGCATACAGTGCTGTACGAAGCCCGCCAACGTGCAAATAACCAGTTGGGCTAGGTGCAAAACGAGTCACTATCTTTTGATTCATGGGCAAATAATAGCAATTTTGAGCCTAAAAGTCTAAAAGTTAGGCTTCGTGACTCTCGGCTATATGTACTATTTCTTTTGCAATTGTGTATGCAGCGTCTGGGTGTGCGTATTGCTTCGCGGCAGTACTCATCGCCTTGAGCTTGCTTGGGTTTGAAATAACATTATCAATTTCTGAAACTAGAAGATGTGGAGATAGATTTTCCTCTTCGATCACAATGGCTGCGCCAGAACGTGCATATGCATAAGCATTTTTTCGTTGGTGGTCACCATTTGAATCAGTAATTGGAATAATAATCGAAGGCTTGCCACTGAGTGCGATTTCGAAAAGCGTAGAACCTGCACGTGATACTACGAGCGCTGCAGCACCGTACGACATCTTTGTTCCAAGTACATTTAGAAATGCAAAAGGTCGATAACGGGATGCATGCTCATTTTTCTCTAGCACAAGTCCAGATCTGCCAGTTACATCAGCCATATTTTTGGCGCCAACCTGATGAATGATTTGGTATCGAGTAACAAGCTCTGGTAATGAATCAATCACGATATCGTTGATTTTTTGAGCACCTTGTGAGCCTCCTAAAATGACAAGTACTGGAATTCCTGGTTCAAGTTTGAGATATTCGTATGCGCCTTCAGTAGTTGCATCGTGTAAATCCTTGCGAACAGGTTGTCCGGTCCATGCTGTTTTATCTTTTGGAAAAAACTCAGCAGCTTCTGGGTATGAGAGTGCAATGCGAGTAGCATATTTACCCATTAGTTTATTGACGCGACCTGGTACGGTGTCTGACTCGTGAATCAGTGTTGGAATGCCAAGAATTTTTGCAGCCAAGAGTGTTGGAAAACTCGCTCCCCCGCCCTTTCCGACAACAATATCTGGATATATGAAAAAAAGTTTCATTAAGGCCACAAAAAATCCAAAAATCATTTTGAAGCCATCAATAAAATTTTGTAGCGAAAAATAAATTCTAAGCTTCCCTGCAGGTACATAGTGATACTCGAGCCCTGTTTCAAAGAGTGCATTTTTGTCATAGGGAGAATTTGAAAAATAGTAGAGACGGGCTTCTACGATCTTTTGTTCGTCAACTACCTTATTCACTTGTTCGGCAATGGCAATAATTGGGTAGAAATGTCCTCCTGTACCACCTCCTGCAAATACGATTTTCATAGATAATTATTTTGCGAATGATTTCTTTTGAAATCGTGAAATATGTAGAACGATACCAATTGCTCCGAGTGCGAGTGCGAGTGAGGTACCGCCATGACTAATAAATACTAATGGAACACCAGTTAAAGGAAATAATCCAACAATCGATGCAATATTGAGAAATGATTGTGCTGTAAGTAGTATAACAATTCCTGTAACGAGTAGTCTACTAAACTGATCTGGAGCTCTGTGTGCAATCCATAGTCCACGAAGCGCAAAGAGTACAAAAAGTAGTACGAGCGTGGTCGTGCCAACAAATCCAAATTCTTCACCGATTACTGCGAATATTGAATCACCTTGTGGTTCAGGTAAGTAGCTAAACTTCTGGACACTTTGCCCGTAACCTCTACCCAAGACTTTTCCTGAGCCAATTGCAATAAGCGATTGCTGTAGTTGATATGAGGAACCTGTAACATCCTGTGTTGGATCTATAAAAGTTTGTACGCGCTCACGCAAGTAGGGCTTGGTAATAAGAAGCCCGCCAAGTACCAATGCTCCAATAACACCAATACCGATGAAATATTTCCAACGCACTCCCGACATAACAAGCATTGCTAGGCCAGTTACAAGCACAAGGATAAAACTTTTCGTATCCGGTTGTCTAAAAAGCACCAATGCAATAATGCCAAGCAAAACAATGAGCGGTATTACACCAAAACGCACGTCTTCAATTTTATGCTTTACCCATGAAAGCCATGCAGCAAAATACATTACAAATGCAATTTTCAAAAATTCGACTGGTTGGAATGATACAGGGCCGAGCTCAACCCAACGACGTGCACCACCATGAGCAAATCCGAGTCCTGGCACGAACACTAGCAATGTAAGACCAATCGAACCTAAAAAAATATAGAAGGCGTTGTTACGCCAAAAACGGTAGTTTGTTTTAAGTCCAACAATAAGAGCTACGAGACCTCCACCAATTCCAAGTACGAGTTGGTTAAATAAAACACCATAAAATTTCGACTCATTCTTTGCAAGTATGCCAAGTGAAGATGAAATGAATGCAAAAATACCTACAATAACCAATGTAAGTACTATGCCAAGAAAAAAACGATCGACATGCTCGTTTTTAATAGACATACATTATCCAAAAAAAGAAATAATAATGCCAATGAGTGCGCACATAACAGAGATGATCCAGTAGCGCATTGTAATTTTTGGACGTGACCACCCAAGTAGTTCGAAGTGGTGGTGTATTGGTGCAACTTTAAAAACTTTTTTACCAAAATACTTTTTGGAGGTAATTTGTATTGCTGATGAAAGCGATGTGACTACGAGCGGAAGTGCGATTATCGGAAGTAGTAGTACGGTATCCGTTAGAAACGCAATAATTGCTAGAGTAACCGTGAGAGCCAACATTCCTGTTTCTCCCATATAAAAACGTGCGGGCGGAATATTAAACCATAGAAAGACGAGTATGCCACCTGTAATTACTGCCGCGAAGGCTGCTATATCAAGTTGATTTTGAGTATATGCAATAAAGCTGTATGCGGTAAATATTGTAGCCATTACTCCACCTGCAAGACCGTCTATACCATCAATTACGCGTGAAGAGAAGGTTCCTAATGTTACTAGTACAGCAGCGGGGACAATTAACCAGCCTAGGCTCAATCGTGCAGCAATAAACGGTACTCGCATGTCAGTGATGCCTAGTTTGCAATAAAACCACCAACCTGCAATTGCACCAATAACCACAACTATGGCGACGAGATATTTACTCGAAAGTCCGTGTGCAGTTTCAGTTTGCGGTCGAATTTCAAGCCAGTCTTCGAAAAGACCAATCAAGGCACCAGCTAGCAAGCCAAAAAGTGGGAGCAGAGTTTGGTTGCGGGAGAAAAAGTTTAATTTTGCATAAAGCGCATTTTCTGGAAAAAATAACGAGAGCGCTATAAAAAAGAAAATAGTTATGAGCGCAGAAAGCCAGATAATAATACCCCCTGTTCTTGGTGTGCGAACTTCATCCTTCTCGTTGTGAACTTTCATGAAAGCAAGAGAAACGGGATCAGGGTTATCAACTTGTCGTGAGACCTTTTTCCATAGTTTTTGACGATAGAAAAGTGTCGTAAGTGGTGGTGTAATGAGTCCACCAACAATAAAAGATACAAAAATTGGCAATATTACTTTGAGGAGATTGATAGGTATCATTTAGAAAATTTTAGCACTTTCTTGTAATTGTGCATATTGGATACTTGATTCTACAAGCCTAACAATATCGTCAAACCTCCCCGTTAAGCTTGAGCCAAGTACGACGACCGCTATTGGATGCTCTGGTTCAATATCAAATACTATGGCGAGATTTCCGCCAGCAAGCTTTGTATATCCTGTTTTTGAAATTACAAGGTTTGAAATTCGGTCAATACTTGTATTTGTATTTGTAATGGTATGTGCAATTTTATTATTTGAGACAACTGTGATTTCTGATTCTTTTGTGATTGAGAAAATGTCTGGGTACTCGTTATACGCAGTAGCAAGAAGCTTACTTACGTCTTTCGCTGAACCATATGCCCCAGGTTGTTCTTTTGAAATATCGAGCCCAGATTCATCGAAAAATATGGTGTGCGTAAGTGCAAGTGATTTTGCTTTTGCATTCATTAGGTTAATAAAAGCACTGGTTGGATTTCCATCAGTCATCACAATAGTACCAACTCGTTTTGCTAATGCATGTGCGGCGTCATTTGATGAATCGACGAGCATTATTGAGAGGAGAGAGTTTCTATCGAAGGTTTCCCCAACTTTCATTCCAATTGAACCTGTTAGCGCGAGAGATTCTTTGTCGAGCGTAGTTACGGCAGTTGGTTCTAGATTTTCGAGAACGACAAGCGCGGTCATAAGTTTTGTCAGTGATGCGAGTGGTAATGCTTGATCAGCGTGACGTGCATACAGTTCTTTATTGTCGCGCAAATCGTAGACGTAAACTGATTTCGCCTCTATCTCTACGGTTCGGAATGGATTTAAGGTTGCAAACATTGACTCCCTTTTCATTTGTGTAAGGAGGTGCTCTTTTTGTAGTGTAATTCCCCTGAAATATGAAATCGAAAGAAGCCCTAGTAATACAAGGAGCACAAGTGAACCTTTTTCTTTTGGGGAAAGGTGCAACATAATTGCTTTACGATTCAATGTTCTTAGTAGCAATACTTTCTTCTTCGCTGAGTTCGCCGGAAAGTTTCGTATGTAATTCTGAAAATGCTGGCGCATCTTCTACACGAGTAATACCCATATATGACAGCAAGTCAAGTGTTGGCTGGTAGATATTTCGTCGAGCATCGTTTGGATCAACAGCTTTTTCGATCAGACCACGAACTAAAAGATTGCGTAGTATAAAACTAGAATTTACACCACGAATATAATCAATCTCTGCGCGAGTCGCACCTTTTTTGTAAAGAATAATCGCTACTGTTTCTACACTTGCTTTTGAAAGCTCTTTCTCTAACTCTTCTTTTCTAAGTGTAGTTAAAATTGCAGAAAATGCCGGAGTGGTACTTAGTACTACGGTGTTATGTGCTTCAATAAGTGCAAGTCCACGGTCAGAAAGTTGCTCTCGGAGCTCACCAAGGGCATCTACCACAGCATCTTTTGTTACAGAAAGTGTTGTAGCAATTTCTTCAACCGAAAGTGGTTCAGCTTTATAAAAAAGTAATGCCTCAATTTGTGCAGAAAGTTTCATAAATATTATTCTTCGCTCGCAAACATTTGCGATTGATCACTCGTAAGTTTACTAATTTCAATATCGGAAAACTGACCTTCCTGTAACACGTCAACTATTCCTTGACGTACAAGCTCTAGCATAGCAAGAAACGTAACAATGACATAGACTTTCTTCTCGCGATACTCTTGGGGCGAATCAATACTCGAGAACTCATTAAAAGAAAACTTCATTGATTTCGTAATACGGTCCGTAAGGCTTGTAATCATATGTTCAATACTCACAACCTTGCGCATTGTGACTTCTGGCACTGGTTCGGGTTTTGGCAATCGCGAGAGGAGTTCTCCCAATGTTGTTTTTAAATTTTCGCTTGTCAAAAGTGGTGATGGTACAAAAAGAGGTGTTTCAATGCTACGTTCTGGACTATGGAAGAGTACCTTTTTACCGTATGTTCGGGTAAGTTCTATTCCAATATCTTTGACCATTTGATAAAGACGGAGACGATTTTCTAAGTCAACAATCTTTTCCTTTTCATCGATAGTTAAATCAATATTAGGCAAAAGCGAACGTGACTTAATGAGTACCAGGGTTGCTGCAATAACAATAAAATTTGCAATATCAGAAAGGGCTCCATTTTCAAGGTTTTTTACATAGGTAATATAATCGTTCGTAACTGTCGCAAGTGAGACTTCGTTAACAAAAAGTTTACGAGATTCAATAAGCGAAAGGAGTAGGTCGAGTGGTCCCTCGAAAGTGCCGGCCTTAACAGTATATGAATTAAAAACTGGATTCATTGTTGGATTATAACACTTATTAAACTTCGGGGCTCTTAAGAGTGTCTCCATAGAGAGCAAGAACTTTGTTTGAATTTACCGGCAGAAAATCTTCTGTTTTTTGGTATTCAGTAAGTCCATAATTTATATTTTTACGCTGTGCGGTTGCAATATAGTTGTCAAAATCAGCTGGATTATCATCAATCGTGAGTTTTGTGTTGTGTGTATTGAATATCTTTCGAGTTTGCTCAATCGTTTTAGCATCAGATAAGAGCGCCCTATTATTTTCAATATCTGACATATAGTTTTTAAAATTCTTCTTGCCAGCATAACGTGCAAGTGCAGTTTCGTAGGGATCATAACCCTCAATCTGTGGACCTGCCATATATGATGCAAGCATTCTGCCAACAGCATCGCAGTTGAGTAACGGATGAAGTCGCTCATCAAGCTCCATAAGTTCTGCTCGAGAAACAGCGTCGGACTGGATTGCTTCATAAAGTTCATGTGCATGACTAAGAAGCTCGCCATTTTCGCCCTTGCAACTTTGAGAAGCAACTCCATTACATATCATTGAGTTACAATTATGGAATGTATGTAATCCATATTCGTGCGCAGTCGCACCCTGCATATGTATGAGACCAAATCCCCCGTCACCGCCTTCGTAGATCAATTTTTCCTTTTTCCCGACCTTGCGTAATACTTTCGCTCCATTTGCTAGCAAGTCGACACCAGTTGATTCCTCCATAATCATTGCTGAAATCAATGATGGTGGTAAATTATATTTTTTCTCAACCGCATCAGCAATATTTTTCCATCGCAAAGTGCGAGTCATTTTACCTTCAAGCGTATCTGCGCCGTAAATAGTTTCTTTTCCAGGTAAAACAAGGTTCTCTATTTTGGGTGCAAACTTTTTATGATATGAGGGCAGTTCGGGTTTTAATTTTTTATAGTCCTGCCAGTGTGCAACCTCCTTTCTCTTTTCTTTTTGTGGTAGTGCCTCTTCTTTTTCATTCATAAAGGTATGCATGACTGCACCGATTGCAGTACCTGCAAGCGCAAAACCAAGTGCACCTTTCAACCCACGCTTCAGTGCTTCGCGTCTAGAAATAGCTTCCTTGACACTCTTAAGTTCCTCCTGATTATCAGGCTTTTGAAATGGGAAATTTTCTTTCACCACTATAGTTTATCAATAAAACAAAAATACGCCCTGTTAATTGAGCGTATTTTTGAAATAATAATTTATTTTTTGATTTGAATGTTGAGCTCTTTGAGTTGCTTTGCAGATATTTCAGATGGCGATTCCATCATAAGGTCCTTACCCTCCCCGGTTTTAGGAAATGCAATTACTTCACGAATGTTTGGTTCACCTTGGAGTAACATAAGGAGGCGATCAAATCCCCACGCAATACCACCATGAGGTGGCGTGCCTGAACCAAGTGCATGAAGCATGTGTCCAAAGTTTTTATCAATATTTTCTGGAGTATGTCCGATAATTTCGAATACCTTTCGTAATGCTTCAGGATTATGATTTCTGATTGAGCCGCCGCCGATTTCAAAACCATTGAGCGTAATATCGTACTGAGCAGCCAGAATTGAACCGATAGCGTTTTTCTCCATAAGTTTCTCATAATCCGCAGGTTGAGGTGCTGAAAATGGATTGTGCGTAAATGTCCACTCGCCGAGAGTATCAGGATTGTCTGAAGTATCAGTGCGTTCGAAAAACGGGAAATCAATCACCCAGCAAAATGCTAAAAGATTTGGATCATTCTTATCTGTGCGTATATCAGGTCGATCATTGCCGTACTTTTCCATTGCATCTTTATAACTTATGCGAGGAAATGGAATTTCCTGAATTTTTTTCTCTGGATAGAGTGTACGTACAATTTCAATAAGTAATTTCTCATTAAGATCCATAACATCTTCTTGTGTCACGAAGCTCATTTCCATATCCACTTGTGTAAACTCCGGTTGGCGGTCACCCCGAGTATCTTCATCTCGCATACATCGTGCAATTTGGAAATAACGCTCCATTCCAGATGCCATCAATAACTGTTTGTACTGTTGTGGTGATTGCGGAAGCGCATAAAATGTTCCTGGGTAAAGGCGTGAAGGCACAACGTAGTCACGCGCACCTTCTGGAGTTGATTTGGTGAGAATTGGCGTTTCAATTTCAATAAAGTGTTCTTTGTCGAGTAAATCTCGGATAAGCTTGGTCACTTTGTGACGCATACGGATATTTTTTTGTAGACGTGGACGTCGTAGGTCGAGATAACGATACGTGAGGCGAGCCTCTTCGCCGATCTCTTTACCATCAGTGGTAACATCAATATTGGGCGTAACTGCTTTGTTTAATACAGAGATACCCGTAACTTCAAGCTCAATATCCCCGTTTTGTTTGTCAGCTTGTATGTTTCGTTCAGGTCGTTTATTTACCATTCCTACGACTCCGACAACCCACTCAGTACGCACTTCCTTTGCAATTTCAATCGCTTCAGCCTGGTTTGGGAGTACCACCCCCTGTACATATCCGGTCATATCGCGAAAGTCAAAAAAAACCATCTTGCCTTGGTCGCGTCTGACATCCACCCAACCCTTTATTTGTACCTCCTTTCCAATATGGTCTTTGAGGTCACCAATTAATACACGTGTCATATATGATTGCTATGGTAGCAGAAAATGTGTGTTTTGGAAATAAAAAAAACACCTCTCGGGTGTTTTCATAAATGACACTTTTAATCTTTTAACCCATAGCGTATTTCGCTGTTTTCGAATTCTTGCTTGAGCACCTCAATGTACTCGGGAGTTGCTTTCGTGCTATACGCCAAGAGTGCATCAATTACTCTCTTTTCAACTTCGTGCACATACTCCTTCTCTTGCTCAAGATTTTCAATATTTTCTTCATCAAGAATGAGATTGAATGCTCTGTTAACTGTGTTGTGGGCAACGCGTGCAATACGATATGCGTGTGCACTCCCTGGCATTTTTTCAAATTGCTCAAGTGCAAACTTGATGATTGGTTCAGTGTTTCCTTTTATTTCTACGACCATTTTTATTTTATTTATAATACTTATTCTATTTTTTGTCAACCAACAAGAATTTGGTTCTTTATTAAATTTTGATACTCTTTTGAGCTTTTAACGAGTTCCTCGTGCGTACCTTGTGCAACAACCTTACCTCCATCAACAACAAAAATAACATCTGCATCCATTACAGTAGAAAGTCGGTGGGCAATAATTATTGTAGTCCTCCCCTTTGCGCCTCGGTTAATTGCATCGTGAATTAGTTTTTCATTTACTGAATCCAACGCACTAGTCGCTTCATCAAAAATAAGGATTTGTGGATTCTTAATAAGCGCTCGCGCGATTCCTATACGTTGTCGTTCTCCACCTGATACCTTAATACCACCTTCACCAATCACTGTATCGAGGCCGTTGTTTTTGAGTTTCTTTATAAACTCCTCAAGTGATGCATCATTAATCGCTTTAGATAATGCTTCCTCAGAAATTGTGGTGGGATCTTGAATACCAAAGAGTATGTTATCACGAATGCTTCTATCGAAAAGTTCAATTTTTTGCTCAACATTACCAATTTTTGAACGTAACCATGTAAGATTTATTTCTTTGAGAGGTGCTCCGTCAATAAATATCTCACCCTCTGTTGGGTCATAATAACGACGCATTAAATTAACGATTGTTGATTTGCCAGCACCAGAAACTCCGACAAATCCTACCTTTGAGCCAGCATGAATTGTAAGCGAAACATTTGTAATTGCATGACCCTCAAGTTTATCTGTAATATTTTCTTCATCTTCTTGTTCAAGCTTTGAGGCACGGTATGGATATACAAAACTTACGTTTTTAAAAACAATTTCTCCTTTGAACGGCTCAATAATCTTTCCGTGACTATTATTATCGATATCTGGAGAAATATTGAGTAATTCAAAAAATTTCTTTATTTCAACTACTTGAAACATAATTTGTCGCTGGGTATTCATTATCTGGATCAAATTACCAAAAATAGCATTAAGCCAAGAGAAAAGTGCGACAAACATTCCCGCTGAATGTTTTCCGAGTAATATTAAATAGACTCCGAGCGAAAGCGAAGCATACTGGCCTACAACGATAAGCATTTTATGTGTATAAAATGTTTTCAAATACTCCATCCAAGTATTCGTAGTATATTCTGTTGTATGGTTCCACTTATTTTGAAAATCAGTAACAGTTGCACTTTCACGTGCCTCAGAAATAACAAGGGTTGCATTACGATACAATTCTGACTGCAGTTTTGTTTGCGCCTGATTATTCTTGCGCATTGTATCTACTTTTGGAAAATACTCCTTATTTCTATTAAACGAAACAAAAATAAAGAGAGCTGAAAAAAGCGTTGCAGAAAATGCAACCCGCCAATCAAAAAAATAAAGCACAATAAGTGTTGCGATAACCTGTAGACTTCCGGGAAAAATTCCGTATACCAGGTTATACATGAGTTGTGAAAGCGCACCTTGCCCTCTTGAAACAATGCTCTGCTTCACACCTGAATGCTCATTAATATGTTGTCCAATTGAAAACTTAAGCATTCTTGATAATGATGAAACTGAAAATGCTTTTTCGATATGAGTATCAAGTTTTGAAATTTCATTTTTTTCTTTTATCCACCACATTACTTGGGATTGAAAAAATGAAATGAGAAACGCGAGTCCAATAAATTGTGCTGTTAATATAATATTACCTGACGCAACCGCATCAACACTCTTACCAAATAAATAGGGTGTTGCAGCTCCAATAAGCTGAATACACAGCATTATTGTGAGATTAATTGCAAAGTACTTTCTAAAAGGTTTAAAGAAAATATAAACTTGCTGGAAGAATTTTTTTGTAGTATCCATTATGTTTTTATGAGCGTCTAGAGTACCCCAATCGCTTTTTTGATTTGCGAGAGTTTGCTACCTGCGACTGCATTTGCGCGCAGGCCTCCCTCTTCGAGCATTTTTGTAACATACGAAATATCCTTTTCGAGCTCGGCTCGCTTTTCACGAAGTGGTGTTATAAAAGCTTTAATGTCAGTAAGGAGTGCTTCTTTGAGTTCTTTGTACTTACCTTCTTTTTCTCGATAGAGTGACTTGAGTTCTTCTTCGCTACGAAAAAGTTTGTGCATCTCATACACATTAATCGGAATCCCTGCACTTGAATCAGTCACGATTCCCATAACGGCTTTTTCTAATTCATCATCTGTTGCAAATAGCGGAATGGTATTTTTATAACTCTTTGACATTTTTTGACCATCGGTACCAGGCACAACAGCTACTTCATCAAGAATAATATGCTCTGGGAGTTTCAAAACTTCACCAAATGTATTATTAAATTTTTGTGCCGTATCACGAGTAATTTCAATATGTTGCTTTTGATCTTGTCCAACTGGTACTACGTCAGCGTCGTAGAGCAAAATATCTGCTGCCATGAGCATTGGGTAATTGAAAGTTCCAACGCTAATATCTTTATTCTTTGCTTCTGCATCTTTGAATGCATGTGCACGCATGAGGTATGGCATCGTCGTGAGCGTATCGAAAATCCATGCGAGTTCAGTATGTGCGGACACGTCTGACTGCTTAAAGATGGTCACTTTTTCTGGATCAAGTCCTATCGCAAGATAGTCGAGTGCTACGCCGAGGATATTTTCCTCCATTTCTTTTTTACTTTGAATCAAATTGAGTGCATGGTAATCCGCAATCATTACGTAGGCCTCGTACTCATTTTGCAAATCAACAAACTGCTTCATTGCGCCAAAATAGTTACCGATATGAGGTCGACCAGTTGGCTTTACGCCGGAGAGGAGAATTTTCTTTGACATATACGCCAAGTATAGCAAAAGAAGCCTTAGTATTCAAAGTATATTCATTATCCACACGAAACAAACAGAATAGATTTCAGGATATATATGTTTGGTCTGGTACAATATCGTCATGGCATCGAACGCAAAGTCTCATTTGAAAGTCCCTCCTCAAAATCTTGAGGCAGAAATGGCCGTGCTCGGCTCAATAATGCTTCGCCCTGAAGCAATATATGAAATTGAAGACATTCTTCAATCGGGCTGTTTTTACTCAAACAGACATGCGCTTATTTTTGAAACAATGCAAGAACTTGCTGCACGTCGTGAACCAATCGACGTGATTGCTCTCTCAACTCGTCTGACAGAAAAAAAATTGCTTGACCAGTGCGGTGGTAACAGCTACCTTTCTGAACTCACAAATGCAGTCCCCTCTTCTGCAAGCGTAAAACACTATGCAGATATCGTGCAAAAGAAGTACGTACTACGTCGTTTGATTAAGGCAGCAGATGATATTGCAGATGTTGCTTTTAATGAAGACAGCGACGAGATTGACTCAATCCTTGATCATGCTGAGAAGAAAGTACTCGACATTACCGCAACACCAAAAGGACAGAAGTTTATCAGTATCAAAACTACACTCAATGGTGCATGGGATCGTATCGAAAAGCTTCACGAGAATCCTGGAGAACTTCGTGGTGTACCGACTGGTTTTCGCGATCTCGACAATCTGACGGCAGGGTTCCAACGTTCTGATTTGATTATTCTTGCAGCTCGACCTTCGATGGGTAAAACCACACTTGCTCTCGACTTCGCCCGCATCGCAGCGACACGTCACAATATTCCCGTCGGCATCTTTTCTCTTGAAATGGATGCGCAACAGCTCGTTGACCGTCTTTTGTCTGCTGAATCACGCATTAACGCATGGAATCTCCGAACTGGTAAACTTTCGATGGACTCAGAATTTTCTCGCCTTCGTGATGCAATGGATAAACTCTCCAAAGCACCTATTTTTATTGACGATACTTCAGGCAACAATATTGCACGCATGCGTTCGTATGCTCGCCGTCTCAAAGCTGAACACGGACTTGGTTTGATTATTGTGGACTATCTCCAGCTCATGTCTCCAACAAAAAATTATGATTCGATGGTCAACCAGGTTACTGAAATCTCTCGTGCGCTCAAAGGACTTGCACGCGATCTCGAAGTACCAGTCATTGCGCTCTCACAGCTTTCTCGTGCCGTCGAATCTCGCGGTGGTAAACCTCGCCTTTCTGACCTTCGTGACTCAGGTTCTATTGAGCAAGATGCCGACATGGTAATGTTTATCCATCGTGATGATAAATATAAAGGTCAGGACGAGAAAACAAACATCGCGGAGATTTTAATTGAAAAACACCGCAATGGTCCGATCGGCAAAGTTGATCTCTACTTCGACGAAAAAACGACTACGTTCTTGGATCTTGAAAAAAGTAGCTTATCAGATTTTGCACCAGCAACAACACCAGATCCACTTGATGAATTTTAGTTCTTATGAAAGACGATATTGATAGGCTCTCAAAATTATTTTTAGAATTTCCCGGGATTGGCGAACGACAATCTCGCCGTTTTGTGTATGCATTGTTAAGCAAAAATCAGGAGTATATTGATTCGTTATCAGAAAATATTAAGAAACTCAAACAACGTATTGCACAATGTAGGTCCTGCTATCGTTATTTTCCTGCTGATGGTTACGACGAGTGTCCAGAATGTACTTCACCTGAAACCGACAAAAGCCTCCTGCTTGTTATAGAAAAAGATTCCGATTTTGAAGCTGTACGCCGATCAAAGTTGTACAAAGGTCACTATTTTGTACTTGGCGGTCTTGTTCCAATAGTTGAGAAAAGTACTCCTGACAAAGTACGTATTAACGAGCTCGTCTCACAAGTCAAAAAACAAGCCCAAAATGGTTTAAAGGAAATTATTATTGCACTCTCTCTTACTCCCCAAGGCGAAAATACCGACAGATACGTGCGAGAAAGTATCGAGCCCATTGTTGCGCAAAATGGCATCAAGGTATCAAATCTCGGTAGAGGATTCTCTACTGGTAGCGAACTCGAATATTCTGACCAAGATACAATCAAAAATGCACTCGAAAATCGAAAATAAAAAACCGGCTCACAAGCCGGGTTTTTATTTTATAGAGGTGATTTCAATCTTTGAGAATGGCTGTCGGTGACCATTACGCTTCAAGTAGCGACTCTTTGCCTTGTATTTAACAACAAGCACCTTTTGAGCTCGTCCGTTTCCCTTGAATGATCCCTCAACCTTTGCACCGGTGATGTAAGGCATGCCAATCGTGGTATCTACACCATTATCAACGAGGAGTACTTTATCAAAAACAACAGTATCACCAACCTTGTGTTCGCCAGGAAGTTTCTCGACAGTAATAGTGTCACCAACAGCAACTTTATATTGTTTGCCGCCTGTGGTAATTACTGCGAATTCGTCTTGTACTGCCTTTTTTGCCATAGTTCGTATAGTATATATATTTTCGTAAAAAACGCAAGACTTTGACAACCACCCAAAAAAGTGGCTAATCCACACAAAAAGAGGCTACAAGTAGGCTATACTATATACAATCTATGGACAAAAACCTCGAAAAATTGATTGATGCCCCTGCAGAAATACTGGAAGGTAGCGTTAGTCTCACAAAGAAAATAACTCGAGAAATTTCTCACAACAAAATTACCGAGCAAACAAAAAAGTATTGGAAAACACTCGGTCCAGGACTCGTCACCGGCGCATCAGATGACGATCCATCAGGTATTGCGACCTATTCACAAACTGGGGCAAAGTACGGTCTCCAGCTCCTATGGCTTTCACTATTTACCTTCCCTTTTATGGCAATGATCCAAGAGATGTGTGCCCGCATTGCACTCTCAACAGGACGTGGTCTCGCTTCAAATATCAAACGCCACTATTCAGTACGAATTCTTTATATGTGTATGACGTTTCTCTTTATCGCCAATACGTTTAACATCGGTGCTGATCTGAGTGCTATGGCAAGCGCAGTACAGTTGCTCGCACCAGGGTTTGGCTATATCCCTCTCGTTGTGTTTTTTGGGGTAGGGATACTCCTCCTTGAAATTTTTCTTAGTTACCGCACGTATGCAAAATATCTCAAATGGCTTTCATTTGTGCTACTTGCGTATGTGGCTTCGATGTTTTTTATCAAATTTGATTGGCATGCAGTAGCGTTCCATACTCTCGTTCCGTCACTTAGATTCAACAAAGATATGCTTCTTCTTGTGACTGCAATACTTGGCACGACCATTTCCCCATACTTATTTTTTTGGCAAACGTCCCAAGAAGTCGAAGAAGAAATCCTTGATGGCAAAACAACGCTTGCAGAACGACAACACGTCACAAAAAAGGATATCAAAAGAATGCGAGTTGATATTTGGTCTGGAATGTTCCTCTCCAACTTTGTAATGTTCTGTATTATCGCCGTATGTGGTGCCACACTCTATGCAAACGGCATCACTAATATCGAAACAGCAAGTGATGCGGCACTTGCACTCAAGCCACTTGCAGGTAATGCTGCATACATACTTTTTGCGCTTGGTATTATCGGCACTGGGTTACTTGCAATACCAGTACTCGCCGCTTCAGCATCATATACGGTGGCTGAAAGTTTTTCTTGGAAAGAAGGCTTGTACCGCAAACTCCGCAATGCGCGCTCTTTCTACGGCGTGATGATTTTATCTGTATTCCTTGGATTACTCTTGAACTTCTTTAAAATTGATCCGATAAAAATACTCATCTACTCCGCAGTTGCAAATGGTATTATTGCGCCAATCATTATGGTATGTATTGTGAGCCTCAGTAGTAATAAGAAAATTATGGGTGAACACGCAAACAGAAAGTCGACCAATTTCTTTGGATGGCTCGTTACTGGACTCATGGGTATCGCTAGTATCGCAACACTCATTTCCCTTTTCATTTAAGTTCATGATTCAAAAATACAAATATAAAAATGTGCTTTGGGTTATCGTTGAAGCACCGACACAGGAGGAGCTTGAGTCATTAGTCAATGAACACTCTTTACCGAAACAAATAGAAAATGCTCTCGCTCATGAGAATGGCAACGCTTTTTATAGTGAACATCAGACTACTTTTGTGGCACTCGAATTCCCACGCCGTATCAAAAATCCAAACAGTGTACCGATACAACTACAATGCATAGTGAGCCCTTCGACACTTATAACTATCCACAAAGTACCGAGCGACCATAGCAACCAGCTATTTCGTGATTTTGAGCTGCTAACACTTTCAAAAGCAGTAGCACCAGAAAATCTAACACACGTACTTCTTAGCGAGCTCATCAAGAAGCATTATCTGCAAAGCCTTTCCGAAATCAACGATACAGTCACTGATCAAGCATATTTGCATACAGCTGCACCTCGTCTTTTGGAGACATATTCACAGCAAATCAACACAAAAAATGTGCTTACTACACACCAAGAGTCTCTCGAACAGCTACATAAACTCTATGGCGATGAGAAGTATCAGGAACTTATACAACTACATACGGAACTCTCTAGTACAATTGACACCTTTGCCCAATTGTTAAAAAATACACATACTTATACTCTTGCGAATTTAGTGCAAAAATACAATCAACGATTCACACTCTTCATCGGCGCGCTTATCATACTTCTCTTAACATTTATTCTGCTTTCATTTCGATACCTTATACGATAGGTACCAATTTGTGGACTACCCCAATTGACTGGTATAATGCCCCCATTACTATGGTGCTTGAGCTCTACAACACATACGGTCACAAAAAAGAACCTTTTGACAAACCAGCTGGTGCAACAGTCGGTCTCTATGATTGCGGTCCTACGGTCTACGACTATGCTCATATCGGAAATCTCCGTTCATATGTATTTGCGGACATTTTGCGTCGTACACTTGCGTTCAATGGTTATACTGTCCACCAAGTCATCAATGTAACAGATATTGGACACCTTACGAGTGACGCTGATGATGGCGAGGACAAGATGACCAAAGCACTCAAGCGTGAAGGAAAACCGCTGACGCTAGAAGCCATGCGCGATGTTGCTGAATTCTATTTCGGTAAATTTAAAAATGATTTGCGATCACTGAATATCTTGCTCCCACAAGAATTCCCCTTTGCGAGTGATCACATACAAGAAAATATTAAACTCATCGAAACTCTTACCGAGAAAGGTTTTACCTATGTCACAAGTGACGGTATCTATTTCGATACAGAAAAAGATTTGCACTACGGCAAACTTGGTGGACTTACACCTCTCGATGCAGAACATTCTCGTATTGGTATCAATACTGAAAAGCACAGTGTGCGCGACTTTGCACTCTGGAAGTTCAATAGTGAGCTCGGATATGATGCTCCTTTTGGAAAAGGTTTCCCTGGATGGCATATTGAATGTTCGGCGATGTCAATGAAATACCTCGGCGAAAGTTTCGATATTCATACCGGTGGTATTGATCATATTTCTGTACACCACAACAATGAAATCGCTCAATCAGAATGTGCGACTGGCAAACCCCTCGCTCACTTCTGGATGCACAATGCATTCCTCAATATCAACGGTGAGAAAATAGCAAAATCGATTGGCAATACCGTTTATCTCCGTGATCTTGAGTCACATGCAATCTCCCCGTTGGCATATCGTCTCTGGCTTCTTATGGCGCACTATCGTACGCTTGTGAATTTCAGCTGGGAAGCCCTCAGTGGCACAGAAAACGCACTCAAACGTCTCTATCGACTTTTTATAAATCTCGGGGACAACTCTGGCACACCTATCTCTAAATATGTCACGGCATTTACCACAGCAATCAATAACGACCTTAATACTCCCGAAACGCTCCCTATTCTATGGGAAATGCTTGCAGACGAGACTACAAGCAAAGAAGATCGCAGAGCTACAGCGCTCCTTTTTGATACAATACTCGGCCTTGGTTTCGATACGTTAAAAAACGAAACCCTCCCGACCCATATTCGTACACTTATTGAGGCACGTACCCAAGCACGAACAGAAAAAAAGTGGGAAGAATCAGATCGAATACGAGAAGAGCTCTTGCAAGCTGGCTATGAAGTATCTGACTCAAATGATGAGACAGTAGTACGAAAGATTAGTTAAGTTCGTAGATTACGTCTTTGCGCTCAACAACAATCTTCCACTTATTGCGTTTTGCATGACGATAGAGCGTCATATTTGGATTAAAACAAATAGGTGTTTCTACCAGCTCAAATACGGGGATGTCACCTTCCGTATCACCGACACCAATTGAACCTTTGAGTGTGAGATTTTCCTTTGCAACAGCACGACGTAAAATATTTGCCTTGTTTCGTATCAGATGCTCATCAGCAATCTTGCCATTAAATTTATCCGTTGGTCCAAGTTCATAGAACATTCCATATACTTTGTCGAATCCAAGTCGTTTTGCAAATGGATCAACAATGCCTTTTGGTGAGTGAGAGATTGCAAGTAGATAGTATCCTTTCTTCTTTAGTTTTTGAGTTAAGTCGCGAGTCTATCGATAGAGACGGTCTTTATTGCGAGCAATAACAATTTTTGCTGCACGGTCAAAGTCACTATAATGCACTCCTTTGATGTGCGAAGTAAACGCAGCGACAACGGCCATGATGTATTCTTCGTATGAACCTTTGCGGTCAACCCATTTTTGTTGCGAACGCAGATAAATCCCTAGCACTTCGCTCTCGAAAATTCCCTCCTCAATAAACACTACA
>CALRHK010000011.1 GCA_943359475.1 Candidatus Nomurabacteria bacterium
GACGGATGACTAGCGTGAAGACATTTCGTTCTTCACATGATCGATGAAGCGAGCTGCCGCATCTTTTCCGCCCAATCCAAATGCGAGACCACCTGCGATTGCGAGCATTGCAATCAAACCGGTGAAGAGTACTTGCATGAAGGTGCTTGCAATACCGAGCTCAGAAAGCGCGATAATGAAAGCGAAAATCCAAATTGCATAGCGTGCTACTGTACCCATCAAATTTGCAAGGTGTACATTTGCTGCCTTTGCGCTTCCTGCAACAATCTTTTTCATAGCGTCAGCAACGACTGATGCAATGATAAGGATAAGTGCTGCAATGATAACGTTTGGAAGATAACCAAGGACTACTTCGCGAAGGAAATCGTTGACCTGTGAAAGATGGAGGAACTCAAGAGAGGTCATCAAAAATACTACAATGATAAACCACTTTACGAGACCACCAAGAAAACTACCCACATTGAGCTTCATGCCCATGCGTTGCATCATTTCACCAGCGCCAGCGCTTTCAAAGAGTTTGTCGATCTTGAGGGCGCTCACAACTTGAGCAATAGCCTTACCCACAAGTGAGCCAACCATCCAGCCGATGATGAATACGATAATCGCAATAATAAGATTCGGAGCAAAACTAATAAAACCCATCCAGAGTGACTGGAGAGACGTAGTGAAAACCTCGCCCCAAGTGTTGATAAACATATTTCAAATCCCACCTTCCGGCGGGTACGCTCTCGGACTCGCGTCCGAAAAGCAGAATATTACTTATAAACTATACCTTTTGTAAGGCTCGACCATCCAAAAGTGCTAGGTTAATTATACCAATAGCTAGGAATTTTGTACTAGCCGTGTGGATAACTCTTTTGCCTCAACGAGGCGCTCGTGTGGAAAGTCAAGAATGTCTCGCACAAGCTTATCGTACATATTTACTCGATAGATAAAGTCCTCAGTCTCAAAGAGTGCATACGAGAGCTCTTTACCAATTTCTGCTTCAATATTTTTGATAACATTTTCAATATATGGTCGCTTGAGTTTGTCTCCTACTACAAGAAGATCGACACGCGATTCATTATCCTTGAGGAAAATTCCTGATATCACAAGTAACTTTAACTTACCTGCAACTTTAAAACGAGCAATGAGATCTTCTTTGTGGAGAAATTCTGCATCAATCAAAAGCTCGATCATTTGGGTGAGATAAGGGAATGTTGTATCAAGAAACCATCCACTAACCTTTTTTGCCTTTGCGCGCTTGCGCCCTTCTGTCACAGGTAGCTCTTTGGTGAATGTCTTCTTTTTTATAAAACCAAGCGAAGCAAGGTGAGCCAATTCTCTACGAGCAGATCCGACCGAGACCTTGGAGCGACGTACAATGTCCTTGTTTTCAAACCCCTTTTCTTGGTTGAGGAGGAAAAGGCGCATTATTTTAACGCGTGCTGGTGAACCTAGAAGTTTACCGAGAATGTCTATCATTGATGCACTATTCTAGCACCTTGCCCGCTCCTACGCTAGAGGCTATACTTCCTTGTATTATAAGACTCTTTACCGCCTTACAACATGGAAAAAATATTTAAATTATTACTTTTTATTATTATCTCGATTGTATTTGTTCCCTGCTTTCTTATCGTGACATTACTTAACGACACGTGGAATAAACTTTTGGGTGAAGTATTTGCACTATAAGTTAACGAACGAATATGTCGTATGTAATTTTACTTATTTCAGAAATAGTTTTTTTGTTTTTTTCAAGTGACCCACTCTGTGTCATCACACAAAGCAAATAAGGCTTTTGAGGGGCATAAATAATTCCACAATCATGCAACTCGACGGTTGTAATATTTTTACCTGCTTCAATTCTTTCACCAAATTTATGTGCAACAGTTATCTCCTTTGGTACGCCAGCAACGAGTCCCTCATCAAATGTTGCTTCTGATAAGATTGTTAGAGCTTGGTTTGAATATTCGGCGTTTAAAAACGTAGCGTTATAAAGCAATCTAAAAAAGTAAGCATATGTTTTGGGTGAAATGGTATATTGGGAATTTTTATTTTCGCCCGATAATCCAAGTGCAGCGTAAAATTCAGTTAATGCTTGATTATCGATATGTTTATAAAGCAAATCTTTTGCTCCATTATCAGAATCAACTATCATTAGTTTTATGAGTGAATCAACATCGTAATAGTTTCCAGGTATGAGCTTTGTTGTCTCTGCAAATGCCGTTGTATCAATTAGTCGTTTTAGTTCGTCAGTATACAAAAATCTCGCTTTCAATATTGTAGGATCATTCTCTGCCTGCCTAAAATAGGCAATCATTATGAGTACTTTTAAGAGACTTGCTGGAGAATATTCATTTTCCTGATTCACCCCAATCCATTGTCCCTTGCCCAAGTCACGAAAATAAACTGAAATTTTACCACTGTCCTTATTTATATCTATATACTTTTGAAGTTCTCCTTTTAATTCTTTATATTTCCCCTGCAAACCACTTTCTGGTGTTTCGTATGCCAACAATGGACTAATCAATGGATATGGGTTTGCCTTTGAACGAACCGGTATGCTGGCATTTACCATTTCGTTTTTGGTAAACGAATAACCAACGTAAAAACTTACAAAGGTAGGTATAAGTACTATTAGCAGTAGTGACGCCTTCCGAAGCTGAATCATAACTTCAATTGTACGCCTCGGTGCTTTGGATGCAAACATATAAAAAAACCCTCTCATTGAGAGGGTTTTTTTATATGTTACTTAAGTTCAACTTTTCCACCAGCTTCTTCGATCTTTTTCTTAAGATCGTCAGCCTCAGGCTTCTTCATGCCTTCTTTGAGTGTTGATGGAGCAGCATCTACGAGATCCTTTGCCTCTTTGAGGCCAAGACCTAGCACCTCTTTTACCACCTTCATAACTGCAATTTTCTGTTCGCCTGCAGAAGCGAGGACAACATTAAAACTATCCTTTTCTTCAACTGCTGGACCTGCAACTGCTGGACCTGCAGCGACTGCCGCTGCTGACACACCCCACTTTGACTCGAGAAGTTTTACGAGTTCGTGGAGATCAATAACTGACATACCTTCAACTTTTTCGACAATGTCCTTAAACTTTGCCGGAATTTCAATTTGATTTTCCATAATATATTTTCTACTAATTACTAATTGTATTACTTCGTTTTTGCGTACTCATTGAGCACAATCGCAAAACGGGCAAGTGGAGAATTAATCACATTTGCAAACATACCACGGAGTGTATCCATTGGTGGGATTGTTGCAATCGAAAGCATTTCTGCACCATTCATATACTTTCCTTCAAATACGCCGCCGAGAATCTCAACACCGTCTTTGTGTGTTTTTTGGAAATTGTAAACTTCACGCGCTGGCGCTAAAAGGTCAGCACCATAAGCGAGTGCGACTTCACCACCGAGGTGAGGCATTTCGCCGGCATAACCTTGTGAGCCGAGTACACGCTTCATGAGGGTTTTCTTTGCCACGGTGTAACCTACTGATTGCTCACGCAACTGTTTGCGGAGTTCGGTGGTTGCAGCCATTGGAAGTTTCTTAAAGTGCACAAACACAATAGACTGCGCATTCTTCAATGAACCCTCAAGATTCTTTACAATTTCTTTTTTCTTATCGAGTGAAATTGCCATACTATAAAATAACTTAAACTAAAAAATCGACCTCGTAGGGCCGAATAGAGAAAAATATCAAAAGGATATTTAAACCTCGACAGGACTTCTTCCTCTTTTACAAGGACGCCTGTTGTCTTTGGCCTACGGGGACCATTCTACCAGACTGGCAAGATCTGTCAACTTGTGTATACTACCCATATGTCATACATACGCAAGATCCTACTGTTGGCCGGGGACACCATGGCTTTTTTAGGGGCAACTTGGCTTATGTTTATTGTTCGTTTTGGGTGGCCAATTCCTAACACAATAATTACATCACACACAATGGCGCTCATCTTGCTTTATGTTATCTGGGTAATAATTCTCTATGTTTTCAATCTATACGACTTCCAGTATGCACGACCTACCACGCAAACTATACGAAATATCATACTAAGCCTTGTGACTGCACTAGTAAGCGGAGTGTTACTGTTTTATATTATCCCCTCTTCAGTTACCCCAAAGACAAATTTGCTCATTTTGGTCGGCTTTTTTGGCTTACTCTTTTTCCTTTGGAGACTTCTGTATTTTCGAATTTTTACTACAAGTTTTAAAACAAAAATTGTCACTCTCGGAACCAATAAAGAAACAGAAATACTCATACAGGAGATTAAAAAAAATCCACACCTTGGATATACCTTTGCTGGAAACTTTACAGACTTTAAAAATGCCCTTAACACACTCGGAGATACTGGCATTGTTGTTTACCATCCCCACCTTAGTAGTGATGATCTTACACTTTTAGCTACAACCAAATGCCGTGCACTTTCAACCCGTGATGCATTCCAAAACATTCTTTTTCGTATACCAATCAACCTCGTTGATGACTCAGTGGCAATACGCATCATGGAGCGTCGCGAAGGAGCGCTTTATGTTATCTTTCGACGCTTGATAGAAATCATTATTGCGATCGCCATACTTCTCATTTTCACTCCATTTATTGTTCTTGCATTTATTGCAATTAAAATTGAAGACCGTGGCCCACTTTTTTATCGACAAACACGCGTAGGCTTACGTGGTAAATATTTTAAAATACTCAAACTTCGCTCAATGAAACAAAATGCTGAGGTAAGTGGAGTACAATGGGCAGATAAGAAAGATCCCCGCATTACGCGCGTGGGAAACATTCTTCGACTTACACACCTTGATGAAGTGCCACAGATGATAAACATACTCAGTGGTGATATTGCGCTTGTTGGACCACGACCTGAACGACCAGAATTTATTGAAAATCTTGAGAAACAAATCCCCTACTATTTCTTGCGACACAGTATTAAGCCTGGCTTTACGGGTTGGGCACAAATCATGTTCCGCTATGCACGATCAATCATGGAATCTCAAGAAAAATTTGAGTATGACTTATACTACTTAAACAATAGGAATATCTTTCTCGATTTCGGTATTATTTTAAAAACTGTGCAGATAATTTTTACACATTAAATGATTAGTTTTTTTGAAAAAAAACTCAATCTACATCTTTCTACATACATTAAGGAAGGAGGATTTTTAGCTGTATCATATATAATCGGAATTTTTTGCACCCTACTCACGAGCCTTGCTTTTGCACACCTCTTGCCAAAATCTGAATACGGTCTTTATAAATTATTACTTTCCATTTCTGCAATAATGGGTGCTTTTACACTTACCGGAATAAATACTGCAACAACACGCGCAATCGCACAAAATAGCACAGGAATTTACAGAAAAATTATTACCTACCAATTACTATGGAACAGTCTTATAACCATATGCGCACTTATCTACGTTTTATTTTTCCCACTCCCGCAAGGTGTAACCAAATTCCCTCTTTTAATTATTAGTTTTTCTACACTACTGCTAACTACTTACAATACTTATTCTGCATATTATAACGGTAAGCGTAATTTCAAAGTCCTTACAACTGCAAGTATCAGCACGACAATTGTGCAGACATTGACAATTATTCTTCTCGCTTGGTCTACCCATTCAGGTGCATATGTAATCTCGGGTTTTTTTGTAGTACAGACAATAATGTCAATCTACTTTCATCTAAAAGTTTTACGGGAAGAGAAAGATGTCCCTGCACCTTCCGTAAAACCAATTTTAAATTACGGTATAAAATTAAGTATTATTTCATTCGTAAAAAACATTGCTGAACAATCAGATAAAATTCTGACATTCTCATTACTTGGCCCAGTCGCACTTGCAATCTATTCATTTGCCTATGCCTTGCCAGACCAAATGCGTGGTTTTTATAAAATTATACCCTCACTTGCTTTACCTCACTTTTCTGCAAAAGATGAGTCACGTGTACGATCTCAATTAAAAAAATACCTTTTGCTTCTTTTTGGTATTGCACTTTTTGGCTCATGCACATATGTACTTATTGCACCGATTATATTTCACACACTTTTTCCAACATACCTTGAATCAATTCGCTACTCACAAGCACTGAGCATAACAACAGTTATTCTTGCACTACAAATACCACTTGTATCTTATTTAAATGCCTATAAAAAAACACGAGCAATTATAATTTCAAACTTTGCCCAGTTAATACTTGATAGTTCAATTATTATTATCTGCGCCCAACAATATGGAATCTGGGGTGTAGTAGTTGGAAAGATGGTAAGTGCAACAATTCTTCTATTACTACTCCTCGTTTTTACTTTTTTTACTCCACTTTCTTCTTCTGAACAAGTAACTCATAGTTAAAAACTATACAATCTACTGCACCAACATCAAGAGAACGGAGTGCATCTTCGGGTGATGAAACAATTGGTTCCTCGTGCATATTAAAACTTGTATTCATTACAAGTGGTACTCCAGTAATGTTATTAAAAGCATCTATAAGTTCCCAATATTTTTTATTTTTCTCCCTTCGAACAAATTGAGGTCGAGCAGTTCCGTCTACATGCACTATTGCTGATATTTTTTTTGACCATTCAGAAGTAACATCAAATGTAATCGTCATGAATTCTGCAGTGTGTTGTGCAGGTTTACTATTTACAAATAATTTATTTGCATATTCAAATAAAACCGACGGTGCAAATGGCATAAAATCACTTCTTTTTAATCGAGAGTTAAGGAGTGCATTTACATCCTTATTTCTAGGATCTGCAACAATTGAACGAGCGCCAAGGGCGCGCGGTCCAAACTCCATTGCCCCATCAAATATCCCGACAATTTTCCCGTCTGCTATAGCTTGTGCGATTGAACTAATGGATTCAATCACCATACAATCATACTTTTCTGTATTGATACCTGATTGAATGTTTTCTGTTTTAAAACGTGTACCGAAATACATGGTTTGCAATGGTGAATCCTTTATTTGCTTATTATTTTCAGATAGATAGCGCCAAGCTGCACCAAGAACGAGCCCCTCATCTCCCATCGCAGGCTGGATAAAAATATGTTTTATTTGACACTTGTCTTTAATTCGTTGATTTAATTTTACGTTAGCAAATACACCACCTGCGAGAAGAATTGAGGTATGTGGATATAGAGTAAGAAGTGCAGAAATATGCTCTACCATGATTTCTTCCAATAACATCTGCGCTGCGGAAGAAATCTCCTCCTTGGTATAACCATTAGCAAGAAGACTCTTTATCCAAGACACCATCTCCCGATAACGTCTTCGGGAAAAATGAAGTTTGTCTTCACTAGCATTGACACAAAAGTTCTTCATTTGAGATAGAAGCTTTGAGCCATCAGCATATGCGGCAAGCCCAACAATTTTACCTTCATGTTGGTTTGGCTTAAACCCGAGTGCTTCAGTTACTGCACCGTAGAAGGCCCCTAGTGATTCATTACCATCACCATAAACAATCCTGGTCCACGTATCATTATCTACACTCCATGCTGTATGTGAATATGTATCTCCAAGATTATCACAGGTAATAACAAGTGCATCCTTTACACCTGAACAGTAATATGCCGAAGCTGCGTGTGCGCGATGGTGATCAGAAAAATAAAGTTTTGCCCTAGGGCAATTTTTGTTTTTAAATGTTCTAATTGCATATTCCCTTTTTGCTGCCTGAAAAATATTATAAAAGTTTCCTAAAACTATTTTGGGGCGAAAAATATTATATGTTGAGAAATCACCAAGTCTTCTTAATGCATATCTTGTAGTTGAGAGGTGGGAAATACAAATCACATCAACCATACTTGGGTTAATACCACTTTCAGAAAATACATAGTCAATTGATTGTGAAGGCCACCCCCAAAAAAATTTTTTGCGGTTTATCCTTTCTTCTGATACGCAAACTTTTATTGCACCATCAACAAGAATCGCTGCAGATGCGTTATGACCATCATGAATTGAAAGTATGGTATTCATTGGGTAGTAATTGATTTATTGAAGTAAAAGATTTAATTTTATTTTCCACAAAACTCTTTGCATTTTTTCTCTTTTCAAGAATTTGTAAATTTCCCTCCTTTATCTTCTGTAAATAATCGATGACACGGGAAGGTTGATTTGGATCAATAAATATCCCGCGTTCCTCGTGTGTGCCTATACTATCACAAAGTCCACCTACTTTGGTACTAGCAACCGGAAGCCCTGCAAGCATTGCCTCAAGTACAACCAGCCCTAGACCTTCTGATCGAGAACACTGTATGAGCAAGTCACTCGCGTAGTAGTATGACCATAGCATCTCATGTGGCATACTCGGGATAAATGTAACCTTTCCCGATAGGTCATTTTTTTTCACAAAATCAGCCAATTTTTCAAACTCAGAACCATCGCCAATAATACACATATGCGCTTGTACAGATTTCACGACCTCAAAGAAGCACCGCAACGCATTATCAACTCCTTTCTCCTTTTCAAGGCGCGACACCACCAACAGGATCATTTCACCTTGCGAGTACGTCATTTTTAAACGCAACTCTTGGGCTTCATTTTGTGCCCTCACTTCATCGTGCATAAATGTATTTGGTATGTACTTAATACAATATTTGTTAGGCATTTTTAGAAATTGGCGCGCATACCATAACCCCTCATTACTAATCACAAATACAATAGATAACATTTTCCGAATAATTATTTCGTTTATAACAGTATACATGTAAGAAAAATAGCTTCTATTTTTCTTTGAGAGAATCCGGTAGTGTGTGTTAAGAAAATATAATATTCGTGGTTTTTTTGGGAAAAAGATAAGCCACCACAAGATGTGTGGGTCAGCCGTCATAATAACATCATAATTTTTTTTGTTTTTTTTAAAAAAACGCGAAGCAACAAAACCGTAAAAGATATCTGCTAAAATTCTTGGTGACCTGACGGCACACCTAATTGTAACAATTGATACATTTTTCTTAATTTCTGCGCGGTAAGATTGCCCACCAAGTGCAAACACGGTAATTTGATTTTTATCAGCAAGAATACCATCACGCTCCAACCTCCGGAGGAGTTCGTTTGGATCGTTACGCGCCATATTCCTCCAATCAAATGATAAAAATAAAATGCGCATTTTATTTTTTTGTTCCATATATCATATATCGACCTTTGCCAGTCACTTTACTTATTACCTTGTGTGTCCTAGAAAAAAGCTGCAGAATTTCGTTTATTGATTTATGTGCAATATCTTCGTGGATTTCCCCAATAAATATTTGGACTCGTTCCATATTACAATTGTTGAAAACAAAAAATTCAGCACCCTCGATATCAAATTTTAGTAAATCAATTGGTTCATGAGGTAAAATATCGTCGAGCGTACATCCTGGAACTTTCACTAAAATACTTTGTGGTGAACGTTTGGTAAACGATGACGACTTGGTACTATGTGGATGTATAAAGAAATCAATTTCATGATTATTACTGCTAATTGCTGTTTTATTTAAATGCACATTCTTAAGTTGGCCACAATTACGTACAAGCATAGGATAAACTTCAGGATTTGGTTCAAATGCTTCAATGTGAACATTTGGGAAGAGCGCGTTGAAGTAACATACAGATATTCCAGTATTACTCCCCAGATCGACAATTGTACTAGGAGAAGTATTTTCCCCGTATAAATATTCTTTTTCAATCACAATATCCCTTAGAGCAGCAACATCTGTAAGGTCAAAAATTACACAGTCCATCTGTATTTTTTTATCAATTCTTACAACTAATGATGTGGGTAAATATTCTCTTTTTAATATACGTCTTTGAAGTGGCACAAGTAGCTGAAAGAGTAGTAGCTTGCATCGAGAAGACACGTTTCCGCCAAGACGCCATGCACTATATATTCTTTGTTTGATTTTATTCATTTATTTCTTTAGCAAAATAATATGCCCGATCGGCGCATATGTCTTTCTTAGTGAATCGAGAGTGTCGAGCAAACGTGCTAAATAATATATGGGAACACGGATAATAGTAAAAGGAAAGTACGGATTAAGAACTGTTACAGCAGCACTCCATGAGCCTCCATATGGAATAATTTTATATTCCTTAATTAAACCATTTTCCTGGTATTTTTTTGCAATGTTAATCAATCTTTCGAGCCCAAGACGTGTAAAATCATGAGGGTCTGGTGTAGAGCGAGTAATAAAGGGTACGTTAAATAATACAAATGACCGCGCTACTCTTAAGGATTCATTAATGCAGTTTTCAAAACAATACACCGCATAAAGTGTGTTGAATGCAATTACACCATCATATGTATTTGTATTAATAGGGAATGCTTTTTCTAAATCAAACGATAGTGTCCTATCACTTTTTGAATGAAAATTTGCAGAAGTAATTGACCAGTTTTTCGGCAAAAAGCGGTGATGTGATGCAGGCTCAAAACCAAGTTCGAGTATGTTCAATCTTTTATTGAAAATATCTTGTTTTCGTAAAAATTTCTCTAGTGCAATCAAAAAGAGCGCCCTGCTTATTGATTTTCCTTTGATTATATAAGTAAAAAACATATCAAAATACGATTACGCGTTTAAAGAAACGAAATATGTCATAACCGCCATAAATCCAAGCTTTTGTAATCAGTGGGCTGAAATCGGGTTCAAGACAGTCGCGATTGATTGAAAACGGTGAATCTGTTTGTGTATAAAAACCTGGTATTGTTGTGAACGCAAATTTATACCCAAGCTCTTGTGGCACAGAGTAGCATCGCGATGGAACCCGCGCTTTATCTCCAAATGGATACGCAAAATATTCGAGTTTTGTTTTAATCTTTTCTTCAATTCTTTTTTTATCTTCACCAATCTCAAATTTTTGTGCATGCATATCAATTAAACCCAAAATAGGGTGGCTAATTGTGTGTCCACCTATTACATCTTTTTGCGCGATTTTTTTCACATCCTCCCAAGATAGTGGCGCAACACTTTTAATTGAAAGGCGCTTTGTTGCATAAAAATCAGTGCCATTTTCTCCAGCATCAATATAGCCGGAAGGGATAAAATAGATCCCTTTAAGTTGATGCTTTTCCATGTATGGTAAAACGTTTGTCATCCAAGACGCATAACCATCATCGAATGTAATGAGAATATTTAGTTTTGTCTGTGAGAAATTGCTGTTAGCAAACGCCTCAGGGGTAAGCACATTACACTGCCGCGATAGCATTGCAAGATTTTTATCAAATTTCTCAATTTGGTGTTTTTTGACTTGATGATATGTGATAATTCGAACACGCGGACCACTCCTCCTTCCAATAAACCAAAAACGTAAGGCAACTATGCCAGAAAAGTACAGCAGGAAAAGAAATCCTGAGCGAAGTATTTTTTTTATTTTTTCAGCCATTCTCTGCATAAATCACGATCAAGTAATTCTGATAAATTTATTACATCTTGATTGAATTCATTTACTAGTTTCTCTCGAAGCTCGGCGCTTTTGAAAACAACCTTGGTTTCTTTTGTATTCTTTTGCCGTACTACCGCGGCAATACCACGTCGCTTAATATACCACACAAGTTTTGCAAAGCCGAGTGCTCGAAAAGTTGCGGCGCCCCAATTCATGATTTTTTCGATCATAACAAACCCTGGAACTCTTGACTCATTTATTTTTGTAAAAAGAAATTCTGATCGAAATGTCGGATCAACACCTAAAAAACTGTATATGCTCGACATATACTTTTCTGGATTATTTTTACTATCTTCATGAATAAGTACAAGAATATTTTCTTTATTTTTCAGGTAGAACTGCGCGAGGTGCTTAAAATATTTACCTCTATCAATATACCCATTGTCACGCATAAGCGCCTGTTCAAAAGATGTGTTTTTAGATATTGCCCCAGACATTATGTCCATGTAGTAGTTTGAGAATGCTCTTTCAATAGGATTTCTTAGAACAACAATGATTTTTGAATTTGGAAAATTTGTAATAATCCTATCTTGGGCATCCTTGGAGTATAAATATGAGGTAGAAAACTCGCCACATAAAGCCCCAGGGGGGCAATCAACAAAGTGGGCACGATACCACCCAAGCCCCTTAGTATGAAATCTCTCCCGAGAAAAGAAGTGTAGCTCTTTCTCCCCCATACATATTTGTGGATGACTTGCCAAATTTGCATAAATCCATGAAGTGCCAGCACGTTGTGCACCTATACCAACAAAATCAGGATCCCGCTCACCTTTGATTTGTAAATACATTTTTTTAATAAATAAATCAAGTGCATATTTTTTTGCGTTTTCTAATAGCTCTAAGCGTACAGCATCCATCATACGAGGATCACTTACAAGTTTTTTTATAATCGTGACAGCATCTACCTCGTTTTTCACAAACAGATCTGCTGAACTTACTGCAATATACTGTTGCGCAGTTTCTTGATTTGTTATTGGTATAGCTCCACATGCAAGTGCTTCAAAAATTGTCTTATCTAATCCACCTTTCGTAGACAAATTAATAAAAAAACTCGCCTGTTTATAGATTGATGGTAAATCAATATTCCTTACCTCACCCATAAAAACAACATATTTTTCAATATCAAGTTCAATAATATTTTTCTTTAGTTTTTGCAGATACTCCTCATCATCCCTTGAGTGTGGTGCACCGACTATTTGCAATGTAACTGGTAACTCTAATCTAGCTAATTGAGATACCACATTAAAGGTTCTTTCAATTTCCTTAATAGGAGAAATTCTTCCCACATAGAGTAAAGTGTACGGTGGCTCGTTACGCAATACATCAACTGTATTGAATCGTTCGGAGACAATTGCAGGTCCAAGCCAAAAGAGTTTTCTGGTTTGGAAAGGAAATGATTGTGGTGTATATGTAAAAATTTTTTTTGTAAAGCGTGTGACTATTCTCAAGTAACGTTGCTGTGCTCTGTGTGATTTAAAGAGGAAAGTCTTTACTCTAAAAACCCACGCAAGTGGCCCGAGTAAAAGCAAGTACTCGTGATTCATATGTACTAAAAGTGCATCAGCCCTTGGTAAAAGTTGAAGTGCATACTTAAGAAGTCGAAAAAAATAATAAAGCTTTATTTGATTTTTTTTCTCTTTTCCAAGCGAAAAAACCGTCACATTATTGGGGAACTCACTATCACCCTTCTCAAGGCATATAACATCGACGCGCGATGCGTATTTTGCAAGCG
Source organism: Candidatus Nomurabacteria bacterium (assembly GCA_943359475.1). Classification (GTDB taxonomy): domain Bacteria; phylum Patescibacteriota; class Minisyncoccia; order Phycocordibacterales; family UBA9973; genus CALRHK01. The sequence goes on from CALRHK010000011.1 coordinate 13,142, forward strand.
ATTTTACCCACTCATGGTAAACACCAAGAAGTGCATCATTTTTGTCAATCTTTTGTGTTGTAATTATGATACGCATTTTAAAATTCAAAAATTTTACGGTACTGATTCTGGTATATTTCGATATCTTGTATTTCCCTTTTGGTTTTTTCTACAGCTTTCTCGACATATCTACTACACTTATCTTTGTTGGTAAGTGCTTCGTGAAGCACAGAACTGAATGCTTCAACAGTAAAACCTCGTGAAATAAAAGCAGCGTCTGCCAACAAATCTTGTGCCAATCCTACGGGAGTTGTAACTATCGGACACCTATACTGTGCCGCCTCAACCATTACCATACTGTATCCTTCAAAAAATGATGGTACAAGGAGTGCATTGGCGCAAGACAACAACGTAGTTATGTTATTCTTCCAACCAAGGAAGTGTACCTTACTTGCTAGTCCAAGTGAAATAACTAGGTTTTCAAGGTATCGTCGTTCTGGTCCATCGCCAACAACATAAAGCCCAGTGTTTTGGTTTTTACTTTGTATTCTTGCAAAAGACCGAATCGCAAGTTGAACATTTTTTTCTGGAGTAAGCCGTGCACAAATTAGAACATTTACATCGTGTGAATACACGCTATTACTTTGAAATAAGTCTGGATTAGTAGGGGGGATAAATACCGGTAAGACTATTATTCTATCTTTCTGGACACCAAATCGCTGATAAACATTATCTGCAATACTCCTCCTTACAACACGAACCCGCGTAGCATGTCGACAGACCAAGTACGCACAAAAATATTGCATTCTGTACATTTTTTTAAAATAAGTACTAAAGATATCAGTATGGACTTGTGCAACAAATTTTATATTTTTTATTTTCGAAAGAATGAGACCAAGAATACCAACCCAAAATGGATCCTGTGTGGTTATAACCCACCGAGGATCATTAATATTCTCCTTGGCAAGTAAAAACATGTCCCACAGCATAAAAAGTCGATTTTTTGAATTTGTTGGTATTACAGATGTTGTGGCATTAAGGACAACAGGTGCAAGTTTTCCATCGCGTGACTTTAAGGTATGCACGATAATTAAATACTTATCAAAAGTACCACCAAGTTGAGCAATTCGTTCTCGTACCTGACTTCCTTCTATAAATAAATTTCTATCAGAACCAAGGCTAATTATTTTCATATTTTTGTGCAATTGTATAATAATTTTCACAAAGTTCTTCCCATGTTTGTTTAGGTAAATATTTTTTCGCAAGGTCTACATAGTGCTGATATGTATTTACATCAAAAAAAGAAATAATCGCCCGCGAAATAGATGCGTTGTCTATCGGGTCAATAAGACAGCAGAGTTCTTTGATCTCTTGCGGTAAACCATTCTCTTTAGTAAGGATACACGGTACACCGATTGCAAGTGCTTCAAGAATTGTGTTTGGTGAAATATCTGAATAAGAAGGAACCACTACAGCATACGCTGATTGTAGTTTGTTTTGATATTCTTGATGTGAAACTTCATTCGTTTCAAGGTAAAATTTATGAACCTGTTCACCAGCCTCTCTCCATACCTTATTAAGCCGATCTATGTTTTTAATCTTATGCTGGCGGGAATTTGCCAAAAAGACATTTCCTATTGCCCTTTTTCCACTTTGTTTCTCAGGATATGCATTTATGACAATATACTCGCCTTTGACTTTTGGCTGATATGCTTTGTGCCAAATATCCTTAATAAACTCTGAATTCCACACCACAATGCTATTATGCAAAATTAACTTTTGGACACTATATATGATGCGCTCCTTAAAATTAAAGCTGGGCTTATTTGTATAAAATTCATTTAATGTTATCGGTTCGTTTGTTCTTTCAATATATGATTCGTATAAAAAATCACCACCAATTCTTACAATAAAATTTTTTCGGGTAAGTATAGAAACAATTTTACCAGGCAGAGCAACAGAAAAAGTATCGAGCGCAATTATTGTGCGTGCTCTTCCTGTGTTAAAAAGCACAACAACCAGGAACACTCCGTGCCGAATTATAGTTGGCAATTTATTATATCTGCTAAATATTAGTGTTGTGACTTTATATCCTTTCCTTAAAAAATAATCGCCGAGTTTTTTTGCATAGCGTGCTGGTCCACCAGCCATAGTGTCTTTGAGTGGTGATAGTATAATTATTTTTTTATTTGTTTTCATGTTTAAAAAGTTCTTTCATTTGTATAGCTATCCGATCCCAAGTATATGTATTCCTAATCAAAGCAAGAGCATTAGATCGTACCCTGTCTGACTCCTCAGTATTACGAGAAATAATCAAAATCACATCTGCAAGGTCTTTGGGATTTTCAATTGCACAAAAATAGCCAGTTTTTTTATCTTCTATAAAATCAACAATCCCTCCTACCGGTGTCGCTATCACTGGTATACCACACGCCATTGCTTCAAGGAACGAATTCCCGAGTCCTTCAGAAAGAGATGGCCTTGCAAAAACATCTGCAGAGCGTAACAATTGTGGTAATGCTTCGTGTTTTTGAAATCCTGACCATGCGATACGCTTATTAACTCCTCTTTTTTCAGCCAAAAATCTCAAATCATGCTCAAGGGGGCCCTGTCCCACAATCAGCAATTGATACTTTAGTGGTAAAAATGCAAGTGCATTAATAATTGTATGGATAGCATTTTTTTTAACCAATCTAGAGGTAGTGATGATGAGCTTGGTATCCATGTGTATATTAAACTTCTGCCGTATCGTCAAACGTTCGCCCCGGGGTGCTTCCGGTGAAAAGTGTTCACAATCAACTCCATTTGGAATTATGGAAACATTACCTCTAAAGCCCATTTCTTTAGCAAAATCTGCAAGTATATTTGAGATTACCTGCACAGTATCGGCATATTTAAAAATTTTTTTGTAAATGTGAGGGAAAAAACGAACTCGTTTTTTAATATATTCAATGGAATCACCTTCTTGAAGAGTGAGCAAGAAATGAGTATTTTTATGTGTCCACTTAAATAAGAGACCCGCAAAGCCAGCGTAGCTTGCCATCATTGACCACACACCATTAATTGTTTTTTTCTTAGCAATTTTATATGCATAAAAAAAGGCACAGAGACTATACCAATACTTTAAGAGATACCCCCAAAAACCATACAAATTTTTTATTTGCGGGCCGATTCGATGTACAGTTACACCTTCTAATTTTTCATGAGTTACCCCGTTTGTGTTTAAAGCAATAATATCAAAACACACACTTTCGCCAGCAACGCGCTTTACTATTTCTTTGATTGCCACCTCTGCACCTCCTAAATTTTCATAATCATAGGTAAGAGAAAATACAATGTAGTTGTAGGTCTTAGTTGTTTGCATTTCTTATCATGAGAATTTCTTTATATAAGGAAAAAACTTTTGTACTCATCTTTGCACTTGTAAACTCAGTTCCCCGATTCATAGATGCCTTACTGAGACTACATCGAAATTCACTATCGAGCACTAGTTTCGTTATTGCGTTTTTTATACTATCAATATTTTTATTCTCAACAATAATTGCTTGGCGAGAATCAATAACCTCTGGAATACCACCAACCCCACTTGCAATTATTGGCAAACCAATTTGCAGTGCCTCAAGAAGAGTCATCGGTAAACCTTCCCAGTCAGAAAGGAGTACAAATATTTGTGCTCGTGACATAAGTTCAATATTATCACTCCGAGCTATCTCCCCTGTTATTGTTATTATTCTATCCACTTGAAGCTTATCTGCGAGCGTCTGTAGTATGGCACCTCTTATTCCACCACCAGAAAACGTGACATGAATCTTATTTTTTATATCTTTTGGCAATCCTGCGATTGCGTAAAGTAGTAAATCTTGTCGCTTCGGTTTCGCTAATCTACCAGGGAAAATTATCTCAATATAATCATTTGTATTCGGGTCAGCAAATTTATTGTCGATTATTACACCATTATGAATAGTAATACACTGCTCTTCTTTTGTTATTTTATATCGCAGAGCGAGCTTTCTGTCGAATTCAGAAACACAGATAATTTTATCGCAATATCTCGCAGCAATTTTCTCACCAAGTACAGCTATCACTTTACGAATAAAAGGTGTGCCGTCTGTAAAACCCCAACCGTGTGCCGTATATACTGTTGGGTACTGACCGCGTAATACAATTCGTCCGACAAAACCTGAAAATGAACTATGGCAGGATACAATATCTGGGGAAAATTCTTTTACTGCTTTCAAAAATATCCTCCCAGCCTGCAATAAGCAAAAGATATTATATGTTTTCTTCATTTTGCTATTTGGAAGAAATATATACCCAAGTAGACGTGTTTGTTGCTCAAGCCAACCACCAGGATAAGCCATTACAACAACACTGTCTCCGAGCGCCTTGTGTGCCAGAAGCAACTCATAAATTACAGTTTGTGCACCGCCATTTTCTGACTTGGTAATAAAATAAAATACTTTCATTTTTATCGTTCTTCTATTTGTAACTTAGGTAATGAATTTGTTGTTTTGACATAGCGAACAATCTCAGCAAAAAGATCTTTTTGATTATTCTCTACGGTACTCAATCGTGTTGCTACAATTTTTGTCTTTACAATATCGTTTTTTTTGTAGTAGTACATAAATAATCTTGTGTACGAGTCAGAAAATGCTTCAGTATCAATTACTTCAAAGCCATGTTCGAAAGCGTACTCCATTTTATCTAGAGCATCATTGTAACTTTGTTCACCCAGATTAATACTAAAAATGCCAAGGTAAAAACTATTTTCTGGTAAAGTCGGATCGGCTTTGTATAAATTGAGTAAAACCTCTTTTGCATCTACAACCTTTCCTTGTTGAAAAAGATTAAATGCATACGGGTATAAAAACTCTTGTCGATTTGGAAATAGTACGAGTGCTCTGTGATAGTAGTTTTCAGCATTTATCAACCATTTCTTTTCGCCAGTTGCTACTGCTTTCTCATCAAATCCTCTTGCCAACATATAATATACATACGGGTACACGCTATTCTCTGCTGCATATTTTTCCATTAAATTCAGCGCAGTATCATAATTTATTCCTAGTGATGAATTTGGTTTCTGTGATTTAAATACTAAATCAATGAGATCAAGTCTGATGATTTGGGATGCGAGACTTTGTTGTTTAAAAGGAAAACTATTTTCATTAATTTTTTTATCTTGTTCTTTGTTAAGAGTTTCTGCAACATGCAACCAGGTATGCATTTGTGCATAAGGAACAACAACGTATTTCACTACAAGGAATATTGTGGCGATTGAAAACAAACTCATTATTGTAAGTACAAAATAATTACGCATTGCGGTATGAATTAAACATTAAATATATGCCGAGTAAAACAAGGTAAACATATCCGAAGAAACTTTCGAATGCAAAAATATTCTGTACACAATATGCTGTCCAGACAATCAATAGTATGTATTTTTCTGCACCGTGCAATTTATATATTGAAACAAAATATACTGCAAGTAAAACTAGGTAGGCAATGAAACCAACAACTCCCTGCATTACAAGCACATCAAAATATTTATTATGGGCACGATCAAATGAAGCTGAGTCGTAATGATATAATTCAGGATTGTAATATTTTGACCATGCAAATTGATAATTTTCATTTCCCCATCCAAACAATGTTCTTTTCCAACCTTCATTTTTGGGGAGTATTGATGCAATCGAAGTATTAATCGAAATGATTCTTGACTTACTTGTACTATCGATAATTTCAGATCCAGCGAAACGTTTGAGAATTGGTATCTTGTGCCACACCACGGAATCTCGCGTAGCAATAAATAGACCACTAAAACACATAAATATAGCCAGAATTACTCCAGCAAACCACTTTGAAGATTTAGATATCCAAAAAATTTTTATTTTGTGATTCTCACTCTGTACTAAAAAAGTAATGAGCCCCACTATTACACCAACAACAACGCCGACAATTACTCCACGTGTCTGCGTAAATAATATGCCAAAGAATACTGCAAGGGTCATAACATACATGAGTACTTTATTTTTAGAAGAAGAAGCACTCGCAAGGGTTGCAATAACAAGCCCACCCGCAAGCAAGAGATACTGTGCAAGAAAAAGAGGGTTGCCAATAAGTGCACCTGGTCGTTCTGTGCCTGCGACAATTTGACCAAACGAATAGACAATTGAAATGACTACAACTAACAGTGTTAATTTAGTGATGTTTTTCCAAAGTCTTGGAGTAAAAAACAGCGAACAATATAAAAAATAAATACCAAGTAAAAAATAGGTAACGAGTCCTTCCCAACGAACAAAACTTCCCCACCAGGCAACATGTGGTTCGTAGGCAAGTACAACAGAAATAGTCATAGTTACAAGAAAGAACCCATATGATTTTGCAAGTGGTTTACGTATGATTTCAATAAAATGTTCAGTGTAAAAATTTCTCTTTGTCTTCGCTAGTACCTCAAAAGGTATCACAAATGAAATAGCTCCTAAAACTAATCCCCACAACAATACTTTCCCAGCGATAAATGGGAAAAAAGAATCTGCTGGACTATAAAGTCCAATTAACGGAACAAGAGATAAAAGTGTGGTGATAATTTTTTTTGGCATTTTATTTTAATGGTAATAAATTAATTGCCGGGATACTCCCATTTTTTTTAATATCATTCAAGATTGCATCATAAGTTTGATTTTGTTTTGGATCAAGTTGTTTTTTTCTTTCGAGAACAACCTGGAAACGTTCCAAATCTTTCTTTGTATAAAAATAATTAAAAAAGATATCATAAATTTGCAGTGTTAATTTTGGATCTGGGTTTGCACCACCCGTGAGTGCTGTTTCTATTTCGCTAAGCGCGAAAACCTTATCGGGCTTTGTTCTTTTAAGTTCAAGCACTCCAACATAGTAATGTGACTCTGGGACAGCTTTGTTTTCGCTCAAAGTTTCGCGAATAACTTTCTGGGCATCTGCCTCACGACCTTGGTTGGTTAAATTAATTGCATATGCATAACGACCATCTTGTCGGTAGGGATTAAGTGCAAGTCCTTGTACATAGTACCCCTCAGCTTCCTTGAGAAAATTTTGATCATTATTATTCAAATCTGCCATAAGATCTGTCGCGCGACCAAGCAAAAAAAAGTAATTGGGGAAGTACGGTTCGCGTGCAACATATTCTTTAAGTCGCTCAATAGAAACAGTGAGTAAGGGGTGTACTTTTGTCACCCTACCTGCCCTATATTGATCGAGCATGGTGTTAACAAAATTATATCGAATAAGCCCTTGGGCACTCGTAAATGGGGTGAATAAAAAATCTGTTTCCTTGAATGATTCTTGTTTACCACTAAATGCGCTTGAAATTTTATGATAAAAATTCCCTAGTTGAAGGAAGGGCACAAGTGTCCATACAAAAAATACAACACTTAAACAAAGTGTTACTATTACCAAAAGACTGCCAGTGATTTTAAGAGATTTATTATTCATTTCTGTTTTGTAAACTAACAATAAATGCAAAAACCGTGAATAAATCTATGTAGGTGACTAACGTATCAAATGCGAACAGGTTTGCAATAAAATAACTGGTAAGAAAAAATAGGGTTACTGTCTTTATTTTGCGACCAGCTCGTGATTTTATTATTGCAAGAAATGCAGCAATCCACATACCGAGGTATCCCACGATACCAACGATGCCCTGCATCAACAATACGTCAAGCAATTTGTTGTGTGCATGATCAAATAAACCACTATCATATGAAAAGAGCTCTGGTGTATAGTATTTATTCCAAACAAAAATAAAATTCTCCTGACCCCAACCGATTATTTTACGACTAAAGGGTTCTTGCATAAACGCATTTAATGTGGCATTCCCTATTACAATGCGTGACTGTGTAGTAGCATCATTCGCACCTATTGCAACTATTCTATTTATTCCAGGAATATGTGTCCAAAATGTACTTGTACGCGTAGCAAATAACGTACCTGAAAATATTAGTATCGCACCGATAACCCCAATCGAGAATGTTCTAATAGTTATTTTGTTTCTAATGATTTTTACCTTGGGTGCTGTACTAAGTGCATAGATACAACTAACAACAATACCTACCACTAAACCAACCAAGACACCACGACTTTTGGTCAGGAGTATGCCAACAAGAGTAAGTGGTATCATTATCCAAGACACAACCAACAACATACTTTTGCTACGATGTGTCACCAACTGCTTTGCCGATATAAGTACCCCAAGAACAAAGAGGGTAAATATATAATGTGTTGCCAAAAAAATTGAATTGCCAATGAGTGACTCTGGGCGACGCATACCTTTAATTGCTTGGAAAAACTCAATACAAAGTATGACAACTGAAGCAACAAGTGATAACTTAAAATAACGATTCCAGTCTTTTTTAGTTAAGAAAAGTATCAAGAAAAATCCTAGTACGACACATGAGGCAATCCCGAGAAAGCCTTCTTGACGTACGGTGTCACTAAAGAAGGCAAGGAATCGATTAAAAGCAAAAAATGTAGACACTCCAATAATACCAAGAAAAACAATACCACTTACAAAGAGGCGATTTTTTTTAAGCGAAGTGAGTCGATTCGCTATGGAATGACCAAATTCTTTATCAGTAAAAAAAAGTATTGTGGTTAAAAGACTTATGAGAAAAAGAATACCTCTTAAAGCAAGGGTTTTCCCGGACAGAAACGGCGAAAGAATATTTGGAGCAACCACAACTGGCAAGAGTGCGCTACAAATAAGTATGCCTCTTATGAGCTTTTTCATGTCGTGTAGTATAGCAAAATTGGTCTAATTTTGGAATTAAGATTATTTGACAATTATTTAATCTATTATATTAAAATATCACTAGTTTACTTGAGAAAAGTCCCCTGTTGAAACAGAAGGGTCACCAAACTCGTTTATTGCAAAAAGAACTAAAATACC
>CALRHK010000012.1:0-8132 GCA_943359475.1 Candidatus Nomurabacteria bacterium
TTGGTTTTTGAAAAGAACACCGCAAAATGCGGGTATTCAATATAACCTTTTTAGCAACATTTGTCAAAAAAATACCCCACTAGTGGGGTATTTATACAATGCTCTTACTATGAATTAGGCTGTGCTTGTTTCAATATATTGAAAGCAATACTTAGCCTTCGGACTGAAATGTCTTTCGATTCTTACTGCTGCAAGAGACAAGTCTGTTCCTTTAAGTCCCTTCTTTTTCATCAATTTCGAGTCGTAACGTGCAATCCTGAAAATGTCTCTTTCTTGCTTGAAAGTTGGAGCCATTGGTTTCATTGCGAGAAGAATTTCTTCCCCTGTATATTGAGTTTTTATTTGCATTCGTAAATGCACCCCCATCACCCCTGCAATATAATTGAGCTGTGATGAATGGCTTCTGATCATAAACTCAATAAATTGTTCAGCAGTTATTTCGCTGCGATACCCCATTTCGGATGGAGACACAAGTAAATATTTGTATTCACCGCGCACTTCATTAAATGCGCCGGATTTACGAAGTTGCTCAATTATATTTTGAGCAGTTTTTTCAACTACAAAATTCTTCTGCAGTTGATTTAAATAAAGATCAACACTATCGATTGTAGGTCTAATGTACAATGGTTCTTCCAACCACAGGGGCTTTGTGGGTGGTGTCTCCACCGGCCACACTTTTTCCTTACGAAGCATTCGTTTGAGTGCGATTGTCCATTCTTTGGAAATTTCAGCATTGGGGTTTGAAATTTTTGACAGCAAATCATTCAAAATACCAATATTTTGTTCTGGAATTTCAAGTAGAACATTAAGAAAATCGTGCCACCCATTCGCACTTCTTGGATCTTTGTCGCCAATTTTAGCGAGCATTTTTTCATAAAGCTGCTTCGTCTGTAGAGCTGAGACAGGTTCGGACTTATTACCGAACAGCGTACCGAGAATTGACATTGTCAGTAGTTTTTTTGTTAAATAACACTTATCACTTCATAATAACTTAAAAATATAAAATGTCAATATTACTCAAGTAAAAAGACTGTGTCTATTTCGCCACTTCCTGCTACTTTCATTTTGTGCGGTACCTTTTCTAAACTTGTTGCATATTTACTTTGAATATAATTCTGGATCTGTACCCTATTTGAATCTCGTGTATTGCCGATAATTAAATAAATGTGTGCAAGTTGGTTTTTTTCTTTAAAATCTCTTGCAACTCGAATCATTTCTTCGACGAATGATTCTGCAGTAATTTCCTCGGAAAACTGTGTAGTAGGATTGAAGCCACGCAATACGAGGGATTGCTCATTATTTATTGTTTCAATGTATCCCATCGTATTTCCACGCACAATTTGGTTTTCATCAACAGTATTTATATGGAAATGGTGTGGCATATCCCAAAGCACAATATCACCTGATGTACAGATACCTGCGGATGCCTTCGCAAAAAATGACCCCTGATTTTTTGAAATATATGCAGTCGCCTTTTTTGCATTCGTCTCTTGTGCAGATGATTCAATAAATTTACGAAGTTCTTTATTTATGAGCACTTGGTATTTTGAAAGTACCTTCTGCGAAAAAAGACGTGACATGAGATCTACAGTTGGTATATCTTTTGTAAATTCGTTGTCAATATGATATCCAAGCGCTTTGAGTAGATTGTTTCGACGTACTGGGCTTTCGACTAGTTGTAAAAATTTCTTCGATATTTTATCTTCACTTACAATCGCATCTACTAATTCCTTACCCAATGTGTCTTCCGTAAAAACGCCAAGTAATTCTTTCAGGGACGTAAGCTCATGAAAAGTAGGCATATTTTTGGGAAAAAATTTTAGTTGTGCAATCTTGTATTGTGGAGTATTCTTGAGCACCGAAAATAGTGCCGCGGTTTCTTCACTTGTAAAATCAGTAGTAGCTCGGGCAAGTTTAAGTGCTGATTCATTTCGCAAATTTGTGGTTGCACTAAATTCGGGGTTAAATAAAGTCCGAAGTTCACCTAGCGTAACGTTATCGATTTGCTCTCCGTGGCGTAATACATATCCAGGTGATTGCAATGTAATTAAATACTCCTCGTTAAAATTATATCCATCGAGGTCTTTTGTTCTATCTTTGACTTGTGGCAATAGTGCTTGTACCTGAGTATAGCTCATATTGATTGGTGCATAAGCACGATATAGTAAATCTGTTTTTATATCATCACCTAAATTATTATTGTGTGAAGTATTTTCAGAATTAAAGACAGGTTTATTCTTGAAAAAAGATGAGTAGTCGAATTCGTTGAGTTGCGTAACAAATTCTTTTCTTTGTATTTGGTTTAGCGTGCGATATTTCTCATATATTTTTGGACTAAGTGTGTGCAGGTCATTGAGCGCATCCCAAAGTGCCTTTTCAGTCTCGATTTCCTCAACATTTAATCCAGCAAGTATGTCAATCGTTGTATTGAATTGATTAGGGTATTGAGAAGCCAACCTTCGAATTGAAGGTAAGTTGTTCTGATTCCCAATATACTTTTTTAATTTTTCTGTATATTTTCCGTTTTTTATAAACGTATGCGCAAAATAAGAAAAAATGCGATCTGGTGTACTTTTGCGCACCATCAGATCGTGGGCATAGCGTGTACCCTTGTCTGCGTCAATACTAATTAATACTTTGATGAGCCTGCGTGCGGCTTCTGGATTTGTTGCAATATACTCATACACCATTGCGTCACCTTCTTCTGGAAATACCCCAAGCATCTTATCAAATGCTTCTGGTAAATTTTTTAATTTATGGTATTCAATCGTTCGCAAAAAAGTATTTATCGAGAGCAAATCATTTGATGCACCAATATCAAATCGAGCACTTGGACTTGTAGAAAAAAATGATTCGCCCATTTCATACGCAAGCTTTATGTGTGGGGGACATTCGTCGAGATTTATTTCATTTGACTTACCAAATACCCACCCTGCAATAAAGGCACGGTTTGGTGTCGAAAGCGCTTTTGCATTTATGATTGGCTCCGTTTGATTTACTCTATTTTTCTCCTGCTTTCTTGCAACCAAATTGTCGTTTATACCCTCGGTAAATTGAGCCCACTCTTCGCCAATAAGACCTTGTGTTGATATTTTTGGATCAGTAATAATTTTTATTCCATTTTCATATGCTCCCATAGTTGCTAATACGCGCGCTGTTTCCCTGCCAAAAAGCGTTTTGTGTACATCACTAAAAAGATCCTGCTTGAGAATAAACTCACCAATTATTTGTCTTGTTTCATAATTATTCACAAGACTTTTAGGTGAAAATTCTTCGTAAAATGTAGACGGTTGGAATGTTACATTTTTTATACAATGTTCTAATATTTCATTGGTTTTTTCTTTTTGTCCAAGATTTGCATATACTGAAGCAATCCTGCCGTAATTATTATTCTTGTCAGGACTCGAATCTGTTATTTTGTCTGCCAATAATAGAGCTTTGTGTAAAAATATTTCTTTATACTTGTCTGGGGTATTTTCTTTGTTCGCAAGTTCAACTAGGGTATGGAGTATTTCTTGATCCTCTTTTAATCGGAAGAGTAATTCAAATTCATTATAATTGCCATTATCAATAAACGTACTTACTAGTTTTTTCGTAGCCATCATGGGTCCATAGTGATTCGAATCGTGATCCATGAGCAATAATTCTTTTGCTCTCTGCAAAATTTTATCCTTTTGTTCACTATAGTCGGTAGTCTCAGAAAAATCACACAAAAATATTACTTTTGAGTCATTGCTTTGTATTTCATCATAAAGACGTGCGGCCTTTTCATAATCACCATTTTTAAAATAGAGTGTTGCTATTCTGCGTATCATTCCATCCCTTTTACTACTAGAAGAAATACCTGCTATTCTATTTATTTGAAGCTCATCTTCACCGTAGGGTGACCGTGCGTATTCAAGCATCTTCTCGATTCTAGAATCTGGCGGTAATTCCATTTCTGTATACATCGTAAGTAAACGCTCCCAAAAATTAGTTTTCATCGTATCGTATTTTTGACGCTCAACCTCAGGACTATAGGCAAGGTCGTAAGCTTTTTGAATTTCAAGATTATAGTCTTCTCCAAGAAAATACTTCGCTTTTGCATAGCTAAGATACTCAGTAATTTTAAATTGTTCTAAGTCTAGCGAATTATATTTTTTTAGCGCTGGGAGTCCTGCTAGAATTTTCTCTTTGAGTTCTTTCCCTTCTTCTGTAGTATTAAAAAACTCAACGCTTAGTGGTTGTGTTTTTTGTTTTTCCTTTTCTTGAATATTTTCGTAGTCACTGTTTGTCTGAGATGATTCAGGAAATTTTTCCATTAATCAATTTTATCACGAAATATCACACCACACATTTATTGAGCCACCTCGCAGGATCGAACTGCGGACCTACGGTTTACGATACCGTCGCTCTACCAACTGAGCTAAGGTGGCAAAAAGAAGGGCTCTCCCATTGCGATGGCAAAAGCGGTGGAGAGCCCTTTGGCTATGCGAGTGAGCTGTTACGCACTCATTATTCCAATGGCTGCTTCCAAGCCAAAGATCTCGCAGTCAAAGCCGAATCTTGTCTTTTGTTTAATGAACAATCTACTGAGCCGTTGCCCAGAATTGAACTGGGGACCTACTCCTTACCATGGAGTTGCTCTACCAACTGAGCTACAACGGCATATTTAACTTTCTGTCATTTTCCCGACGTTAGGAGTCGCTACAACTGAGCAGTGGCCAATAACTATGTACTTTATCCCCTAAACTTCAGGAATCACTGCAACCGAGCTACAACGGCATATCTAACTTTCTATACTTATTCCATATTCGGCGAACACGATGCATTATACTGTTTTTTGATTTTTTTTCAATCAAAAACAGGCAGCGTTCTGCCTGTTTTCTGATTTCTATTTTTCTTGTTTCCAGCGTTTTAGACTTGGGATACTACGCACCATTATCTGTGCAATGAATCCTGGGATATGCATTTCTTTCAATTTACCCTTCACAAAGTCTTTCATTTGCGGGGCGCTAATATGTGGGAGTGTGAACGCACCATCCTGATAACAATGCGCACAATATTCTGTTGATTTCGTACCATCAGCATTTGTTCCTCCACCATTTGCATCTTTTGAAAGTGGCATTCCGCAACTCTGACAGACAGGTCCTTTTATTCCAAACATGAGCTTAGTATATCACAATGCCTATATGAAGGTGAGCGCATTTCCTGTTCGATCACCACGGCCAGTACGACCAATACGGTGAATATAGGTATCGTATGTTGATGGAATATCGTAATTGATAACATGAGAAATGTCAGGGATATCAATACCACGTGCGGCAACATCAGTAGCAATCACTACCTGCACGCTTCCAGTTGCGAGTGCTTTCACTGCGCGCTCGCGTTCACGATTGCGCATGTCACCATGAAGCGCCATGGCTTTAAAACCACGTTTATTGAGTTCGTGTCCGAGTTCATCAACACTTCGTTTTGTTTCTCGGAAAATAAGTACTTTCGCACATTCTGGACGACAGAGTAGCTCATGGAGGATTTCAATTTTCTTTGCGCGATCACCGCCGATACGTACCACGTCTTGGTGGACACTTTCTGCGGTATCGCTAGTGCGTACAGAAATTGTAATTGGCTCATTAAGGAATTCTCCACAAAGTTTCGCAATTGCAGTACCAAAAGTTGCTGAGAAAAAGAAACTTTGACGATTCTTTGGCATCTGCGCGAGAATAGTACGGATATCGTCAATGAATCCCATATCGAGCATACGATCTGCTTCGTCGAGGACAACACTTCCAAAAATTGCAGGCTTAATCTTGCCTCGAGTAATCAAATCTTTTACACGACCAGGCGTTCCAATGACTACATGGACACCAAGATCAAGTTCACGAATTTGTTTTCCAATCGGTGCACCACCCACACATGCTACTGAGAAGAGTTTCATTCCTGTGGTAAATGCACGAAATTCAACATCAATTTGCTGCGCGAGTTCACGAGTAGGAGCAAGCACTAATACTTTTTCTTTTTTATTTAAAAGAATTTTCTGAATAAGTGGCAAAAGGAATGCTGCGGTTTTGCCAGTACCAGTATTTGCGATACCGATCACATCTTTTCCTTTCAGACCGAGTGGGATTGTTTGATCTTGAATTGGTGAAGGTGTAATGTAACCTTTTGTAATAATATTTTTAAGAAGATGTGGTTCAAGTCCAAAATCCGCAAACGTGTGTTTTGCTTTATAGACATCTTTTACCTTTGTTGTTGCTTTATTAATAAACATCCGTTCATCAATAAAGTCTTTTTTGTACCCACGACCACCACCACGAAAGGGTTTCCGACCATGAGTAAATCGTTGTGCGGGTTTCTTACTTCCGAACTTCGAAAATTTCCCGCGTGAACGCGGAGCGCCACTGTGTGGCTTTGTGTATGTGTTCATAATTTTTGCCTGTTATGCCGAATGAATACCATCAGCAGCATTTATAACAATGCAAAATGATACACATCGAGTGTTAAGACTATTTGACTATAATACAAAGTGCTTTAAATGTCAACCATTTAACTTTTGCGCGACCGAGCGGACTTGAACCGCCGACCTCCCGCGTGACAGGCGGGCGCTCTAACCAGCTGAGCTACGATCGCATACATCAAACTTACACTATTTTTCGATTGCTTCCAAACTCCGCCTTTCGATTCCCCAGCAAAGCTTCGCTTTGCAAACCGACTGTGTCGGGGGTGGGGATCGGTCACGAATATTTTACTCGCCGTCGCTCGTAAAATTTCGCTACCCCGGCTCGCGGTCTCGCCCGCTGGCTCGACATCGCTCCGCCTTTCGATTCCCCAGCAAAGCTTCGCTTTGCAAACCGACTGTGTCGGGGGTGGGGATCGAACCCACGACCCCAGGCTTATGAGTCCTGTGCTCTACCGACTGAGCTACCCCGACAATTTCGACAACAAGACATTGTTGGCATGTCACGTGCCGAAGTGTTGCGGGGGGTGGAATCGAACCACCTTCTCAAGGTTATGAGCCTTGCGAGACACCATTTCTCTACCCCGCGATAAATGTACACACACATGTAAACGTACGCGAAATTATAATAGGAAAAACACTAAAAAGCAAGAGAAAAGCCTGCCGAGGGGCAGGCATAGTTCCATTATGCAATGCGTAATTGTTTAATTTCCTTCCGCAAAGGACTTTCTTCTGGAATATGCTTTTGCAATTCCGTGCACACGATACGCCTGTGACGCTCTGAAACAAACTTTGTCTTTAATGCTGCTTTTGCAATCTGCTCTTTTTCTTCTTTTGATTTTGCTTTTTCAAGCAAATGCGATATTCTCCTGATATTTCGTTCCTCCCTTTTTACTTTAGTAAAAGGATTCAGGAACTCCAGTAGGTCTTTAATTCCCGATGCCATTTGTGTTTTTTTATACAATACCACATAAAATTACCCTTGTCTTTGGATTCCAAAAACTACTCTTACGTGGTATAGTTTTCCCATGACTGCAGAACAACTTCACGATTTACGACACTCACTCGCACACCTTCTCGGGGCTGCGGTGATCGAACTTTATCCTGGTGCTCAAAATACCATTGGACCAGCAATTGAAAATGGTTTCTATTATGATTTTGATCTTCCCGAAAAAATTTCTGACACTGATTTGGCGAAAATCGAATCTAAAATGCGCGAACTTTTAAAGACATGGTCAACTTTTACACGCAAAGAAGTTTCTGCTGACGAGGCTCGTGTTCTCTTTGAAAATAATTCCTACAAACTCGAACTTATCGCTGAACTTGAGAAAGAGGGCTCAGCAATCACTGTGTATACCGCAGGAAACTTTACTGATCTCTGTCGTGGCGGACATGTTGCTGACACACAAACTATTCCTGCTGATTGCTTTACGCTTGAACGTGTCGCTGGTGCATATTGGCGCGGAAGTGAAAAAAATAAAATGCTCACACGTATCTATGGACTTGCGTTTGAATCAAAAGAAAAATTAGAAGCGTTTAGTACGCAACAAGAAGAAGCCAAAAAACGTGACCACCGCAAAATCGGAAAAGAAATGGGACTTTTTGTTTTTTCTGACCTCGTTGGAGCTGGACTTCCCTTGTGGACGCCAAAGGGTACTATTATTCGCGAACTACTCAATGATTACGTCTGGGAACT
>CALRHK010000012.1:8232-20916 GCA_943359475.1 Candidatus Nomurabacteria bacterium
CTTACCTGTGTAAACGAAAAGGGTGAGCGTGAACAAGTCGTCATGATTCACTGCGCAATTATGGGATCAATCGAACGATTCATGTCGACACTCATCGAGCACCTTGCGGGCAACTTCCCTCTTTGGCTCTCACCAACACAGGTAAGTATTATTCCTGTTGGAGAAAACCAGCTAGCATATGCCGAATCTCTTTTTGCAAAACTTAAAGCAAACGATATTCGTGTTACCCTCGATGCAGGCAAAGATAGTCTTGGTAAACGAATTCGTGAAGCAAAAACTTCAAAGGTTCCCTATGTAATAATTGTTGGCGACAAAGAAATCGCCGCAGATACTCTCACAATCGAAAAACGAGATGGTACCAAGCTTGAACATGTTTCTCCAGATACTTTTGTTACAACACTCACAGAAGAAAACAATGGTCGTCTACTTACAAAATAATCTATATCATCGTATGTTTGAAAACAACCTTTACAACCTCATGATGCAAGCAACACAGGAACACCTTTCACTATGGCGCATAAAAAAAGAGTACCTTGAGGATGCATCTCAAAATCCAGAGGCAAAAGCTTTCTGGGAAAAAATGATTACTGACAAAGAGGCACATATTAACGAACTCAAGGTACTCATTAAAAAAGAATTGCAATAATAAAAAAACCACCCGAGGGTGGTTTTTTTAAAAGTCGATTTCTGCCATCTTGGCATGTGACTGTATGAACGATTTACGTGGACCCACATCATTACCCATCAATGTTTCAAAAACCTGATTTGCAGCCTCGGCATCACTAATCACAACCTGCTTGAGGACTCGACGCGCAGGATCCATAGTTGTCTCCCAAAGCTCTTCGGGATTCATTTCACCGAGACCTTTATAGCGTTGAATAGAAACTTTATTGCTTTTCTTTTTTGTAACAACCTCTTCTTCCTCGGTTTCAGTATCTTCAACAATCTCTTCTCCATCAATTGGCTCTGCTTCTTCCATATCGGGATTATTGCCAACAATTTTTAATTTTTCCTCATCAGTATACGCATACAAAATTTCTTTACCTCTTTTGATTTTATAGAGTGGTGGTTGTGCAATATACACATAGCCAGCATCGATGAGTTGACGGAAGTATCGGTAGAATAACGTCAGCAAGAGTGTAGTGATGTGCGCCCCGTCTACGTCTGCATCTGTGGCAATAATTATCTTATGATAGCGAGCACGTGTAAGCTCAAAAGTATCACCAATCGAAGTACCGAGTGCAATCACAAGCGACTTTACTTCTTTTGAAGCAAGCATCTTATCAATACGTGCGCGTTCCACATTGAGAATCTTACCTTTGAGTGGCAACACAGCCTGTGTACGACGATCACGTCCTTGCTTTGATGAACCTCCTGCAGAATCTCCCTCTACGATAAAGAGTTCAGATTCTGAAGCATCTCGTGTTTGGCAGTCAGCAAGCTTTCCTGGGAGCGTCATACCCTCAAGTGCGCCCTTTCGTAGCACTGAGTCCTTTGCAGCTTTTGCGGCTTTTCGCGCTTTTAATGCCAAGACAGATTTATTGATAATCTGACGTGCTTCGTCTGGATTCTCTTCAAGAAAATTTTCAAAGCCTGCGCCAAACACAGTAGCAACTGCACCTTGTGCTTCAGTTGATCCGAGCTTATCTTTTGTTTGTCCTTCAAATTGTATTTCGGGTAATTTAACGGAAATGACTGCGGTTAAACCTTCGAGTACATCTTCACCTGTAAAATTCCCTTCGCTTTCCTTCAGAAGATTATTCTTTTTTGCATACGTATTAATGAGACGTGTGAGCGCGGTTTTGAAACCTGTAATATGTGTACCACCGCCTGGCGTATAGATATTGTTTGCAAATGGCACAATACGGTCAGCAATATCATCAACATACTGAAGTGCCACTTCTACACCAACACCATTTTCATTTTTTTCGATAGCAAAAATCGTATCGTGAACAGGTTTTTGAAATTTATTTAAATCACGAATGAGTGAGCGGAGTCCGCCTTCAAAGTAGTAGGTAATTGACGGCGCTTCAAAACCTATTTCTGTAGCATAGAATACATCATCAATATCCTTAAATATTTTTTCATCGAGTGTACGCGCATCGATTATTGTCACCCGAAGACCACGCACGAGATACGCCTGCTGTTTCAAACGATTAATAATCGTGTCGAAATTAAATTCTGTACTTTCAAAAATTTCCTCATCAGGTTGAAATTCGATTATGGTACCTTGCAGTTTTGAACTACCAACTTTCTTTACATTCGCTTTTTTCTTACCTTGTGAGTACTCCTGCATAAAGACACTACCATCACGATGCACAATTGCTTTTGTATAAATTGAAAGCGCGTTCACTACAGATGCGCCTACGCCATGCAATCCACCAGAAACTTTGTAACCAGAATCTTCACCACCAAATTTACCTCCCGCATGAAGTGTCGTCATGACTGTTTCAAGTGCAGACACTTTTGTTTTTGGATGAATATCGGTTGGAATACCTCGGCCATTATCTGTGACACGTACGTGATTATTAGGAAGCAAAACTACTTCAATACGATCAGCAAAACCGCCCATCGCTTCATCGCGTGAGTTATCAAAAATTTCCCATACGAGGTGGTGTAATCCATCGATACCGGTCGTACCAATATACATACCTGGGCGCTTACGTACCGGTTCAAGACCTTCGAGAACTGAGATTGCCTCTGCCCCATATTTCTTTGCTTTATCTGTTTCTTTTGCCATGTGTAAAATAAAAATAGGGCATGTGCCTACCCTGATAGTATAGCAAAAAAATGACCACAACACCAGGCTACAAGTGTTGAAAAATACTTATAAAATATAGCTATTTTAGCGAATTTCCCACCCACCCTGTTGTTTGAGTTCAGTAGTGATTTTTATCATAATAGTATTTACCTCATCGTCAGTTAGCGTTCTCTCATATGATTGGAATACAAGGCGAAAAGCATATGAAGTGCGCCCTTCTTTTGTAAACGTATCAAAAAGTCGTGGACCCGCAACAAGAAGATCGCTCACGTTGGCACGAATAATTGCAATAATTGTTTCTGGGTTTGTCTTCTCTGGAACCCAGAGTGCAACATCTCGTACAATAAATGGGTACGGTGACCACATTTTGAATTGTTGTACGTCTTTTGCATTTGTAGTTTCTGCAACTTCCAAAAGCGCCCCGTACGATTCCGGAACGACGCATTCTTTGCAGTATTCATCAAGTGAGACCTCGATACACTTTTTCTTGTCAGCATACGCAACATTGATCACTTCCCCCTCTTTTGTAAAGACAGTTCCGATTTCGAAGAGTTTAACCGTATCGAGCTCTAAGAGTGGTGCATTGCGCTCATTGAGCGCAATGCTTTCCTTGAGACCATCAGTGAGATTTGCTCGTAAGCATTTTTTATTTGAGGTACTCGCAAGTACTTCAAATTCGCCTTTTTCGCGAAATGCATATGTAAAGACTTCACTATAGCCTTGTGAAAGCAACTGTTCACGCGCCCATAACATTTTATAGTAGGTTGGATTTACTATCTGCTGTGAAGCACTTAATTGTGGTAAAGCGATAGGTAGTGCATCATACCCTTCAACACGGATAATTTCCTCTGCAATATCACACGGATACATAAGATCAAGACGATTACTTGGAATATCAACACGGTAGAGGCTATGTCCTAATTTTTCCGTACTTAATTGCAACTTACGAAAAATCCCCTCGAGTCCTTCTTCTGAGAGCTCCATGCCAAGCAGTTTATTAATGTATGCGAGCGAAACTGCTATGTGACGCATTTGTTCAGGTTCTGGATATACATCAACAAAATCAGATGAGATTTCACCGCCTGCAACTTGCTGCAATAAATATGACAAACGCAACAGTGCAAGTTTTGGTAATTTTGAAGAAAGCCCTCGTTCAAAACGATCTGAAGCATCAGTTTTTAATCCAAGCTTGGTACGCGTTTTGCGAATCATTGTTGGCTCAAAATTACACACAGAGAGCATAATACTTTTTGTAGTACTATCCACACCACTTGATTCACCTCCTTTTATACCCGCAATATCAAGTGCCTGCTTTTGGTCAGCTATTACCAACATTGTTTCATCAAGTGTGTATGTTTTTCCATCAAGCGCAGTAAGCTTTTCGCCTTGGCTAGCGCTCCGTACTGAGATGTGTTTAATATCCCCATCAATCTTATCAAAATCAAATGTGTGTACAGGTTGTCCTAATTCGAACATTACAAAATTTGCCACATCAACAACGTTATTTATCGAACGTTGACCAATTGAAGCAAGTCGCTCCTTAAGCCACTCAGGAGACTCACTGACCACAATATTTCCAGCTACTCGCTTCATTGCACGACGACAACGACTTTGATCTTCAACTGCTACCTTTATGAGTTGGTGCGATGAAAGTGCTTCAGTGGTACGCGTTTCTATTTTTAGATCCTTTGGTCGAAGATTGAACAGCACTCCCAGCTCTCGTGCAATACCATAGTGCGACATTGCATCATGCGCCCGATCAGGAAGTATTTTCAAATCAAATACCGTATCACCACTTTGTAATACGTCAAAGGATTCTACTTCGAATGAATGAAGGGTAAATTCCTCCGCAATTCTCTCGGGTGAAGGTAGTTTTTCTTCAAAATAATCTTGGAGCCAGTTGTAGGAAATTTTCATATTTAAAATTGATTGAATCGTAAATCACCTTGATATGGCAAACGTACATCAGGTATATCGTGACGAACCATCATTGGTCGTTCAAGTCCTGGACCAAATGCAAAACCCTGATATTGATTTGGATCAATACTGCAGTTCTCAAGAACTTTTGGATTTACCATTCCACCACCACCCATTTCAAGCCACTTACCTCGAAACTTTACATAAAATTCAACTGACGGCTCAGTAAATGGAAAGTAGCTTGGTACGAAACGCACGACAACATCATCCCCGAGCATCTTTTTATAAAAGGTAGTAAGTACACCCTTCAGATGTGCCATGGTTATATTTTCACCAACTACCAAACCTTCAATTTGATGAAATTGCATTTCGTGTGTCGCATCAGTTGCCTCATTACGAAACACTTTTCCTGGTGCAACAATTGCAAACGGTGGCTTGTGTGTCTCCATATAACGAATTTGCACTGAGGATGTATGTGTGCGGAGTAATTTTCCAGGTTCACCCTTTATCCAAAAGGTATCCTGCATATCGCGTGCAGGGTGATCCTTCGGCACATTGAGTGCGTCGAAATTATGCCATTCGTCTTCGAGCTCTGGTCCGAGTACTACAGAAAAACCCATTTGGGCAAATATTGCAACGGCATTCCGTATTGACTCTGAGAGTGGATGTGGTCTTCCGGCGCTAGTACCTTCTTTCATATTCCAACAGTATAATCCAAAAAAGAGCTTTTGGAAATAAGGCTATTTTGTAAGTTCGAGACGACTTTTTACCTTCTCAACGATACCCTCGAGCTTCCAGTTACTCTTAATCAAGATAGCATACAGCGCATCTCCACCAATTGCCTTTGCAATTTTTTCATTATCAGAAAGATTGGTAAGGATAATGACTGGGATTTCTTTCATAAAGCTGTCTGCTTGCATACGTCGTAACATTTCTATGCCATCCATTTTGGGCATAACCACGTCAAGAAGCACAATATCTGGATTTTTTTCGACTTGCACCAAACCCTCTTCACCATTACGTGCCTGTAAAACAGTAAACCCCGCGCGAGTGAAAGTGTCAGCAAGTGCCACCAACATTGCTGGCTCATCTTCGACTATTAAAATGGTGTGTGACTTTGGCATAATTATGCAAGACCTTTTACACCTTGTTTAGCCTTCATTCCTGTCTTCGGGAACGTAACATGGAATGTGGTACCTTTATTTTCTTCTGAAATGAAAGAGATTGCTCCTCCTGATTGTTCAATAATTGCCTTTACGATATAGAGCCCGAGTCCTGTACCATCTGCATCTTTTTCGCGAATATTATCTGCACGGTAGAGTTTTGAAAAAATCTTATCTTGGTCAGCTTTTGGTATTCCATAACCAGTATCTGTCACTGTGATACGTACTTTTTCATCTTTTATTTCAACGCTCACGCCAATCTTACCACCTTCTGGTGTATATTTTACAGAATTTGAAAGTAAGTTTTGAAATACGATTCGAATAAGCTTTGGATCCATGGTGAGTTTATTAATACCACGTGCATACTTTTCTGTAACCTGCATTTTTTTCTTTACGATCATTGGCTCAAGTTCTTTAATGACACTTTCAGAAACAGCCTTAAGGTCAGTCGGCTCTGGTTCAATCGCAAATGTGCCAAGATCAATACGAGAAACATTGAGAAGTGCACTAACCAAATCCACCATACGCTGATTGCCGTGATAAATTTCTTCCAAATATTTTTTTTGTTCTACATTAATCTTCCCCACATCTCCAGAAATAAGCATTTCGGTATACCAATTTATTGCCGTAAGTGGAGTACGAAGTTGATGAGATGCGAGTGAGACGAATTCAGTTTTAGCGGTATCGATAGTCTTCTCTTCAGTTACATCACGAAACATGATGATACCCGAAATACCCTCAACACCACCACGCCCCAAGAGTGATGTCGCCGAAAGTACCACAGGGAACATTTGCCCATCTTTATCTTTTGCATAAATATCATCATGCATAAAGGTACGAGCAATACCCTTATCACGCAACGCCTTATAGACGGGAGATTCATTTTCCTCAATTGGTACTTTATTTTTATACAGTGGGAGTATTGTTTCAATTTTCTTCCCTCGAGCATCCCCTTCTGCGATGCGTAACATAACCGATGCGGCTTGGTTCATGAGTACTACCTTTCCATCATCATCAACAGCAATAAGACTCTCTCCCATAGAAGAAAGAATTGCATTTACCTTATGTGTCTCTTTTTCAATTCGATCTTTTGTTGTTTCAAGTTCATGGGTGCGGTCTTTTAGTTTTTCTTCTGCGACTGCGCGCTCGGTAACATCACGAAGCATGCCTTCTACCCCAACAGGTTCTCCTTTTTCATTCCGTAGTAAACGCGCATTGAGTGACGCATTAATATGTTTCCTTTTTCCGGGTGCACGCAATTCAATAAGGTGGTCGTTAAGTACACCCTTTTTTTGTAACTCTTCTAGCATTGTTTCCCGAGCATGTGGATCAACATAAAAGTCGCTCGCATTTTTACCTACGACTTGCGCTGGTGGCAACCCAATCTGTTTTTCAATCGATGGACTAATCATTGTAATAATACCCTCCATATCAGTGCGGTAATACACGTCTTGTAATGCATCGAAAATTGAACGATATTTTTCCTCACTTTCAACAAGTTTCCTCGTAATAGTATCGGCGATTTCTATCGCACGTCTGCGTGCAGTTGCAAAAGAAAGCACAATACCAAAAAGTTAAAAGCTCGCATCAAGCCCTCCTAACGCAACGATCGTTGGGAAATGAGCTGAGGTATAGCCAAGTATTCCCTCACGGGTTGCACTGGTATAAACAATCCAGTTATTACCAGAAAAGGAAATACGAGTTACTTTTCTAAAGACCGAACTTCCCTGATCAATAGTGCTTGTAATTTGTGGGTTTGAATCATACAGTAAATGTTCTGAGGTAATTGTGTCACTGTCATAAATTTCAAAATCAACACCATGATACAGTTCTTGCTCTGGAAACACCTGCGCAAAAAAGAGGTTACTATCAAATGTTCCACTTACCACACCTCGAAATGATTTTCTTCGATCTGCAACTGTATCATGTTTTTCTTGTGAATAAACTGGGACATACACCAGAAATGCATCAACTTTATTATCGAGCGTCCTCAGCCGAGGGCTAATCGTTGGGTTGCCTGAATCACGAGCTTTTTCAAAAGTAGCCGCACGTTGCGCATCGGTTCGTATGTCAAAACCAAATGCTACAGCTTTTTCGTCAAATGGTTCTATGTACTTTACGACGTAATACTCGCTTCGTTTACCATCAGGTTTAATTGAAAAATTTGGATAACCACTCCTTGTAAGCGAGCTATCATTTCTTACTGCATCAATAAATGTTTGCTTATTTGCATCAGTTACTTTTTGAATATAGTTTACTGAACGGAGTGCCGGATAATGTGTGCCAACCTGAGCATTCACAAAAGTTTGAAATTCACTTCTATCGACTGCACTACTAGCATTAAAAAGGCCTTGCACTCCATTTAAGATATCGATATTTCTTTCAACACGGTTTTGCACCACAAATTCTATATCTTTTGAGATCAGGTCAAATTTAATCTGTGACTGGTATTTACTAACTTGCACGTTATACCTCCATACAACGGTTGTAATTACAAGTGACGTAATAAGTACAAGAAACGCAACTGCGGTCCCACGCAGAGCAAATTTAATCTGAATCCATGTCTTCAGATTCCCTATTTTTTTAATCGTGGTCTGGCGCAATGCGTCCATATGCCACGTTAGCGAGTTATGCTGATAGTTGCTCCGACCTCAGCTTTTGGCGCCGAGACGACAAGTCTGCCGTATTGGTCTTTCGCAATTTTATATCCGGTTCCATTTGGTAGCGTTCCTCCCGATGGATCATTTGGCATACCGATAAGATAACGTTCACTTGAGGTAAGTGCCGAGAGATCAATGAGGTTTGTACACGAAGTTGCCGCGGTTTTACATATTTCAGTGGGTGTTGTCGTAATTGTTGCGGGAAGCGCTCCTGAGTGATCAATCGAGTATTGATATACAGCATTCAGTATTGTATTAACGTCAATTTTTCTCTGAGCATTCTTTGTATCAGAAAGCTGCTTTGCAGGATTAATTGCCAAAATCACAATTCCTGCAAGAATTGCAATTGCAGCAACCACCAAAAGAATTTCAAGAAGCGTAAAGCCTCTTTGAGACCTTGCCCTTTTGATGGAAGCGGATAAATTAAAAGATGCTCGCATATATAGAATCATTATACTCTAGTATTGTATATATGTATGTCTCGACTTTTCCACACATTAGAATGTTGGCGCTTCGTTCCATGAAGCAATCTGTATCTTGTAATTCGAAGTATCCACAAGTACTTCAATTTTTTTTGTCACAGTATCGACAACCCCTGTGGCACGAACGGTGATCGTGTTGTTTGTCCCAGAGGCAAAACTATAGGTACAGGTACCTTCATTGTAGGTAATAGTTCCTTGGTCTGTTGAACGATTATCATAGCGTATTACGTAAAGAGCTTTCTCGATGCAACCAGTTGCAAGTGCTCGTGCTTGATAGGATTCAACAGTAGCAAAGCTACCGCGTGAAGTATCAACACCTGAAAGAAGCAGTGATAAAGCAACAATAGCTGTAAGCGCTGTCACAATGAGTACGATCATGAGTGTTATATATCCATGTTGTAAGTTGTTTTTCATATATCAGTTATAACGAACCGAGGCACCAGACTCAAATACTTTTTCATATTCATATTGATAACGATTACTTTGGCTTTGTGCTTTAACTTTGAAGCTATACCAAATGTGACCTGTGGCACCCGATGGGGTGACATTATAAAACTTAAGTTCTGATAACGCGATACGACTATCAGTTATGGCAAGTGCTTCTTTTGCACCCTCTTTCATATAGAGTATGCCATCAGTTACATATATTTTAGTAGGACTTTTAGTAGCATCTATCATCTCAAGTTCTAGCACTAGACTCGTCGCCCCGGATGCGTTCGGCGTAACCGTTTTTTTTGCAACACGCACAGTGGCATTAATCACATCTGAAATATACATTCCTTGTTCTTCAACCGTTGAAATTACCTGGTTTTTTATTTTTATTTCATTGAGTGTTGCGAGAAAAATTGAAACGATTGTGATTATAATTGCGCTAACACTCAAATAGAGTAAAAGCTCTATGAGAGTAAAACCTTTTTTCATTTTTATTGAAGATTGTTGCATTATACTTTAATGTTAGAAGCTCCCGTTACTCTTTGGGATTACACCTAGAGTATTACCTGTACTATTTGAGCCAAATACGTAGTTAATTGTTGTATCGTAGGTTATACCTGTTGTTTCCCCATCTGCATCAAGCTCCCCTTCAAACGCAATAGCTTCAAGACTCGTGAAATCAATTTTTTTCAATTGTGTCGATGATGCAGAAGGCACCGCGAGAAAAGTATGCAGTTTCCCATCATCAACAATGGTAAGGTCATATATTTCATTTTTAATATGAGCATCTGTATATGCTGCACCGAGCTCAAGTACCGCAGGCGCTGCATAGGCGATTTTTCCAAAATACTTTTCAATTTTCGAAAGTAATTTGATGGGCGAAGGTTGTCCATACGCTATAGCAGATTCATTAAAATTCAAATAGTAAACTGTTTGATTATTACCAACAACTACATTATTGCGAGTAGATCTGTCAGTATAGAAACCAATTGTACGTGGAGTATTCTTGCCGGTAATATCATACGTACCTATGAGACCTTCCATTGAAGTACCAAGTTTAAATTTATATGCCTGTACTTCGGCTGTATCTGCATCAGAACTAACAAACGCGTACCCAGTCGTACCATCATCAACATTATATTTTGTTGCTATCTCATAAAGAATTCCTGTTGAGTCCACCTTGGAAATACTTGTTGGTGTTGTAGGATTCTCAAGTGTGATCATATCTATCATACTTGTAGTACCATCAATATTCGAAGCAATAAGAAGTGCATAATCTTTTGCCCCGGTAGTTCCAACCCAAACATCTTTTCCGATTAGTTCAGTATTGTCGTCCGGGGAAATAGCATCATAGGTCCCTATGAGTGTCGCACTAGATGGATCACTAATATCAATTATTGCTAATTCGCCAACTGAATCTTCAACAGTTACATATGCATATGTGCCTCTTACAAAAAGATTTGTGAGTATTGCTGAAAAAGTGATTTCCGATTTTAAACTTGGCACATCTGGATTACTGATATCGTATACTTGAAACCTTTTATTTGTAGTAATCATATATACATATTTGCCATCGCTATCACTCCAAATTTTCTTACCACCAACTGTACCTCCGCCCCCACCACCGCCAGTACCAACATGCAAATACACCGTTCGTGTCGTATCCCCAACACCAGATGAATCATTATAAAAATTGATGTAACTTGAATAGTCACCGTTCGCAAGCGCGTTTGCATTTGCATTAAACTGAACCGTAATTGTTGCTGTTGCATGAGGTGCAAGCACACCAGCGAGTGGGCCACTAATTTCCATCCAGTTTTGCTCATAACCAAGATGCCAGTTCATATTCACAGGTCCAATATTTTCAATCACATACTCTTGCGTTGAAGTAAATGGTGCAGTACCCGTCACTGTAAAATCTGTGCCTGGCGTAACCTGCATCGCAGATGTGGTTGTTACCACAATTGATTGTGTGCGTGTCGTATTCCCTGAACCATTTGTGGTATTTGTAAATTGTATAGTCCGAGAATATGTTGATGGCCCAACACCGTCGGCAGTTACCATTGTATAAGCGTTTGTTGTATATGATGCAGTTACATTAGTAGATTCTCCAGGTGCAAGCGTGCCAGAACTTTGACTGAGCGATACAGTAGAATGTGGTACGGTATACGCTGCTGTCCAACTAAATGAAGCACTTCCCGAATTGCTTATGGTATATGTTTGTGAGCCATTCGATATTGAGTTTGAACCTTCTATCATTGTTGCTGTAAATCCCGTACTTGGACTTACTGTCATTACTCCTGAGCGAGAGGATGACGTTTGTATAACCGGCACAGGAGTAGTCCAGTTGGTAAGTGTCATAGAAAGCGTCACTGAACCATTTTTAGTAAAATCGTTCTCCCACGACACTGTTACGGAAATATTTTTTTGATCACCGCCATTTGAGGAGATGATAGTAATGACACGACGAAAACCCTGTACCGTATCACCTCCGGGAGTAAGCGACCATGTTGTACCCACTGGTGTAAGTCCGAATGTCCCATCACGCAAGGTATCAATACCTTGATCACGGAGACTTCGTACAATATCGAGAGATTGATCTGCAACCAAGAGTGCTCTATTACGCAAACCCGAACTCAATTGCGCTTGCTGTCCATACAGAATAGAGCCAAGCGCACCAACAACAATCACACCAAAAATCGAAACCGCGAGCATGATTTCGATGAGTGTAAAACCTTTTTTATTTGAAAATAATTGCAGCTTTTTCATTGAGTATAAGTGAACGTGTTTCTTGGTCGGTGCTAAAAGTTATTGTTCCTGTTTTATTTGGCGCACCTGAACCATTTGCGAATACAACATCAGTCACACCAGTAATTTTTATTGTATCTGCAATTTCGGTCAATTCATCAAGATCAGTGGTACGTGCTTGATAACTTGTACCAGAAAATACTGTTATCTTCCCTCCTTCGATATGCATACCCCACGCAGTTCCTCTCTCTGATGCGCGTGCAAAGGTATAGGCTCGACGGAGTGACGAGGCAACTGTCGTACGAGCACTATCGATATTGTTTTGCACGAGCAGACGTTCAGCGAGCGGTGCCATAAAACCGAGCATCACCACAAGTACTGAAACAGAAAGAAGCACCTCAATAAGCGTAAAACCTTTCTTCTCTTTTATTACCAATACTCCACAAGCTGTATCCATAGTACTAATTATTAATACTGCCAATGAGGCTGTAAATTGGCAATACAACCGCAAGCGCAACAAG
>CALRHK010000013.1 GCA_943359475.1 Candidatus Nomurabacteria bacterium
TACATTATATCACATAAAATGCTATTTTGTCAAGCATTATAAGGCTATTTAAATAGCCTTATAAACATAGTCTTTTCTAGGCTAGAAAAAAGTTGACAGTGGATTTGTCTTCGTATATACTGTCCGCACTGATGTTAAGAAACGAAACCAACACAAACAGGCGGATCAAGTAAAGCCATTTGGTTTTCCTTTGCCGCCAACTGGCGGTTTTTTTAATCTCAATATCAGTTTTCTTTGACAAAGATATGCTATCCGAAACATTTCTTGTACACCAAGTACGAGGGTCTTTTGTTTCGAGATAGACTGTAGCGTTCACAGATATATGGCAGCGGTGTTGTATATCTGTGACAAGATAATTTTTTATTTTCTCGGAGAAAATAAAAAATTATATTCAAAGTTCCTAATAGGAACGTAAGAGCATATGGCGGATGCCTTGGCTCTTGATGGCGATGAAAGACGTGGCGTGGCTGCGATAAGCTTCGGTGAGGTGCCTAGCAACCTTTGACCCGGAGATCTCTGAATGGGGAAACCTCATTACGTAAACCGTAATGATCTTGTCTCGAATGAGCAAGATGCACACCTGGGGAAGTGAAACATCTCAGTACCCAGAGGAAAAGAAACCAATAATGGAATTCCGTAAGTAGCGGCGAGCGAAATCGGATAAGCCCAAACCTTCCTTCACCTTTTGCACATGCGTTATGCGTGTGTGTGAGAGGTGATGGAAGGGGTTGTAAGGTGGTAACGTCGTTTAATCGAGGAAAGTTACAAATTGTAATTATAGTAGAAAGTGCTGGAACGCACTGCCATAGAAGGTGATAGCCCTGTACGCGAAATAATTACGACTTTCTAGTTACCATTCTTGAGTACTTCGAGACACGAATAGCTCGGAGGAATCTACCAGAACTAACTGGTAAGGCTAAATACATCAAGAGACCGATAGTGAACTAGTACCGTGAGGGAAAGGTGAAAAGAACCCCGGAAGGGGAGTGAAATAGACCTGAAACCATATGCTTACAAGGAGTCGGAGCGGGTCGCACAGTGTACGTTATGATTGTTACGAGAATTTTTTTTCGTTCGGAAAACAATCAGAGTGTATAGTGTGCGATCCGTCACGGCGTGCCTATTGAAGAATGAGCCAACGAGTTTATGTATGCTGCAAGGTTAAGCTGCTAAATCAGCCGAGCCGCAGGGAAACCGAGTGTTAATAGCGCGAATTAGTAGTATACATAAGACCCGAAGCCAGGTGAGCTACCCATGAGCAGGATGAAGGTGTGAGAAATCACACTGGAGGTCCGAACCGGTGAGCCGTTCAATACTCTCGGATGACTTGTGGGTTGGAGTGAAAAGCTAATCGAACCTGGTAATAGCTGGTTCTCTCCGAAATAGCTTTTGGGCTAGCGTCATGTGTTCCCTTTAGGGGTAGAGCACTGGAAGATTTCGACAGGGAGCAATCTCGCGACATCTATCAAACTCCGAATACTAAAGGTTAAAAGCATGGCAGTTACACCGTGGGGGCTAAGCTCCACAGGTGAAATGGGGAAGAGCCCAGATCTCAAGTTAAGGTCCCTAAATCTATACTAAGTGCGTCTTAAGGAGGTGAAATTTCTCAGACAATGAGGAGGTCGGCTTAGAAGCAGCCATCCTTGAAAGAAAGCGTAACAGCTCACTCATCTAGAGAATTCGCACCGCAGATAATCGGGGCTAAGTATAGTACCGAAGCTGAGGATTTATATTTATTTCGATAAATGTAAGTGGTAGGAGAGCATTCTTGTCCGCGTTGAAGCTAAAGGCGTGAGCCATAGTGGAGCGTCAAGAAGTGAGAATGTTGGCACAAGTAACCGCAAGCAAGGTGAGAGCCCTTGCCGCCGAAAGATCAAGGTTTCCTTGGCGATGATGATCAGCCAAGGGTTAGTCGGTCCTAAGGGGATGGCGAATGCCGTACCTAATGGACAGCAGGTTAATATTCCTGCACTTCTTTATTGTGCGATGGGAGGACAGAGGGTTGTACCTAGAGCAGCTTATTGGATTGCTGTTGTGGTCGTGAGGGTGCTATCCAGGCAAATCCGGATGGCCTAAGCCCGAGCGAAGACGAAATGTGTGGGTTCGCCCATGCAGATTCTAGGGAGCACGCTTTCGAGAAAAGTCCCTAAGCTCTAGCAATAAAGAAACCGTACCGCAAACCGACACAGGTGATCAGGTCGAGTAGACCAAGGCGAACGAGTGAGTGGTCCTCAAGGAACTCGGCAAAAAAGCAGCCGTAACTTCGGGATAAGGCTTGCCGCTTGTTAACTCAAGCGGCCGCAGCGAAAGTATTCCTGGCAACTGTTTATCAAAAACACAGCTCCCTGCGAACACGTAAGTGGATGTATAGGGGGTGACACCTGACCAATGCCAGAAGGTCAAATATCGATGTTGTATGGTCGCAAGATTATATGGTGGTTGATATAAGCCCTGGTGAATGTCGGCCGTAACTATAACGGTCCTAAGGTTCTCGATTTATTTCGATGAATCGAGAAGGACTGGGACGGTTATAGAAAACGATAAACAATTATTTAAAACAAAATCAGATAAACCATTTTAGCTACCTACTAGTACAGTGATGTACGAGTAGTCCAAACTTGATTAACGAGAGACCAACGTCAAGCATCTCAAGCGAAGCACAATCACAGCGAAAGCAAATGATGAGTTTCGACAGATGAAGATAGAGTCCTTCTTAGGGGTACAGAAGAGCGAAGTACCTTGTCGGGTAAGTTCCGACGCGCACGAATGGTGTAATGACTGGGAAACTGTCTCGAGGACCAGCTCGGTGAAAATACAATACCGGTGAAGATGCCGGTTAACTGCAGTTAGACGAAAAGACCCTAGAAGCTTTACTGCAACTTGGTATTGTGTATGTTGTGCAACTGCGTAGCATAGGTGGGAGAGGTTGAGAATATGATCTCGGTTATATTGGACTCGTCAGTGAAATACCACTCTGTTTTATGGCATACACTAACCACTACGGTAAAAACGTAGAGGGACAGTATCTGGTGGGCAGTTTGTTTGGGGCGAATCCCTCCTAAAAAGTAACGGAGGGGTCTATTAAGGTCCGCTAGGCGCGAATGGAAACCGTGCCGATAGTGTAAGGGCATAAGCGGGCTTGACTGTAAGGGGTACATCCCGAGCAGGTGCGAAAGCAGAGCCTAGTGATCCGACCATACGTATTAGATGCGGTGGAAGCTCAACGGATAAAAGCTACTCTAGGGATAACAGGCTAGTTCCGCCTAAGAGTTCATATCGACGGCGGAGTTCGGCACCTCGATGTCGGCTCAGCATATCCTGGCGGTGGAGAAGCTGCCAAGGGTTTGGCTGTTCGCCAATTAAAATGCTACGCGAGCTGGGTTCAAACCGTTCAGGTTCTAAGTTCTTTGGAACTTGAACCCGTTTGAACCTAAGAGGGAAATGAAAACTGTTTTAATCTGAGAATTATTCGTAATGGTATGAGAATACAATTACGAATCAACCACGTGCACAGTATGTGCACACACGGCGGCTCACAACAGAAATGTTGTGTGGCAAGCTAACTTATATCGGTGAATCCCGCACTTAAATGAGGGTAACGCCGAGGGAATTATTCGACTTTGTTCACTATGAGCAATTTATGAATCAGCCCGTAGAGACTGAATGTTAGCCTTCTTGTAAAAAAGAAGATGTCACAGTCCGATCCCTTCAGTAATGAAGGTCAAAATATTTTTTGAGAACAGCAAAATTATTTTGTGTAAAACGTAGATGCGTGAGACAGGTTGGTCTCCTATCTACTGCAGTCGTGGATTCTTGAGGGGAGTTGACTCTAGTACGAGAGGACCGAGTTGAACTGACCTCTGGTCTAGGGGCTCTGACGCCAGTCGGACCGCCCCGTAGCTATGTCGGGAATGGATAACCTCTGAAAGCATCTAAGAGGGAAGCCACCCCCAAGATTAGGAATCATTAAGGGCCGTGAGAGATGATCACGTTGATAGGCTTTAAGTGTACGCACAGTAATGTGTTGAGCTGAGAAGTACTAATTGCCCGATTCCTATTAGGAACTTTGAATTACTCTTGCGCGAGCGAGAGACGCTACAGTAACATATCTTATATAAAGACACACAGTGAGGGTTTTGTTCTGGTGATATGCCACGGAGGCTACACCTGTTCTCATTCCGAACACAGAAGTTAAGCTCTGTAGGGCCGATGATAGTCGCAAGGCGAAAGTAGGTCGTCGCCAGAACAAAGCTCTCACTGATCAAAAAAACTACCAACATATGTTGGTAGTTTTTTTGTTTTACACACGCGCAGTACTTAATAAATAAGGTGATGCTATACTAAATGTGTTACAAACTAATTTCTCTCTATGAAAAATAATTACCTCATTGGGTTTTTGGTGCTGGCGGTAGTGGTCCTCGGATATTTTGTGCTGAAAGGAGGAAACGTTACTACGGAAGAGCAAAATCAAACGTCTGCTGCAGCGACAGCAAAATTGCAAACATATTCGAATGCAAAAAGTCAGAGTTCAGATCTTATTGTTAATCCTATTACTCAAGAACAATTGCAAAAAATTGATGCAGAAAGGATCGCTGTTATAGCAACTCTCAAGCCACTTAACTACACATTTAATACAACTATCACTGCGACATCCCCAGCTTCTGAAATTAAAAAAATGCAGGAGGTACTAAAGGAAAATATGTTCTATAACGGAGATCTGACGGGCAAGATGGACAAGGAAACTATTGTCGCACTTATGGATCTACAAAATGAAAATGGACTTCCTCAAGCAAGTATTGCAGGACCAAAAACACGTGAAGTCCTTACTCGGCTTGCAGGCACTGTTGGTCCTTGCCAAGGAACACTCCAGTCGGTTCGTCTTAAGAAGCCAAATGGTGGAGAAATCTATCAAGATGGACAACAAGTTTTGGTGTCATGGAGAAGTTGTAATATTCCAAGCACTAATGGGATTTCGATTAGTTTAGAACTCTATAATACTAACAATACTCCCCTAGGAACAATTTCTTCTTCGAGCTTTTCGACACTCAATAGTGGTTCTAAAATGATTACACTCCCAACAATTAATTTTATTAGTCAAGCAAATCAGGCGTTTTCTGGTATTTCTTTCGGGCAACACTTTAAGGTTTTAATTAGTACTATTGGTCTATCAGCGTATGATGATTCAGATAGTTTCTTTTCGATTAATAGCTCGCAAGTAGCTTGTACCTCTACAACACCACCAAATATCGAACTTCTTTCTCCAAATGGAGGTGAAGTATATGAAGCAGGGCAACCAGTTTCACTTAGTTGGGCTAGTTGTAATATTCCTGTTTCTGCAAATCTTACTGCGAATCTCTATAATAATGTTACAGGGCAGGCAATAACGCTTAGCAATAATTATCTACCATTCCCAAACACAGGAAGTGTCAATCTTGCCTTGCCAGCTTCTCCGGATTGGGTATTAGCAAACAGTACTAATATGACCTACGGCACTATCTACAAATTTAAAATTCAGTCAGGTGCAGTTAATGATTTCTCTAACAATCTATTTACTATTAATGCACCGCAAGTCGGATGTACACCGAAGACTTTAACAGCAACAAATGGACCATGGAACCCAAGCGGTTGGTATGTTGTCGGGACACAAAGTAATGTTCAATTTCTACAAACAAAGCTGACTGCGGCAGGATGTGATATTAGGCTTTCGAGTATTGCATTTCAAAAAACTGGTTTTTCTAATAACAGTTGGGTTACAAATTTAAGCTTGTATAATGGCGCAACACTTATCGCTGACGGAGGCCAGTTGAATTCAAGTACTGGTGTAGTGACTTTTTCTGGATTGAATGTTCCTATACCAGCAGGTAGTTTTATCTTACTAGATTTAAAAGGTGATATGACAGCTCCGTC
Organism: Candidatus Nomurabacteria bacterium; assembly: GCA_943359475.1. Lineage (GTDB taxonomy): Bacteria > Patescibacteriota > Minisyncoccia > Phycocordibacterales > UBA9973 > CALRHK01. Next base: position 5,908 of record CALRHK010000013.1, read on the forward strand.
AGGATCCACGGGCACGATTGGTTTTAATACCACTTCAATTAGTGGAGTTAATCTTCAGTCTCAAATTGCAACAATACTCGGCAGCTTCCCTATTACTGGCGGGCAATTTTATGTTGTTCAATAAATATATTTAAGCAGAAAGTTTCTTTTTACTTAAATTGTTAATAAAAAACACAAAACCCCGCTCCTCGCGGGGTTTTGTGTTATGATATCGGATATATGATGACGTGGGCAGGCAAGCGCCAAATGATAATCGCAGGAATAGTAATCGCAGGAATTGCAGTTATTGGTTTTGTTATTTTTTACCCAACACTCACCAAAGCACCGACTTGTTCTGATGCAAAACAAAATGGTGGCGAGGCTGGTATAGATTGTGGTGGACCATGCAATAACTTTTGTCCTGCACAAGTGCAACCTCTGGTCGTAAAGTGGTATCGCGCATTTCCTGTTGTTGGTTCTACGTATAGTCTGACTGCGTATATAGAAAATCCTAATACCAATGCAGTAATAAAAAATATTCCGTATGAATTTCGAGTCTACGATAAAGATAATAAATTTTTAGCTGTGCGGGAGGGATCAACCTCGGTAACACCAAATGGTCCCTTTACAATTTTTGAACCTGGACTCAACCTCGGTAATCGTATTCCTGCACGCGTGACTTTTAAATTTATGAATGAGAATCCTCTCTGGGTGAAAGCAGACGCATCAAAACTTGGTAAAATCAATCTCACTACAAAAGATATTGAAGTGACAGATACTGATAGTACGCCACGTGTGACTGCAACCCTCATCAACAATACGACGTATGGTATTCGCGATGTTGATGTGACAGTCATGCTCTATGATTCAGATGATAATGTAATCGCTGTTTCAAAAACGTATTTTTCAAATGTGGCAAAACTTTCTCAATACCCGCTTATTTTTACCTGGCCAAAACCATTTGATCGTACCGTCGTCCGTAAAGAAATATTGAGTAAGTTTGATTTGGGTAATGCGAGTCTCTACTAACATTTTTTATGATCAATGGCTCACTTCCCGATGCTCGGTTTGAAAGAAAAAAAACTGCCATACATATCGATTGGTTGTTGTGTGTCTTTACTGTGCCAATACTTGCAGCAGGCCTTGTTACCATGCAGTCATTTATTGGCGAGAGCCATCTTTTTGCCAAGCAACTTTTGTCGATTGGTATAGCACTTATTTTTTTCTTCCTCTTTGCATTTATTGATGTGCGTTTTTTGAAACGTACTGATGTACTGGTGGGAGCATACCTTGGTTTTACTGCGCTCTTGGTCATCCTTTTTATAATTGGTCACGTAGCAAAGGGGGCACAGAGCTGGTTTTCAATCGGGGGGTTCTCATTTCAGCCGTCTGATCTTATGAAAGTCATTTTGATACTCGTCCTTGCAAAATACTTTTCAAGACGACATGTTGAGATTGCACATTGGAAACACATCTTTATTTCGGGACTCTATGCGCTCATACCATTTGGACTCGTCCTCCTCCAACCTGACTTTGGTTCAGCGATGATTATCTTTCTCGTCTGGTTTGGCATGACGCTTGTGTCTGGTATTTCAAAAAAACACCTGCTCGTAGTGTTCACGATTGGCGCAATAGCTTTTTCTGGTCTGTGGTTTTTTGGTTTTAAAGAATATCAGAAAGATCGTATTGTAAACTTTATTCACCCACTTGTTGATATTCAAGGTTCGGGGTATAACGCGTACCAGTCAACCATTGCGGTCGGCTCTGGTCAATTGGTAGGGAAAGGACTTGGGTATGGCACACAATCTCGACTCAAATTTTTGCCAGAATATCAAACGGACTTTATTTTTGCAGCATTTGCAGAAGAATGGGGATTTGTCGGTGCATGTACATTGTTGCTTTTGTTTGGTTTACTCATATGGAGAATTCTTTCAAATGCGTACAAAAGTGCCACCAATTTCGAAATGCTTTTTGGTATGGGTATCGCGATATTATTTATGAGCCACATACTCATCAACATAGGGATGAATATTGGCATTATGCCAGTCACAGGAATTACATTGCCACTTATGAGTTATGGAGGCTCACACTTGATAATGGAATTCACTGCGCTTGGTATACTAATGGGGATGCGTCGCTATAGTCGTGCAACACATCGAGATAAGATGAAGAATGAATTTTTGGGAATTGCCTAATGATTGCCAGTGGAAATGCAATAAAAAACGATATTGTACTTGAGCTCAAAAAAGAAGTTGCGCTTTTTCATCCTGCACCACGCCTCGGTATTGTGTATGTAGGAGATGACCCAGTTATCGACCGCTATATTGCGCTAAAAGAAAAATGTGCGAAAGAAATTGGAGTCGAGGTACAAATAAAAAAATTTGATACCACTGTCAGTCATGATGACCTTGTACGAAGTGTTACCGCATTTTGTGGTGAAGTCGATGGGCTCATCGTACAGTTACCACTACCGGTGCATATTCGTCGTGATGAAATTCTCGAGTTACTTCCCCCTGAAAAAGACGTTGATATGTTGTCTTCGGTAAGCCGACAATTGTTTGTTGAAAATAAAATTCCAATCGTACCACCCGTTGTTGGTGCAATCGTCGAGATTTTTGAACGGTATGCCATTTCTCTTGTGGGGAAAAAAATTGTAGTAGTGGGCAGGGGTCACTTAGTAGGAGCACCTTTCGTGGTGTGGTTGACTAGAAAGGGTATTACCCCTACCGTCATTACTCGTGCAACGCCAAATATCGAAGAAGTGTTACGTGATGCAGATATTATTGTCACAGGAGTAGGACAGCCAGGGCTGATTACTTCCGATATGATAAAAACCGGCGCAGTGTTGATTGATGCAGGTACTAGTGAATCCGAAGGTGCACTGCAAGGTGATATTGATCCAGAGTGCGCACATCATGCTGGACTTTTTACTCCTGTGCCTGGTGGGGTTGGACCAATTACTGTTGCAATGATTTTTAAAAATTTATTTGCTTTACTGCGATCAAAAAATGAACGCTAATATTGGATTGCTCGTATGGTTGAATCATTTTGCAGGGGCAAGTGTATTCGGTGATTTTATAATAAACTTTTTTGCACGCTGGTTTCAATATTTTGTAGTAATTGGTGCATGTATATTTCTTTTTCTTCATCACGATACATTCACAGAACCAAATCCAATCTCGCGATTTGTGTTTCGTTTAAAAGAAGTCTTTTCTTTTTTTAGCGCGGCAATACTTGCGCTCACGATCGTAGCACTTTTGAAAGAATTTTTTGGTGTTGCACGTCCTTATCTCGGTATTTCAGAAGTTCACCCATTGTTTTTGATTGGTGGATTTGATTCGTTTCCGTCTGGGCATGCAACATTTTTTGCCGCACTTGCAACCACTATTTCAATGTACCATCGTATCGTCGGGAGAGTTTTTTGGGTCTGTCTTGCTTGTATTGCGCTAGCACGTGTCATTGCGGGGGTTCATACACCTGTCGACATCTTGGGTGGTATCATCTTAGGGGTAAGTATTGCAATGATTTTTGCCCATTTTGGTGAGGAGTTCCGCATGGTTGCCAAAACCCATAAAAATCTATAGAATTACCGCAATTAACCTTAATTAAGCTTATTTATGTGGAAAACACGCGTCGCAGCAATTCTTGTGCTCATAGTTGGATTCGGTATTGCTTTTTTTGTTTATAAATCAGAACCAAGTGCCTATGCAAATGGAAAGGTTTCTAGTACTTTTCTTTCTAAATTTCCATTCAAACTTGGACTCGACCTATCAGGTGGTACGCACCTTATTTATCGCGCAGATGTAAACCAAGTAGCAACAAGCGAAGTAAGTAATGCAATGGTTGCACTACGCGATGTAATCGAACGACGTGTGAATCTTTTTGGTGTTTCAGAGCCAATCGTACAAGTACAAGAGGGAAGTATTGGTGCACAAAACGAGCACCGACTCATTGTTGATTTGCCAGGTGTAACAGATGTAAATAAGGCAATTGAACTTATCGGCCAAACACCACTTCTTGAATTTAAAACTGAAAATCCAAAAGCGCCGGTCGCGAGTAAAGATGGCACACCAGCAAGTGTAGATCCAAATGACTACTATGTAGCGACAGATCTTACTGGACGTTATCTTAAAAAGGCAGTACTTGAATTTGACCCTACTACACGCCAAGCACAAGTTGCACTCGAGTTTAATGATGAAGGCTCAAAACTCTTTGCACAAATTACAAAGGCTAATATCGGTAAGACTATTGCCATCTTTTTGGATGGTGCACCTATTTCGACACCAGTAGTACGAGAAGAAATTTCTGGCGGTCGTGCCCAAATTTCTGGAAACTTTACTCCAGAGGAGGCGAAACAACTTGTCGGAAGACTTAATTCTGGCGCACTCCCAGTGCCAATCTCACTTGTCTCAACACAAACGATTGGTCCATCACTTGGTGCTGAGGCAGTGAATGCTGGCATGAAAGCAGCACTCTTTGGCTTTTTGATTATCGCGGCGTTTCTTATACTCTGGTATCGACTACCTGGACTCATTGCAGTGTTTGCGCTCTCGATGTATATCGCACTTATACTCACACTCTTTAAGCTCATTCCAGTTACTTTGACTGCTGCTGGTATTGCAGGGTTTATTATTTCAATTGGTATGGCAGTGGATGCAAATGTGCTTATCTTCGAACGTATCAAAGAAGAAATCCGAGGCGGACGCACTATTGCAGATGCGGTTGAGACAGGGTTTTCTCGTGCATGGACATCGATCCGTGATTCTAATACTTCAAGTATTATCACTGCGTGTATTCTCTTTTGGTTTGGCACATCACTGATTCAAGGATTTGCGCTTACCTTCGGTATGGGCGTGCTTGTCTCAATGCTTTCTGCAATCACTATCTCGCGCTTATTCATGAAATCACTCGGTATTTCTCGCACGAACAAACTTACTTCATTTTTGTTTGGTTCTGGATTTACTGGAGCACGAGCAAAGTTGTCACGATAATCTTAATTTTTACATCCTATGTTTATCATAAAAAACAAAAATATATTTCTTTCAATTTCAGCCCTCATCGTGATTGCCTCACTTGTTATCATCGGTGTCTTTGGTTTGCGTATGGGTATTGATTTCAAGGGTGGTACTCTCGAAGAAGTCGTTTATACACTTCGTCCAAGCGTTGAAGCAGTAAAGGCATCGGTAAAGCAGGCGGGATTTGACGATGCGATTATTCAGCCTGTTGGTACTGATACCTACCTTGTAAAAACAGGTGATATTACAGCAGATCAACATACAAAATTACTTGCAGCTCTCAACATAAAAGATTCAGGAATGGTTGAGAAAAACTTCAACTCTATTGGTCCATCAGTCGGTAAGGAGTTGCGTACAAAGGCAGTGTTTGCAATTGTTGCAGTTGCGCTTGCAATTGTGCTTTTCATTGCGTATGCATTTCGCAAAGTATCTGAACCAGTATCTTCGTGGAAGTATGGTTTGATAGCGATTGTTACACTCATACATGACATCACTATTCCATCAGGCGTCTTTGCGCTTCTTGGTCACTTTTATGGAGCAGAGGTAGACACGTTGTTTGTGGTGGCATTGCTGACAGTGCTCGGTCTCTCGGTGTCAGATACTATCGTAGTATTTGATCGTATTCGAGAAAATCTCAAAGCACACCGCACAGAGAGTTTCGCTGAGACAGTGGGTAAAAGTCTCTCGCAAACATTTACACGTTCAATCAATACCTCACTTACAGTTATCTTGGTACTCCTCGTGTTGTTTTTAGTTGGGCCAGCAACAACAAAATATTTCTCACTAGTGCTTATGGTGGGTATGTTTTTTGGAACCTACTCTTCAATCTTTGTTGCATCACCGATTCTTGTTATGGTAGAAAAAATGCAACACCGAAAGCGAAAATAAGAAAAAAGAAAAGCGGCCCTCGCGGGTCGCTTTTTTTATTATTTATTTTTTAGAATGCTCATAATACACTGCTGCAGAGTGCATTAATTGGGTGACGCCTTCTTTGCGGGCAATTATCTGTCGTGCGAGCGAAGGGCGCACTTTTTTGAGCTCGCCGTATGCACGTGCCAAGGTTTCCATAAAGAGTGGCGCGTTACCTTGGTTTGAGTAAAAACGATAAAGGTTCTTTGTAAGCTCAAAAAAGCTTTTGGTGAAAACCTTCCAAGTCTCATCATTAGTAAGTGTCACTGTTTGCGCAAATTGTATTTTAAAACGAGCAAAGATGTATGCAACTTCTGTTTCGTGTTTGTTTATGGTGTTCGTGTTCGGTGGTACTGGAGACGATTTTTCGGTGTGTTCCATAGAACGTTTTTTCTTACAATACTATTTCAGATCATCCTTGTCAAAAAAACACTCACAACGTATACTATCTGCATTACCACTAAGAAATACTTATGTCACTTATACTTATTCTACTTTTAGTGCTCGTTGGATGGCTCGTAATGACCTACAACAGTTTTGTGCGTATGCGCAATCGCGGACGCGAAGCATGGGCAGATATTGATGTACAACTCAAACGACGCTATGATCTTATTCCAAACCTTGTTGCGACAGTAAAAGGCTATGCAACGCATGAGTCACAAGCATTTGAAAATGTAACGAAGGCACGTGCGCAAGCGATGCAAGCAACCGCACCAGTTGAAAAAGCACAGGCAGAAAACGCACTTGCAGGTACCCTGAAGTCACTCTTTGCAATTTCAGAAGCATACCCAGAACTCAAGGCAAATCAAAATTTTCTTGCCTTACAAAATGAACTTTCAGATACTGAAAATAAAATCCAAGCTGCGCGTCGTTTCTATAACGGCAATGTAAGAGACCTCAACACAGGGCTCGAATCATTTCCCGGAAATATGATTGCGAACATGTTTGGTTTTACCAAGATGGACTATTTTGAGCTCGAGGAATCTGATGCTGCAAAAAATCCAGTCGAAGTAAAATTTTAATTAGTAATTGCATTAATACACTATGGATCAAACAACAATGACGCCAATGCGTCCAAAAATAAAAGGGTGGGTAATTGGTATTGTTATTATTCTTGTCCTCACACTTTGGATTGGTGGGGCATATAACAGTCTCGTAACAATTCGTGAGAATGTAGATAATAAGTGGGCACAAATTGATACACAGCTCGAGCGACGTTACGACCTTATTCCAAACCTTGTTGCATCAGTAAAAGGTGTAACCGCACAAGAAAAAGCCATTTTCGGACAACTTGCAGAAGCACGTACACATTACGCAGGTGCAACTACTCCAGAATCTCGCGCAGAAGCTGCAAACCAGGTGGAGAGTTCACTCGGAAGAATTTTGGTTATTATGGAGAACTACCCAACCTTGCAATCTTCACAAGCATTTCGTGATCTTATGACTGAGCTTGAAGGTTCAGAAAACCGCATTGCTGTTGCGCGCAAAGATTATAATGATGCAGTTACCACACTCAACGCAAAAACGACTCGTTTCCCTGGTAATGTTGTTGCCTCACTTTTTGGTATAGAAAAGCGTGCATACTTTGCAAAGACTGATGCTGCAGGAACAGTGCCAACAGTAGATTTCACAAACTAACTATGAAAAAAATAGTTGCAAGTACTGCGATATTTCTATCACTTGTTACTTTTTGTTCTGCGTACAAAAGCCCTGGCTCACCCCAGGGTTTTGTAAATGATTTTGCAGGGGTACTTACCAATGAACAGAAAACAACACTCGAAGCAAAACTGACTGCATTTCAAACGGAAACCACTAACGAAATTGTTGTAACAACGATTAATTCACTCGAGGGTGATACGATTGAAAATTATGCAAATGAACTATTTCGAGAATGGGGGATTGGTACAAAAGAAAAAAATAACGGCGTACTTTTTCTCGTAGCAGTCGATGAGCACAAAATGCGTATTGAAGTCGGCTATGGACTTGAAGGGGCGGTGACCGATATTGGTACAAAGCATCTACAAGATGAGGTTGCTGTACCAGCTTTCCGAAACAATGACTATTTTCTAGGAATTGATGGGGTTATTGACGGCGTGATTGCCATGAGTAAGGGTGAGTATGTTGCAGAAAAAACAAGTACACAAAGCACTCTCGGGGAACTCTTTTTTAAGTTTATTTTCTTTGCGCCGTTTGTCTTTACATGGCTCATTGCTTTGTTTGCACGTTCAAAATCATGGTGGGCAGGAGGGATTGTTGGAGGGCTCACTGGTGTTGGTATTGGACTGTTTACTTCACTCTCGCTTGGTCTACTTATGACGCTCTTGCTTGCGGGGGTAGGGCTTTTCCTTGATTATGTAGTCTCACGTGCATATGCTGACTTTAAAGGTGGAAAACGTAGCACGATACCGTGGTGGGCTGGAGGCGGTGGTCACGGTGGAGGCTCGTCCGGAGGTGGTTTCGGAGGGTTTGGTGGAGGTTCAAGTGGTGGTGGAGGCTCGTCTTCAAGTTGGTAACTTGCCTTGATATTTTGAGGTCATATTGTACACTAGAGGTAAAGCTCACTATTATTATTTAGCAGAAATGCGAACTTATTTATGAATATGAATCGGAAAAAAATGTGGCTCGCGATACTTGTGCTTATCGCGGTTATACTTATAATCTATCTTGCAACAAAAAAGAAAACAGAGGCGCCTTCACCAGAAGATGTTGCGCAAGTTTCAAATACTGAAACGGGTGCAATTGCAACAACGACACCAACAACCACAATCAAACCAGTAACCACAACGACAACAAACACAACTGTCGCAATACCCGCAAACTGGCAAACACTTGTGTTTGGAGGAGCAACATTTCGCTACCCTCTAGGATGGCAACGCTTTCAGAAGAATATTGAGACAAAACCAGGTTCAGGATCATATTATACAAAAGACTATATTTTCTCGACCGACTACCCAAGTTTCGAAATCATCTTTAGTCTGACTGAGCCTTATGCAGGAGCAAATGACCCAAATACAATTTATGATATCAAGAAAGTTAAAGGTGTCTATTTTGCACTTGCAAAAGATGCACCAAAAGCAGAAAAAGACATTTTTGCAAAAATAGTTGGCTCAGTAAAGTAATAAAAATCCCCTTTGAGGAGGGGATTTTTTTGTAAGAAAAGTGCTCATAAAGTGTTATAATAGGGAGATTACAACTAAGTCTTTTTTCTATGCCTCAAAAATCAAACAAAAGTATCATTGTGCTTTTAGTGATCGTTCTTGCCGTGATTGCGTATCTCGCATATATGAACATTAAGAAAACACCTTCTGTAAATACACCAACCCAATCACAAGTGTTGGGCAACAAAGATGACTTGGTGTCGTTTTCTATTGTACCGGGCGCAGAAGTCTCAGGACAAATGCATGTGACAGGTTCAGTCAAAGGAGGTTATTTCTTCGAAAATAATATTGTTATCACTATTCTTGATGGGAATAAACAAAAAACAAACTATGGTCCTGGTCATGCAAATGGTACTTCAGACTGGATGACTTCAGGTCCTGTTTCTTTTGCGTTTGATATTGATTGGAGTACTGCACAAAAAGGTCCTGCATATATCGAAATTCATAATGACAATGCATCGGGTTTGCCAGAAAATGATAAGTCAATTTTGATTCCAATTGTTATTAAATAAAACTATGCGAGTAAATAAAAAGATGACAGGATTCGTAGTAGTAGTAATTCTTTTAGGGATTGCTGGAGTATGGTTATTAAAAAAGAACACATCAATTCAAATATCAGAGATGAAAAATGTTACCTGGCAGATAGACAATAAAACTGTTTCTTTCCAAAGCCCACAAATTGATGGATTTAAAAATATGGGAGGCTCTGCTTCTGGGGATGGGATTAGCCTTACTTATATTGCTGAAATTGAAAAAACTCCAGGTGTTGAAGTTGATCCTATGTTTGCAACTTTTTTAATAAAAAAAGTGGTGCAACCCATAGTACTCGAAGGAGATGTACGCAAAACAAATGTATATGGCTTTATGTTTCCTGTATGGAACAAAGAACTTGTGGGGAAAGAAGTAATTATTAGTAATGGTGCAGATAGTTTTGTGCTTTCATTGCCGGATACGATGGTAATGGAGAACAGTATGCTCGAAGAGATATATACAACAATTACAAATTCATTTCATATATAAGTATGCAACCAACACAAAATAAAAATTCAATAATTATCGGCATGCTTGCAGTTTTGATTATCCTTGCTGCGTACATTGCCTTTTTCAAAAAGGGGAATGATGCAACAAAAAAT
>CALRHK010000014.1 GCA_943359475.1 Candidatus Nomurabacteria bacterium
GTTCGAGAAAAACTGCAGACTATCGTCAACACAAAAGGCAAAAATAAAATTACGATTTCAAGAAACAGCAAGAAAGCGAACAAACTGAGAGGAATATTTAAGAAGTATTTCTTAATTAAACATTAAAAAAGCCGTCACGTTTGTGACGGCTTTTGGTTAATCACCTGCAACATTACCGAGCGCGTATCCGATTTGTGCAGCAATATGTCTAACCAAGAGCTGAATATGGGGATTATTTTCACATTCGAAATCGTGAAGAATATCTTTGAGTACTATCTGTTGTCGCCACTTATACCTGCCGCCAGAATAGAGGTGAATAAAAAATGCAACAAATGCATCCCACTTCTTTTGTGTATCTGCATCTGCATAGTAACCAAAAATATGTTCCTTGATAAAGTATGCATGACTCCAGTTTGGTTCAGCAGTAGACTTTTCAGCATCTGAAACAATTTTATCGAGAAGGGTGACTGCGGCTTCTCTTACTTTTTCAATGTCACTCTTCCGAAAATAACGTTTTTTATAGATATCCTCATGTTCATCAAAAAAAACAAACAACTCGTATCCCTCGGGTGGGTCTTCACTGTATGTTTTGAAAAAATCAAATTTTTCAACATAGTAGGGAATTCTGTTTTCAGCAACAACTTCGTCTGGTTTATTAATCTCGATAAGTACACTTGTACTGAACTGCGGAGTAATTTCGGTTCCCATATTTCTTTTTTCTGAATTCTACGTATTTCTTTCCTTTTGTCAAACACAAGCACTGATCGCTGTCGCTTTTTATTAAAACAAAAAACAAGGTAAAATAGACCCATGCCAGAAGATCTCGAAATAAAAATCAAAAAAGCAGAGCAAGAAATCCCCGCTGAGCAAAAAACAAGTGGACTACAAACATTCCAACATGATGTCGCCGAAGCGATGCGCCAAGGACAGGGTAATATAATCAAAATTGCCGTCGCTGAAGAAGCTCGCAATCAAAAAGAATCTCTCGTAAATGCGCCATCATCACCAGAAAACAAAAAGTATATCATTATGACAGTCGTACTCGTCGCACTCGGCATACTTGCTCTTGTCGGCTATTTTGTTTTTCGAACAGAAAAGACACCGACTACTACAACAACCCAAACACAACAAGTTGGTTCGCTTGTGCGTACTGAAAACCATGTCCCGCTTATGATTGGTGATCTCTCGAGCGATAGTGTAACTGCAAAAATCGCTGAAGTTGTTTCAGGAAGTGTAGGTCCTCGTAATACAATTTCTGACATCTATTTTGTAACGACAGAAAAAGGCGCCTACGGCAGTGTCACCTCGAGTCAATTTTTTGACGCAATTGGGTCAACTATCCCTTCGTCTCTTGCACGCGCCCTTGGAAGTAAGTTTATGTTTGGAGTTTACCAAGGCACAACTCCTGTCCCATTTCTCCTTTTTAAAACTGACTCGTATCAGAGTACGTTTGCGGGAATGCTTTCCTGGGAACGTTCACTCTTCGATGATCTCTATCAACTCCTTGGCATTTCAATTGCTGGTGACAACCAAGCACTCTTTGCACAAAAATTTACTGATGGAACTATCAAAAATAGGGATGCACGCATTTTGCGTAATACACAAGGACAACCAGTACTTGAATACCTCTTCCTTGATGATCAAACACTCCTTATTACTGCTTCAGCAGAACCAGTCGATGAGCTTATGTCGAGACTTTCAGCAAGCAAGATGCCCAAGTAGCCAAGCTGTGGGGTGCGTGGTAAAATGCCCGCATGGACACACATATATATAAAACAAAGCTTGAGGAAGAAATAAAAATCCTTATAGCTGAACTTTCGAGTATGGGCAAGAACATTGACCCAGAAGCTGACGGATGGGAAGCGGTTCCAGAAAAAATGGACGAGATGGAAGCAGATGAGAATGACCTTGCAGACCGTTTCGAAGATTATGAAAAAAATAGTGAGGAGGTTCGGGAGCTTGATGCACGACTACGCGAAGTACACAACGCACTCAAAAAGATCGAAGCAGGAACTTATGGCACGTGTGAAGTATGCCATGCACGAATCGAAGAAGATCGTCTTCTGGCAAATCCTGCAGCACGCACCTGCAAAGAGCATATGCACGGGTAATCACTTTTCCCACAAAAGCCCCGTAAGGGGTTTTTGTTTTGCGATATACTTTATACATGTCGTTTGCTCGAGTTCATTCTGCGCAAACATTTGCCCTGCGTGGAACTATCATCAATATAGAAGTTGATATTGCTCGCGGGCTCCATTCTTTCTCGGTAGTTGGGCTCCCTGATAAAGCCGTGGAGGAATCACGCGACCGTGTTGGCGCAGCACTGAAAAACACAGGCTTTGATTCTCCGAAACATCAAAACCAAAAAGTAGTTGTTTCACTCTCTCCAGCAGACTTAAAAAAGGAAGGTCCTCTTTTTGATGTGGCTATTGCACTCGGCTATTTACTTGCAAATGGTACGCTACATTTTAACCCAGAGAAAAAACTTTTCCTTGGTGAACTCTCACTCAATGGCGATATTCGTCCTATTGCTGGGACACTCTTGCTTGCGCAAACTGCATATGCACAGGGTTTCACAGAACTCTATGTTCCAGAAGAAAATGCGCGCGAGGCTGCACTTGTTGATGGACTGTTCGTCTTTAGTGTAAAAAATTTGCGCGATCTCGTAGAACACCTCAATGAAAAGAGGACGTCAGAAAACACCGAACCAAAAAGACTTGTTCCGGTGCCAGCAACACAAATCGAAAACGCTACCACCTCACTTGGTTTTGACTTTAAAGATGTAAAGGGTCAAGAGACCGTGAAGCGCGGACTTGAAATTGCCGCAGCGGGCGGACATAACGTACTTATGTTTGGACCACCAGGTACTGGTAAAACAATGCTTGCACGAGCACTCGCAAGTATTTTGCCACCACTAGGAAAAGCGCATGCTCTCGAAGTCACCGGTATTCACTCCACGGCCGGAATACTACGGGGTGAAATTATTTCTACTTCTCCATTCCGTGCACCACATCATACATCGTCCTATGTCTCAATGATTGGTGGTGGAACCTTTCCAAAACCAGGAGAAGTTACTCTTGCGCATCGTGGAGTACTTTTCCTTGATGAATTTCCTGAATTCGAAAAACGGGTTCTCGAAGCATTACGCCAACCACTCGAAGATCGCGTAGTCTCAATCGCACGCGCAAAAGGCTCAGCACTTTTTCCTTCAGATTTTATTTTGATTGCAGCAATGAACCCATGCCCTTGTGGCAACTATGGCACAAAAGGGAAAGTGTGTGTCTGTAGCGCGCACGAAATAGCACGTTATCAGAAAAAAGTTTCTGGTCCCATTTTAGATCGTATTGATATCGGATTATACGTTGGTCCAGTATCCTATGAAACTCTCGCGCGTACTGATGGTGAAAGTTCAAAAGAAGTCCAGACACGAATCACTAACGCTCGTGCACGCGCAGAGAAACGATTTGCAGGGAGCACACTCACACACAATCGGGAGATGTCTTCAAAAGATATTGAACGATATGCACGACTTACCGATGAAGCTCGCGCAACACTTACAAGCGGTGCGGAAAAACTTGGACTCTCTGCACGCGCATTTCATCGCACAATAAAACTTGCACGCACTATTGCTGATCTTGCAGAAAGCGATACCATAGCGAGCGAACATATTTTGGAAGCTTTGCGCTATCGACCACAAATTGTTTCCCAATAAAAAATCCCGACACAATCGGGATTTTTTATTACTGCTTTTTCCATCCGCTTGGGCTATCTGTAAAACCAGGATTTTTTGCACCTCGTACTTCAAAGTGGAGGTGTGGTCCTGTCGAATGTCCAGTTGAACCAACATAGCCAATTGTTTGACCTTGTTCCACTGCTTCACCTTGCGAAACTGCAAATCGTGATTGATGTGCGTAAAATGTCTGAGTGCCATTTGGGTGAGAAATGATTATCAAATTTCCAAAACCACCATTCCATCCAAGTTTCGCAAAAATAACAGTACCAGAGGCAGCAGCATGAATCGGTGTGCCAGTTGCGCAACCAATATCAAATGCATATTTGTCGTGACGTCCTTGTGTGCGTGGACATGCATAAGGGAGCGGACGGATAAAATATGCATCGGTAGAGATACCGCTATCAGTTGCAAGATTTTTTGGAAGCGCGCCACCAGTTGTAGCTTTTTTAACTTGCGTGGTTGTCGCAATTTCTGCACCTGGGAGCACTATTGTTGTGCCTGCAATGAGTCCATCTGAAAGATCATTGTAATTTTCAATGTCCGCTGGATCATCAATTTTATACTTCTTTGCAATGCTCGCAATAGTATCACCGCGCTTAACTGTGTAGCGAACACCTGAGGTTGGAAGAATAATAAGTGTTTGTCCCTCCGTAAGTGCTTGCCCTTTCTTGATATCATTTGCCCACAAAATAGTGTTTTGCGAAACATCAAACATTTTTGCGACACTTGCTACCGTGTCACCTTTATGTGTCACGTAAATACTGATTGTGCTTGAAGCTTCATCAATATCTACCATATCTGCCGCAGTCCCTGTTGGGCCAGTCTCTGTAAGGAGGGCATCATTATCTATATGTATATCAGCCTCAGCTGCTTTTGCTGCTGCAGGATCAGGAGTAATTTGGGCTTCAAGTAGCGCTAGTTTTTGTGAATTTTGCCCAACGAATTCCTCGCTCGCTGCTTCGGTTTTAGTTACAAAAAGATTATCAACAAATGATAAAAGTCCAGCATGGGCAACAATAGGGAAAATGATTGTGCCAACAAGCGTACCTGCAAGAAAAGCCTTCGAGCTACGAAGTCTTATAAATAAAGGATATTTTGACGAACTGGACAGAAAACCCTCGGATTCGTCGTTTTTTAGTTTTGGTTTAATAAGCTCAATGAGGACCACAACTATTGAAAGCCTCGTTTCACCTGCGACCAGTGTGGTAAAACACTTTCATTAGATTGTGGATATTACAATCATTCCGTATTTCTTCCATTTTACCCTTATTTTTAAGGGTTTTTTTGAATTTCTGCCTTAGACGGGAAAAGGGGGCTTGCCCCTATGTATATAGGGTAGCAAGCGAGCAGGGAGAGTCAACCATAGTTTTGCACAGCAACGTACAATTTACACTTTGTCCAAAAATTGACAATCACTAGTAAATGATTTCTATTGAAACATTCACCAGAAATACCCATAAAATATAAGCCCCTTGCTATATACTTATACTATGGCAAAGTTCTCAGAAGTACTTGGTAATAAACTTTTCGGTGCAAACACCGATCAAGCTCTCGCGAACCTCCCTAAAAAAGTTGCCTCTGGCACAATTACGAAAGTGGTAGAAAGCACTTTTGATGAAACAAGCAATGAATATGACACGGTAATCAAAAACGACCAGCAGATTCGTTTTGAAGAAAAAAAAGCCAAGGGGACCCTCCCTAAAAAACCAGTGGAACTTCGCTACACCATTCCCGGCATCGCGCTTGTTGACCAAAAAACCGACAAAGAAGTCATATTAAAAAAGGGTGATGTACTTTTGGACCAAAGCGGTAAAGCTCACGTCATAACAGCACTCGACCAACGAGTATTCGAACGAGCTATTTTCCTCGAAGATAAGGGTGTTCGCAGAAGGGGACGCATCGAGGATGCAAAAAATGAAAATGGAACCTGGAAGCTAAATGTGACGTTCTATGATACAGGGGAAACTGTTGCGCTTGATATTCCCCATGCAACTGAAAAAAATGATGCTACACTAAAAGAAACAAATACTATGTCATCACCTGAAACAATAACTCAAGAAGGTAGCGTACAAAAAGTAATAGAAGAAAAATCAGAAAAAAGTAAAACTTCCAAAGAA
Source organism: Candidatus Nomurabacteria bacterium (assembly GCA_943359475.1). Lineage (GTDB taxonomy): Bacteria > Patescibacteriota > Minisyncoccia > Phycocordibacterales > UBA9973 > CALRHK01. The sequence goes on from CALRHK010000014.1 coordinate 5,851, forward strand.
AGGGTAGGGATGCCACTTGAGGTACTTGAAAAAGAATACAAAGGTAAGACCTTTATGCGTGGCGATGCTGCTAATGGTGTTACCTATACTGTTGACTGGGTAAATGGTAACCGCTTTGGAATGACCATTGTTACCGAAATGCATGAAGGAGAACCGACCGATCGAATCGGGAAACAATTTGATTTTCCTGTTGAAGAACTTGAGAGGAATGTACTCTCAGGTAAAGACATACTCCTTTCAGACAAAAAAAGATTCCTTCCTTGGAGGAAATCTGAAGAAAATGCTTCATCAACAATCAAGAAAGAATCTCCAGACACACCTCAATCAACTGAAAAAAATGATCTTGCTCCTGGTAATCGAATTTGGTTTGTAGAAGATTCAAAAAAACCAGGGAAAATGATTCAGATTGATTCTGTTTCTCCAGAAAACGGTACTTTTACCTTTACAGTCGAGGGCACTTCGCAAAAGGGAACGGCGAAAATTTCTACCTTTGAAAAATACAACACTGAGGGGCGTGCAAATAAAGTGATCGAGGACACACCCTCAGTGCAAACACTCCAACCAGAGACAGGAGCAGTACCAGAGAAAAAAACTGAAATCCCAACTGAACCACTCAAAGGTGTTGAGCACAAAATTGAAAATAAAAATCTTAGCTTAGAAGAAAAGAAACTTGCCTTCCTTGAAGAAGAAATAGCGAAGTATAAAAGTAATACAAAAATAGAAGAGAGTGCACGTGATTCAGCCGTGCGCGCCCTTGAAAGTGCTCGCTTGCAGGTACTCAATGAAATACAAACAAAGAAGAGCGAGGAGGTACTTTCCGGTGTACGCCAACGTGACCAACTTCGTCTTCAGGTAGACTCTCGAGTGGCAGAAATTCTCAGCACCATGGTGGATAATGCTGAAAAAATACTTGCTTCACAAAGAGAACAAGAGAATGAACTTAAGAAAATAATTATTCTCGCAGAAAAGACTCGCATGGAATTCGAAGATGAACGTGCAACACTCGATCAAAAAACAGACAAACGTCGTATTGATTATCTCGCGCTCGCAACACTTCAGCAACGAGAATTTATTGAGGAGAAGTCTGGCGAGCTTACAAAAATCCAAGCTGATATTGCTGAGTCTGAAAAGAAGCTTGCTGAACACAAAGCAAAACTTGAAGACACAACCACTCGCGTTGCGATACTTAAAAAATCGCTCGGTGAAGATGTTGCAACAATCGCACAAACAAACACAGACCAAGCAACTGTCGGAGCACAAGAGGGTGCTGCAGTACCTGCAAGCATAGAAACTACTGAAGACAAACAGAAGGCGCTTGAGCAAAAAGCAGAACAAGATGCTGAAAAGAAAGATGCAGATATAGACGCGCAACAGAAAGTGAACTCTATCATGTATGGCGTTCGTAAATTTAATGAACCTATTCCTGAAGTAGCCGCAAAAGCTGTAGAAAAAATACCTACTCCTGAAGAGATGCTCAATGCTTCCCGCGATGCATATATCGGAGCATACAAAGCGTTCATGGATGAGCGTCGTAAGATAAACGGTGGTGTAGGTGGATTTATGAAAAAACTCGGTCGTTTTGTAACATTCCGTCGCGACACCATTTCGTATGATGATGTCCCAGAACTTGGAGAAAAACTTAAAGATGCAGAGGCGCTCTATAGCAAATCAAAGGAACAATATGCTGGAGTACTCCTCGCTGGGCACTTGGAAAAACTCCGCGCAAGTATTACTGCGGAGCCTGGGACACCAGAATACCAAGAGCAGTTTGCTCGTATGCAGTATCCATTCAATAAAGCTCGCGGTGAAGTCTTCCAAAGGATGATTGTTGACGAGCAAGAAAAAATAAATCAACTCAAAATCGAAAACTTGCCCGCACGCAAGAAGATGCTCATCACAAAATTGCTCGATAAGTACCGTTCATTACCACCAGCAAAAAGACTTGCTGTTGCAGCACTCATCGCAGCTGCAAGTGCAGGAACTGGTGCTGTTCTTGCAGGTGCGAGCGCGGTAACAGTTGGTGGTGTAGCTTTCACTGGGGCAAAACTTGGCGCACTTCGTTCAACACTTGGTATGACTGCCGGCGCAACAGTTGGTGGTGCTTTCAAACTCAAAGATAAACTTACTGGTAATACTCCACAATCACGCGCTGAAGCACGCACACTTGGACTTGAGAACGACTATGTACTTGGCAAATATGTGGGCAAATGGGCACAACTTGAAAACGACTACCGTGCAATTATTGAAAAGGAACAGAAAGAGAACCGAAAACGTGCACTCATTCGTGGAGTTGCAGTTGCTGGTGCATCATTCAGTGCAGCACGATGGGGTACACAACTCATTGAAGGTTTTGGCGCAACGCCACCTGCACCAGTAGTAACCCCTGAACACACACCACACGTTGTGCCACCACCTGAAACGGGTCCGCTCATAAAAGAGACTGTTATTACTTTCAATCACGGTGATGGCGGTATTAAAGCATTCGAACACTTACAAAACCAACTCAAAATACACTATGCTGGTGTTGATACAAATCAAATCCCAAATACAGTAAAAGAAATTATTGACGGTGACCCTACCAAACTTTCAATCAAGTTTGGAATGTATGATCCAAATGCAGCAAGTGGTGCAGAGAGCGCACTGCTTCACGAAGGAGGACACATGGGTATTGATAAGTTTGGAAACCTCTACTACCAAGATGCAGGTGAAAGTAGCTCACATATACTCGAAAATGGTCCTCTCCGTGCAGGTACTGCAGGACAGTGGGCTGGTAAAATGTTTGATTCTGATCACAATACTCAAGGTCAAGGAACAAATAGCCAGTGGAGTGATGCCAAAATGCAAGAAATGTTGCATGGCGGTGGTGCAAAAGCCGGCGCGAACTCTTGGAGTGACGTTAAAATGCAACAAATGCTTCATCCAGAGCTCGCAGAAACACAAGCAGGGATTCACACTACCGGAAGTCCAGAAACGCTTCACACCGTGGATCATCCAGAAGGCATCACAGCTACACCAGAAGTACTGCACGAACAAGCTACTCATGTATATGAAAAGATTCTCGACAAGTCATTTGCAACAACCGGTCCAAATGGTGGCATCCTTGTTCATGGAGAGCAATCACCGATGTGGCTCAAACTGAGAGATATGGATGCACGAACAGCACTCACTACATACAAAAACATGGATGTACCCGGACCATACGTGGTTGATGCAAAGCTCAAACCATTCCTTACCGATCTTGGCAATCTGTATGCTCAAACAAATATCGAACCAAATGCTGGTGAAGCTCTTGGATCATATATGAGACGCGCAGTCGAAGCGCTCGTTAAAAAGGGAATTTAAATAAAAAACTATGGATAATAACACAGCAACAAGTATTATAAGTGCGCTCGGACTTGATCCAACAACAATGACACCTGAGATGCAACAAGAAGTGCTCGGACGCGTTGGAACACTCGTGTATCAAGCAGTACTCATTCGGGTTATGGAAGTACTCTCAGACGAAGATGTCGCTGAATTCGAAAAACTTATTGATGGGGGAGCTGATCAAGATAAAATTTTTGATTTTCTCAAAGTAAAAGTATTGAATCTCGACGAACTCATCAGGGAAGAGGCTGCGAAATTCAAAAATGAAACAATGAGTACCATGGGCACAGAACAAACACTCTAAAAAAAGCGCTCCGAGGAGCGCTTTTTTGTATGGAAATAGAGGCACATGGTATAGTAGCCTGATGCAACACCTCCACGAACTCAACGAGCGACAAAAAGAAGCGGTACTCAAAACAGAGGGACCGCTTTTAATTATCGCGGGTGCGGGTGCAGGTAAAACAAAAACGCTAACGCATCGTATTGTCCACCTTGTCCTTGGCGGTGTTCGTCCTGAAAATATTTTAGCAATCACCTTCACAAACAAAGCAGCACACGAAATGCGTGAGCGGGCACTTTCACTTCTAGAAAAATATACCGGTCGTACAGAAGGAGTTCCTTTTATTTCTACATTTCACTCACTCGGCGTACATATATTGAAAGCTCATGCTGTCCACTACGGACTTACGCGGCACTTTGGCATTGCTGACGAAAATGACTCTATGGCACTTGTGAAAGAGGCAATTGAAGCTGCTGGTCTTGATGTGAAGCAAACCGATCCACGAAAAGTTCGTGGACTTATCTCGCGAATCAAAGGGGAAGGAATGAACGCAGACAGCTACTACAACAAAACGAGCACTCACTATGAAAAAATGGTGGCGGAGATTTTTCGCAACTATGAACGCTTTCTCAAACGGGATCAAGCATTTGACTTTGACGACCTGCTTTTGAAATCTGTTGAATTACTACGCCAGTATCCTGAAATTCGCAACGAGTATCGCGCTCGTTTCCGCTATATTCATGTTGATGAATACCAAGACACCAACGGTGTACAGTATGAGCTCACAAAACTTTTGGTTGGTGATGAAAAAAATCTTTGCGTCGTCGGTGATGGTGATCAAAATATTTATAGTTGGCGCGGAGCAAATCTCAAAAATATCCTTCATTTTGAAAGAGATTATCCTGGTGCACATGTTGTTCTGCTCGAAGAAAACTATCGTTCAACTAAAAATATCCTTGAGGCGGCAAATGCAGTAATCAAGAAGAACACCGTACGAAAAGATAAAAATTTATTTACACAAAACAGCGATGGGCCACTTATTACACTTGTGGAGTGCTACGATGAGAGTGTTGAAGCAAATCATCTTGCTGAAGAAATTGCGGAACTCGAGCGTAGCGGTATTGCGCCTGAATCAATCGCAATACTCTATCGCGCAAACTTTCAATCACGAATACTTGAAGAAGCACTTCTTCGCGCACAAGTACCGTACCAAGTGCTTGGAACCAAATTCTTTGACCGCAAAGAAATCAAAGACATCTTGTCATATATTCGTGCAGCACTGAACAAAGAAAGTCTCGGTGATATTAAACGCATCATAAACATCCCTGCACGTGGCATCGGCAAAGTCACCTTGGTGAAACTTCTCGCAGGTGAACGCGCTCAATTACCCGCAGCAATGCAGAAGAAAATTGAAGGTTTTTACTCGTTGCTTGATTCTATACATACATATATACAAGACCATCTGCCTTCCGAGGTGGTGAAATTTATTATCAAAGAAACTGGACTGGAAGAACAGCTCTCAAAAGGTTCGAGTGATGATCTTGAACGGCTTGAAAATATGCGCGAATTAGTTACAGTGGCACTTTCGTACGATACCTTTGGAGTGAACGAAGGGCTTGAACGTTTACTTGAAAATGCTGCGCTCGCGTCTGACCAAGATACACTTCTGCAAAAGAAAGAGGGCGGGGTACGCCTCATGACAGTCCACGCATCAAAGGGACTCGAGTTCGACTATATTTTTATAACAGGACTTGAGCAGGATCTCTTTCCACACCGTCGTGATAGTAAGCGAACTATAGAAGACCAAGAAGAGGAACGTCGACTCTTTTATGTAGCACTTACCCGCGCCGCAAAAAAACTAACACTCTCCTACGCAAGCGTGCGGACACTCTATGGGCAACGAATGATTAATGCACCCTCAGAATTCATTTTTGATATTCCAGAACACCTTATTGAACGCACTATTGCTCAAAATACACCCTCCTATGGACACACTATCTTTTTGGAGTAAGATTGGGCACAATACTAGATATGCATAAAGCCAAGAAGTCTCTTGGGCAAAATTTTCTTAAGTCTCAAGCTGCCTTGCGGGCGATTATTTCTGCTGCAAACATAAGCAAAGAAGACATTATACTTGAAATAGGACCAGGGAAGGGTGCTTTGACTCAAAAAATCATACCGCTCTCGCTACGTGTCATTGCAGTAGAAAAAGACGAATCCCTTGTTGCAAACCTCCGTGAAAAATTTTCAGATGCTCTTACAGCCGGAAAGTTGGAACTCCTTTCTGGGGATATCTTGGATTTTGACCCTGAAACTTTGCGTGTCTATGACCCTTCAGTCTACAAAATTGTTGCCAACATTCCTTACTATCTCACTGGTGCAATCATTCGTATGTTTCTTGAATCAACCTACCAACCACAACAAATGGTACTCATTGTGCAAAAGGAGGTTGCTGAACGTATCGTGTCACGAGATGGCAAGGAAAGTATTCTTTCAATCTCGGTCAAGGCCTATGGCGAACCTCGTTATATTGAAAAAGTACCTAAAAAATACTTTAGCCCAGAGCCAAAAGTGGATTCAGCTATTATTTCTATCGAACATATATCAAAAAAACACTTTAAAAACATAGAGGAGTTGGCTTTTTTCGAAGTAGTACATGCAGGTTTCGCACACAAGCGTAAAACACTTAAAAACAATCTGGAAATGGCAGGGTTTGACCCAGTCATTATTGAAAAAGTGTTGCAAGAAAACGCTATTTCACCAAAAGAACGTCCAGAGAACATTCAGATAGCAACCTGGTTTCGACTTTGTGAACAACTCCACCATAGTGACGAAGAAAAGTAGGGTATACTAAGTAGTATGAAAAAAGTTTTACTTATTAGTGTGCTCATTCTCGGCATGTCCTTGTTTTTTGCAAGTCGTGCCTCTGCATCAATACTCCGTCCCTTTGGTGGCTTAGTACTTCTCTCTCCAATACCTGGTGGGCTCTGTGCGGGATATGGACCTTTTAGTATTAAACCAGTGAACACCGCACCAGCATCACCCTATAGTGTGATTGCTCCTAACCCTTATATGGCAAAAAATGTCGTCTATCCAGGCGTTTGGATACTTGGAATGTACTCACCGACCACTTCACCGGTAGGCTGTAATACCACATCAACTCCTTCGTCGCCATATCCTGCATTTCCTGTTACTATTTACGGGACATCACTCCTTCCTTAAATTATTTCATGCGTTTTTCGTCAAAGAAAAAGAAATATCTCATTATCGGGGGCATTGTGCTCTTAGGTGTTTTAATTTATTTTCTCTCTGATTATTTTGGTACAACAAAATACACACAGACACTCCCCGAAGGTGAAAAGGTGGCACTTAAAACACTCGTAGGGCGTGATAGTAATACTAACGGTATTCCTGACTGGGAAGAGGCCCTCTGGGGACTTGATCCTTATGCCGATGGCGCAACAAATAAAAACACCATTATCGCAAAAAAGGCAGCACAAGGAATTCCTACGAGTACAAACACCTCAACCGAGGCCGAAAATCTCAACGAAACCCAAACCTTTGCACGTGATATTCTCTCTACTGTTGCATCACTCCAAGCTTCAGGTGGCTTTACCTCAGAGAATTTGAATAACATTTCTACCAAAGTAGGGGAATCAGTGGGGACCAACACTACGCTTGATGATAAATACTCAATTGCAAATCTCTCAATCATAAAAAACGAATCGAAAGCAGATGTGCAGACATACTACAGTAAATGGTCAGCCCTTTCTAAAAAATATATTGCAAAAGACATCGGAAAAGAAACTCAAATCATATCTGTAGCCGTCAACACTGAAAATGGTGCGGGAATCAGTGATTTGAAAAAAATCAGTGATGCGTATTTTGCCTATGCAGCAGAGCTCTCTACGCTAAAAATACCTGCAAGTGCTGGTATTGTACACACGACACTCATTAATGATCTTGCAAATGTAGGGGTAGCAACGCGCAATATTGCTGATTTGTATAGCAATTCACTCATTGGCGTTATTGGACTTTCTCAGTATCAAAAATATAGCACCGAGCTTTTGACCGATCTTACTTCTCTACAAACATATTTTCGACAAAATGGTATACTCAAATGATAATGTCGCCGCTTAAAAAAATTGTCACACTTTTTTTAATCGTACTCCTCTCGATAGGTAGCGTGAGTTTAGTGCCTCAAAAAACCCAGGCGTCTTCTTTTAAGGAAATCGCTGGTCCTTTTGTTGGTGGTGCAGCTTCCTGTGCAGCAAACTATCTCGTATCTGCACTTACTAATCTTTTGAGCTCACTCAAATCGGTTCCTACAAATGACGACGCGACCGCATCAATGAATATAAAAAACTGTATTGATAGCATTGCCGCTGCTGCTGCACAAGTTCTTCTTAAAAAACTTACTCAGGAGACCGTTGCATGGGTGAACAACGGTTTTAAGGGTGCGCCATTTTATATTCAAGATTCAAAATCATTTTTCAAAAGTGTTGGTGATGGGGAAATGACCACTTATCTTGGTGGACTCGTTACCAGCCAAAATCCATTTACGCGAGATGTTGCGCGAGGACTCATCCAAGACTACACAGGCAATTCAATCAAGGGTTTTACACTCGATCAAGATATTGGCGCAAATTGGCAAGATTTTAATAATGATTTTTCTGTCGGAGGTTGGGGTGGCTTTCTTGCGATGACACAAAACGATGACAATAACCCAATTGGTGCACGATTGCTTGCAAAAAAATCAGCAACAGCTCAAGTAACAAAAAGCAAAGAAACTTTGCAAACTGAACTAACCCAAAATAAGGGATTTTTATCTTTTAAGAAGTGTGTTGATCCTCAAAACTACCAGGAACTCCCTTCGCAGTACAATCGTGTTGAACTTACTCTCCAAGCACAAAATGATCCACACGATGCTGACACAATTCAGGCTATGCAAATTCTTGCACAATACCCAGAGTGCGCACGTTACGAAACGCAAACCCCCGGCGGACTCATTTCCGACAAGCTCGCTCGTACTGTTAATGTGACTGAAGATAAACTCGTCAACGCAAACAATCTCAACGAAGCTCTCACTGCAATTTTCACAAAACTCATGACGCAGCTTTTCAATAAAGGTATTGCATCACTTGCAGGGAACCAGACCTTCACACCAAGCGCTGGTACTGGTGGCTACGGTTCAAATACTTCATATACACAGCTCCAAAATACAGGCACGCAGGGAGGTGTCAGTGGCACTAATTGGTACGAATCCGATGAAACCTTTGATATTACAACCGACCTCCCTGAGGTAGTACAAGTACAACAAAATTACATTACTGCACTCCAAGACTACAACACAGCACTTGTTGCACTTATCGACGCACTCAAGCAACTGGACTATTGTCTACCTGGTCCACGACAAGATTGGGAAACTGACGCACGTCAATCGCTGGAAAATTTCCTTGCGTCACTTAACTATGACGACAATGATGAAATGCCCCAGAGTATCTTTATGTCATTACTTGGTTTCCCTCTTAACGAGGACGGTACTTCAGCAGTTGGAAAATCATTTGTTGATGGCGAGCTCCATAGTATTTTTGACCAATACGCTGCAAAAATTAATAGCAAATACTTCAGTGGTAATGCAGCTTATGTCCCCGTCTTTGCAACTACTGCTCGTAACGAGATTGGGAAAATTGATACGTATCGCGCCAAAATTTCTGCAAATGATTCCACTATCGGCCAAGCGCAAGGTAATATTTATGTACTCAATAGCTACCTTATTCCAAAAATTCAAACAATGGTTACCAATCACAACAACGGAACTATTACAGATGCTGAGTACGAACAACAGCTTACTTCCTATAAAAACCTTTTCGCAAACCTACCTGTCGTCAATCAAGAAATTGTAAATACTACTATCGCTAATAAGGGTGTCACCGATGCACAGTTTGAGTATATTGGAAGCACAGCAAGCACCTCGCTCCTTTCACTCTGCCAAAGCACTGTTACTGGAACCATGGCTCAAAACCGACGACCATATCCAGGGATTAAAAATGCAAACGGTAGTGGCCCAGCATGGACTTATGCAGTTGATATCTCAGGAC
>CALRHK010000015.1 GCA_943359475.1 Candidatus Nomurabacteria bacterium
GCTTACAAAATTTTTCTTGCCGTCAAGAAGAAGCAAATGGTGTGCAGTATGGAGTTTAATCGTCTTCTCGTTGTGATTTGCAAGACCGCCCTTAAACATACCTGCAGAAGCAGTTTGAGAAAGCTTTTGGTGTTCTTTCATTAAATCATTAAATTTCTCCATATCAAAAGAAAAGTCTTTTTTATAATTATTACTGTTTGCAACATTTCGAAGCTCTTTTGCTAACTCTAAAGTGAGTTCGATAGGAAACCCATAACTCTGATACAAATCAAAAGCATCTTCTGGTGAAATATCAACATGGGTGGTTTTTTTATAAAACTCCTTCATGCCCTGATCTAAAGTTTTTGAAAATTTATCTTCTTCTTCTAAAATAATATTTAAAATTTTAGAATTTTTTACTTCAGGGTGAACATCAGAATAAAAATTAATCATATCTGCCACAGTATTAGATATAAAATGATCTTTTTGTGATATACCGAGATTATATGCCTGCATAACAGCCCGACGAATTAAACGACGCAAAACATATCCTTGATCTTTATTTGAAGGAACAACACCATCTGATACCAAAAACATAATACTGCGAGAATGATCGGCAACAATTCTAGCAGACCTTTCGTTGTATTTTTTTGAATGGTCTTTAATTGCAGTCATTACAGGCAAAAACAAATCTGTATCATACGCCGTTTTTTTGCCTTGCATCACTGCAGTCATACGCTCTAGTCCTGCACCAGTGTCTACATTTTTCTGTGCGAGTTTGCCAACCACCTTTCCGTCTTTCTTTTCATATTCCATGAAGACGTCATTCCAAATTTCTACCAAATCTTCACGCTTTACTGCTTCAACAAAAGCTTCTTTCGATAGTTCACCTATGCCACCATCAGTCATGTCATAAAACATTTCCGTATCAGGTCCACAAGGGCCATTGTCTCCAGGACTCCACCAATTATCATCTATACCGAGCGGATATATTCGTGATTCTGTAATACCAAGTGATTTCCATATAGCAATACTCTCTTCATCTTTTGGTGCATTTTCGTCACCTTCAAAGACAGTGACGTAGAGTCGTGCTGGATCAAGTCCCAGTCCTTCTTCTTTGGAAGTAAGGAATTCATAGCTCCATTTGATTGCTTCTTCTTTGAAATATGCACCGAGTGACCAGTTTCCCATCATTTCAAAAAATGAAAGGTGTCGATTGTCTCCGATATCGTCAAGATCACCAGTACGCACACACTTTTGAATGTTTACTAGCTTGTCACCTGAGGGATGTTTTTGCCCGAGTAAATACGGAACGAGTGGTTGCATTCCAGCAGTATTAAAGAGCACTGATGGATCATTTTCCGGTACCAAAGACGCGGACGGCAAAATTGCATGTCCACGCTTTTCGAAAAATTTTAGAAATCGCTCTCGTATTTCAGTTGATTGCATAATAGTGTTATAGCAAATTTACACAAGTTTTGTAAGCCATTTTTTATAGGTCTCAGCCATAACCTCAAAACTTTTCTTATTATCAGCAATAGTTTCTTTTCCATGTACCATTTTTATTTTCGCGTTGAGTGCAATTGGCTTTGTATATTCTTTCACTTTTTTTGTACGCTCTATTCGTTCTTTTGCAACTGCGATAGTCTTTGCCTTAGAGGCAGTGACAGATTTAATATACGCATCAGGGCTTAATTTTTTACCAGTCGCAATTTTTACAAATTCTGGAAAAGTCTTAGATGAGCCAAGTTTCCATACTGCGGTCATTTCCTTTCCAACATTTTTATTATCAACAATATAGCCATATTTTTTATAAAAATATGATCGCCACTGTGAAAGTGCGAGCGTTGCAAGTCCATAGCCATGATACGAGCATGCGCTTTCCCATGAGTAGAGGTGTGGCACTTCCAAAAGCCAGAGTGAGTCTTCGCTTCTATCAAAATGCTTACGGTGAGTTTTCCTCGCAAGTGCAATGACACTATCTTCTGTTAAATTTTTACTTTCGTATATCTTTCTTTCAAAATCAATCATAGCGCAAATGCTCATCATGCCAAGCGGAGCAACCATATGCAGTTTCTCAACTTTGCGAACATATAAATCAAATGGATATGCCTCACCCTTGCTGTTTTTTGCATAGCGCATTTTCCAATCAATACTAGAAAAAAGTGTATCTAAAAACATACTTTGTGTTTCCGCCCAAGCTGTCGATGCAGGTGGATACTCAGAATTTATGCAAGCTTCAGTTTGAATTGAATTGACTCGATCTGCAGCATGACCACCCTCATGGAAAAGTGTGTTCATGCCCATAACCCCAGCTCCTTCCTGTTTTGGAACCGCGTTACAAGTAAAGTTTGAAGAACCTTTCATTAGTTTATTTTTATTTAGATAAACAACGTGTGGGTAATGGCAAAATCCATTATTGTATTTTCCTTTTCTATCAATCAAATCAAGTTGCAACTCACTTCCTTGATAATTAATTCCGATTGCACTGAACGATTTGCCCCAATAGGTAAGTGCGTCCTCAAACTGAAAATATTGATCCTCTTCTTTTGTAAAATTTCCAGCAAGCATAAATCCAAAATTCCATGGCTTCCTCAAACCTGGCATTTTCTTTTCAGCTTCTCGAATATTTTTAAATGCAAATTTAGTTTTTTCGTAAATAGTATCGAAAATTGGAAACAATTCTTCTTTTTTCATTCCTTCTTCAGTATGGAGTTTGTACGCATAAAAATCCTTGAAACCAAGTTTCTGTGCAAACATATTTCTGAGGTCAACAAGTTGTATATACTCTTTAACGTTATCTGTCGCCATGCTTTCGAGAGCAATAAAACACGCCTTGCGAAGTTCTTCATCTTTCTCAGTACGAATCAGTGCAGACATTTTTCCTTTTGATGCCACTACAAATTTCTTTGATTGTGGATCAATATATCCCTCCTTTCTCGCGCTTGTAGCTTTGTGAATTTTTGATTCAAGTAAATCAATCTCTTTCTTTATATCAAGTACTTCTGTTGGAATTTGATATTTGCTAAAAAATAGTTTCCAATATCCTAATCGTATTTTATTTTTTGTATTTGCAACTTGCATGTATTCATTTACACGTGTTGCTAAGTCTCTATTCGCACGAAATGCGTCGCGGGCTGCGAGCGCCTTATCCTTATCAGCATCTACGGTATGATCACCCATATATGAGATCCAAAACAAATTCTCATACGTAGTATGCAACTTTGCAAAAGTAGTATTTAATTCGTTAAGAAATTTCTCAATTTCTTTTTGATTTGTTTTCATCGAGTCACTATACCACAAAGAAAAAACCTGAGCGAATCAGGTTTTTTACTTTAATTCATGTACATCTTCAGGGGTTTTACTATTTTGTACAATCGGTAATTCTTTGATTTTTTCCTCAACAAACCACAACACAATAAAGATAAAAAGTGTAAGAACCGTCGCCATAATGGCAAGCGAGAAAAAACCAAATCCCGCAGCCATACCAATACCAGATGAAACCCAAATACCAGTTGCTGTGGTAAGTCCGGTAAGTTTTGAATCTTTAAAAATGATGAGTCCTGCCCCAAGAAAGCCTATACCTGAAACAATTTGTCCAACCATTTGCAACGGATTGAGTCCGCTAACACCGGCGTATGCTTTCAGTGTGAGTTCTGAAATAATTACAAAAAGCGCAGACCCCATTGAGACAAGCGCGTAGGTCCGCATGCCCGCAGTCTTGTGAGCAACAATGCGTTCAATACCTATCACCATACCAAGCACCATAGCAATACCGAGCTTTGTCAAAAAGAGTACCGATGTTGGGTCAAAGATATTTTCCATCTCTTTATTGTACCGTATTGCGCACTATAACCAAGTAGTTCTGTTGATTGCTAAGCTACAATACCACCACCAACACATTGAGAACCATAATAAATGACCACTGATTGCCCAGGTGAAATAACTTCTGGGCTCGAAAAAGTAATAGTTGCAGTATTCGCAACAATCTTTTTTATAACACAATCAAGATATTCACCGCGGTAGCGAATTTGTGCTTTATATTTTGTTTTTAATTGAGGGTATTCAGTAATCCAATTGGTTTGTTCAAGTACATACTCTTTTTTTGCAAAGAGGGATTTCTTTGGCTCTTTTTGGGTTACAGTGATAGTGTTTGCATCAAGGTTCTTATCAACTACGTAATACGGGGCTTCGTGCGGCGATTTCTTAGTAATAGTAAATCCATGACGTTCACCAAGCGTAAAAAAAAGTACACCATTGTGAGTACCAATAATTTCACCATTTTCATTGCGTACGTCACCTTTTGCTTCTGCAATATAGTGCTTAAGAAAATCTTTCATATCAAGTGGGCCAAGAAAACATACTCCTTGGCTATCTTTTTTGGTTGCAGTTGGTAATGCAAAATGTTCCGCATGTTTACGTACACGAGATTTCTGCATCGCACCAACTGGAAAAAGAATATGCGCAAGTTCATTTTGGGTAAGCATCCAGAGAAAGTATGCTTGATCTTTGCTTTCGTCTTTACCCTGGTGAAGCTCGAAAAGTCCTGACTTATTCTTTTTCACCATTGCATAGTGTCCAGTGGCAACAAAATCTGCACCGTGCGCAAGCGCCCATCGTAAAAAACCACCGAACTTTACCTCACGATTACAAAGCACGTCAGGGTTGGGCGTGCGACCCTTACGATATTCTGCGATCATATAGTCTGCTACGCCACGCTTATATTCTTCTTCAAGGTCAAGTGTGATGAAAGGAATATCGAGCTGTGCACAGACTCGCATTGCATCTCGACGTTCATCACGCCAAGTACACTCAATAAAGTCTGGTTGCCATGTCTTAATAAATACACCTACAACGTCGTACCCTTCTTTTTGTAGCAACGCCAAAGACACAGAGCTATCAACTCCTCCCGAAAGACCAACATAGAGTTTTCTTTTATTTGTACGGTGAGATACCACGAGCTCACTTTAATGAATTGTCAGTAAAATTACAAGCATTTAAAAATGTCTCACTTTTTGTTATTTGAGATACTTCTCAATATTTTTACGGTGCTCTTCGAAGGTTTTTGCGTAGTGTGCAACGCCGTTTTTGTCATGAATATAGTACAGATACTCACTTTTTGTTGGTGCGAATGCAGCCATCAATGATTCAATTCCTGGATTCGAAATAGGTCCCGGAGGCAACCCTTTGTAAAGATATGTGTTGTATGGTGAATTGATTTTTAAATCAGCAGGCTTAATCTCTTCGCGGCCCTTACTGATAATATAACCGACTGTTGCATCGGCTTGTAGTCGCATTCCTTTGTTTAATCGATTTTGTAAAATACCAGCAATAATTCCACGATCTTTATCGCCAGCAGCTTCCTTTTCTACAATAGAGGCGAGAATTACTATTTGTTTAAAATCTCGTTTGGCATCTTTTGCCTGAGTACGTAATGTGGCAGTTTTATCATTAAAAGTATCCCGTAGTTTCTGTAAAACAGAATCAGTTGTTGCAGTTGAGAAAAAGAAATAAGTGTCAGGGAAAAGATATCCTTCTTCTTTTTCCGTAGCATTCAGGAAAACGGCTGTATTAAACTTTGGTAGCACGCGCACAAAACTTTCTGACATTTCTTGTCGTGTCATACCTTCAGGGATAGTGATACGGATTTGTGGTAATCCATACTCATGTGCAATTATTTTTGCTGCAATGCGATACACCGGAAGTGGTGATTCAAAAAAATAATCACCGGGAATAATTTTCTTTTCACCACCGTGTAAAATTACAAAAAATTCAAATGCTATCTCTGAACGAATAATCCCCTGTTCTTTAAGTGCGTGTGAGATTCCCGCAAGCACCTTGTCTTGCGGTATTGTTGCAAGGGTGTTTGAATGAAATGAGCGAGGCGCTGACAAAAGAAAAAAATAACCGAGCAAAAATACTAACGCAACAATACCCGCAGAAATTTTGCGAATCATTTTTGTGCGACGTATTTCATTTTCACCAAGAATTTCCGGAAAAATATGTTCTCTGTCCATACTACATTGGTAAGTTAAATGGTGGTTCAGCTTTTTTCGATTCGATACGCTTGAATGAAGGAGTTTCCGATACACGTCCTGGGAAATGAAACACGGTTGCTAATTCTTCAGATGAAAGTACGAATGGCTCTCGTTCTGCAGGATGATAAAAATAGCTTCGTAAACGATAGAAGTTGAGCATTTTCTTTTTTAGTTTTGTTTCGCGCTCTTTGTTGATATCCTGCCATGGGAAATCATAACCCGTAACATTTTTGGGTTTAAAACTGTTGAGCGTCCCCGAACTGTACTGTTTGAGGAGTGAGGTGAGTCCAGCAATGTGACCCGCATTAAAATTTTCTTTTTTTGCAATATAAATGCCGCGCATACCACAATCAAATTGCAACTTTTCTAAATTGCGTTCGATTGACTCAATCACCGCCTGTTGGCCTTTAGATAAGTCTGTCGCAGAAGGATTTTCTTTATCTGCAGGTTTAAACTTTGCCTTCTCGAATATCTTGGCTATTTCTTTATCAGCAACAGCGCTCAAATCCTGCTTCTCGAAATAGTGTCCAGGCTTTGGATAACGTTTTGAGGCATGCGAGCGTACGAGTATTTGAAACCACATTTGTTCACCTTTGCCGAGAGAACCCATATACTCGAGCATTGTAGTGATCGGATCAATCTGCTGTTCCGCATCAAGACTTGTTGCGTTTTTGTCTAAACCATAGTCAATATATGTTTTGATTGGAAATGGATCTGGTTTACTGAGCACAAATTCAGTACCCATCATGCTCCACTCGCCATCTTTTTTATATGAAGGAACATAGTACGCATAATCTTCCGGTATTTCATTTATTTCTGCCTGAGGATACTGTGCGTAAATTTGTGACTCAACCATTATTCGAAATTGCGAAGGTACTCGAATAAAAAAGTATATTTTTCCTTCAATTGAAACAATTTCAAGTGATGACCATAAGAGCACTTTACCTTGCCACAAGCGCGCATACCAAGTACCAACACCACCAGTCTGGTGAATTGCTTTTGCTAGCACGAGCTCCATCGCAGCAGGAGATTTGTAGACATCTTTCGGAATACGGATTTCTAATAAGGTCCATTTGATTGATTCAATAAATTGTTCACGGATATAACGGAGCCAGATTGTCCAACCAATTCCCCCAAGAAAAAGAAGCACCCATAGAGGTGACCACGCCAATAGTGCGTCAATGCCATTTGTAAATGTAGGACCAAACAGATCGCTAAACATGTTTGAATGTATTATACACGAGAACTAAAAAATAATTGGAACACGATACTCTTTTAATTGATCTCCAAGTGACGTGTTTGGTTTTTGAAAGAGGAGATATCCAAGTGAAGTGCCATCGCTTGGTGGAAAAACTAATTCTGCACTAAAGTTTGTACTACCTTCGTATGTTGCCTGTGGTAGGAGTGGCTGGAAACCCGTTATCTGAGTGCCGTTGTCAGCAAAGAGCGCAACATTTCCAAATGTGCCTTGTTCTGCTCGCCAATCACATCCAGTCGCGCGACCATAAATTTTAAGTGGTGAGACAACTCGAGTGTTTATGCTTGGTGCACTTATGTTGATACCACACACTCCGTAGGCTACACGACTTCCCGCAAGATTGATCTGGCGCTTAAAAGTTTTTGTCGGTGTCGTTGCGCTCGTAATCACCAAAGTACCAAATGCCGTATCAGGAGGCACAGTATAGCTCGTCAGTATCCCTTCAAAATATGTTTCAGTATCATTTCCAGAGAGAATCGGGTGTAGTGTTATTGTGTCGGTAAGCTGTGTACCACGGGATGACTGTATGTATGCACTGCCTACACTTGTTGCTGTTGCTTTCCAACCACAACCATTTACCTTACCACTCAAATTTA
Source organism: Candidatus Nomurabacteria bacterium (assembly GCA_943359475.1). Taxonomy (GTDB): domain Bacteria; phylum Patescibacteriota; class Minisyncoccia; order Phycocordibacterales; family UBA9973; genus CALRHK01. The sequence goes on from CALRHK010000015.1 coordinate 7,872, forward strand.
TAGGAAAACGTATTGTTTGGTTTTTACTTGGAGAATTCAAAATGATGCCACAGTTTGCACTGGTGGTTGTTTGAGTAGTCGTTGTAGAAGTTGTTGTTTCAACACCTGGAGTACGAGGTAGTAGATTTTTTGTAGTACTTTTTGAATACGTGAAATAACCAGCTAAAAGTATTAACAACAAAAGTCCAACCATCATTAAAATAATAGTTGAGTAACCTCGCTCGTGTGTCATTCGCATAGTAGTAGTATATGCTATACACGTAAAAGATAAAATCCCCTTTCGGGGATTGTATCGCTACGCTGCTGTATAGAGACCTTGTTTATTTTTCTTAAAATATTTTGGGTTTTGAAGATTGACAAGAATTGTATTCTTCTTGAGGAAACGTTCTTTAAGAACTTTTTCCACAACATCTTCTTTTGAGAGTGGTCCTTCTTTCTTGAGAATATCGCGAATCACATCGCGCACAACACCTGGTTTATATCCCCATTCTGCAAGTGCATACTGACCACGGCCAACGAGCACGAAACGCAAATCCTTAATGAGTTCATTGTGACATGTTGCTACGTGTGTCTTTTTTCCAAATGTTTCCTCAATTGCTTTTGCAACTTCACGGAAGTGCATTGGTGAACCGTGCTTTCGCATTACAAGGTATGCGTAATCTTTGATACCACGAGTTTTTACATTCTGAGAATCTGCTTTTCCCCATTCACCGAGTGGGTTTGAAGACATTGCTTTTGAAAGCTTGAGCCAGCGTCGAGCAATTTCTTCATTGCGATAATAGTCTGCAACTTCTTTAAGTTCAACAAGGAAACGATCAATGAGTTCACTTTCAGGAATGAGTTCATCATCTGAAAGGGTTCCGTAAAGACGCTTGAGTGCCTTATGTACTTCAGTAGCTGTTGCATCATCCACTATCCAGCGAGACAAGAAGTGTTCGTCTTCACGTTCTTTCTTGAAATCATCACCGAGCACAAGATAGAAGTGCACATGATTCTGGGTAGATTTTTCTTTTGATATTGCGTTGAGTAATTCTTCTTCTTCTACAACTGCACCAAGCTCGTTGATAATTTTTTTAAGTTCATCAAATGTTGCTTGTTCACTCTTATAGCTATCTGCTTTGCGAATAGAAGCAAGTGCCGCATTTTCAATCTGACGTACACGTTCACGCGTAATACCATACTTTTCACCAATCGCTTCGAGTGTCTTTCGTTCTGCATCATCACCGAGACCAAAACGATTGAGAATCACGTCGAAAGCACGATCCTGGAGTGGTGAGAGGATGCGTTTGGTGACCTGTTTTGGTTTAAATGGTAGTTGTGCCATAGATACGTTAGGGGTAGTTAGTAGTAATGTATAATGCCTTAACTCTGATTGTACCCTATACAGATTTTTTGTCAAATAGTATGTAAATAGCTTATTTACCTTGGTTTTTCAGTCGTACGTGATGCACGAGAGCGATCAAGTTCGGTCAAATATTTCTTGCGCAAACGAACACTTTTAGGTGTAATTTCGAGATACTCGTCATCACCCATTATTTCGAGACCGCGTTCGATCGTAAGTGTATACGCAGGTTTCAAGTATATTGTCTCATCAGTACCAGATGCTCGCATATTGGTAAGTTGCTTTCCCTTGCTTGGATTTACAGACATTTCCTCCCCTTTTGTTACATTTCCAATAACCATTCCCTCATATACTTCTGTACCGTGACCAATATAAAGTGTGCCACGTTCTTGTAGGTTGCCGAGTGCAAATGCAACAGCTTTACCTGTGACCATTGATGTCATTGAGCCAAGTTCGTGTGCACGAATCTCGCCTGCATGTGGTCGAAATGCAATAAATCGTGAAGACATGATACCTTCACCTTTTGTGTCGATAATAAATTCACCACGATATCCCAAGAGGCCACGAGTTGGTATTTCAAATACAAGACGCACAATGCCATCTTTCTCAGTGTGGCCCATCATAAGACCACGACGACGAGTAAGCTTTTCAATAACCGCACTTGCAGTCTCGCTCTTCACATCAATAATTACTTCTTCGTATGGCTCACACTTTACACCATCGATTTCCTTTACGATGACGTGAGGCTGAGAAACTTGGAGTTCATATCCTTCACGGCGCATATTTTCAAGAAGCACAGAAATGTGAAGTTCTCCGCGACCATATACTTTGAGCGCTTCCGCAGATGAAAAATTAACCTTAAGTCCAACGTTGATTTCGAGCTCACGTTCGAGTCGTTCACGAATTTGACGTGAAGTGACAAACTTACCTTCACGACCAGCGAACGGAGAGTCATTCACAATAAAATCAAGCGAGATTGTTGGTTCATCGATTGCAATTGCAGGAAGTGCTGGAACGTTTTCATCAAGCACAATAGTCTCACCAATGTAGACATCAGGAATACCCGCAATAATAACAATGTCACCTGCAATAATTTCCTGTGCATCTTTTTTTGCAATACCCTGGAACGTATAGAGCTTCGTGATTTTCGATTTACGAGCCTCATTATCAGGTTTTTTTACGATAATTTGTGCACCCATTTGTGCAGTTCCCGCATATACTCGTGCGATAGCAAGACGGCCAAGAAAGTTGTCATAGCCCAGATTAAATACTTGTGCTGCAAATGGCTTATCTGAATTACCTGATGCGACAGGTACTTCTTCAAGAATGAGCTCAAGTAGTGGTGTGAGATCCTTACGCTCATCGTCTACATTTTTCATTGCGACACCATCACGACCAATCGCATAAATCGTTTTAAAGTCGAGCTGTGTATCATTTGCTCCAAGTTCAAGGAAAAGCTCGAACACTTCATCGTGTACACGTCGCGCATCAGCAGCTGGTTTATCAATTTTATTGATTACAACAATTGGCTTGAGTCCAAGTTCGAGAGATTTTTTTAGCACAAAACGTGTTTGTGGCATTGGACCTTCTTGTGCATCAACCACAAGGAGAACCGAGTCGATAGCACGAAGTACGCGTTCTACTTCAGAACCGAAGTCAGCGTGTCCGGGTGTATCAACAATGTTAATTTTTGTGTCTTTGTAGATGACAGAAGTGTTCTTTGCGTAAATGGTAATACCACGCTCTTTTTCAAGATCGTTTGAATCCATTGAGATGCCTTCTTCAACCATTCCACATTGGCGCATGAGTGCGTCAGTGAGAGTTGTCTTGCCGTGGTCAACGTGAGCGATTATTGCGATATTTCTGATTTCCATGAAAATAAATTAACGATACAAATAAAAAAGCCTTTCGGCTTTGTGTCTAAAATTGAGCTTTTACTATACCAGTAAAATACCTTTTGCGCAAATTGTATTTGACCAATAAAACAAATACTTTATTCGCTATTTTTTAATAAAATAAAAAACGGTCGAAGAATATATTCTCCGACCGTAAGTGGTATCACATCGTTGTGTGCCTTAATACACAAAAGGATACTTTGATTATTATATAAGAAAACTAATTAGCTACAATGCTTGGATACTACAATAACTTAGCAATATCGTGATACGTAATCACAATCATTAAAATAATGAGAATGCCGAAACCGATTGCATTTGCGAGATTGGCAACTTTTGGTGAAATACGTGAACCTTTGATCTTCTCGATCAAAAGGAAGAGTAGTCGTCCACCATCAAGTGCAGGAAAAGGTACCAGATTGATTACTGCGAGATTAATAGAGATGAGTGCAGTAAACGAAAGCAGATAAATAAATCCAAATCGAGCAGCGTCACCTACTACACCAACAATACCTACAGGGCCCGTAATATCATTTATATGTGCATTCCCTGTAAAGGCATTACCGATTAACGTTCCAAATGCTTTAATTGTTCCCCATGTTAGGTTGCCTGTGAGTTTCAAACCTTCCCACAATGCTTTATGCACTGGCAATTTGAGTGTACCAATCATATCAATTGCGACCCCTACAGCAGGGGTGGTATTCCCATTGACTCCTGCATGAGGTGTGAGTGTGAGCGTTTCGTTTGTCTTACCGCGTACAACTTCAAACATAATTTGTTGCTCGCCATGACTAGCAACAAAAGTTCTCAATTGATCAGCGTTTGGATGTTCAATACGCGTTTGTGGAGTCTGGGATTCAAAAAGTGCAACCACCTTATCACCTGTCTTCAGTCCTCCAAGTTCAGCAGGTGAATCTTTGTTCACAGAAGTGATTACAAGTGCAGGATCTTTTACACTACTCCCTACTGGAGCTGCACCAAGCGATGTGGGAAGTCCAGACATAAAACCAATAGAAAAAAGAAGCCATGCTAAAAGTACATTAAAAAAGACACCAGCAAAAAGTACCGCTGCTTGTATGCGGCGCGGCTTGTTTACAAAGCTACGATTACTGTCTGGTCCCGAAAGTGATTCTTGGTCTGGATTTTCACCAAAAATTTTTACATAGCCACCAAATGGGATTGCATTGAACGAGTAATTTGTTTCTCCTTTTTTTACGCTAAAGAGACGCGGTGGAAAACCAAACGCAAACTCATCAACTCGAATACCTGATTTTTTTGCGACAATAAAATGCCCAAATTCATGCACAATGACGAGTATGAGAAGTATGATGATGAAAAGTATGATGGACATGAATTAGTTCATTACCTCATGCTCTTTCTTTTCAAAAATTGCTTCGAGATTTTTATTGGTTTCATCGACATATTTTTGCATTTCTTCTTTTGCACGAAACATATCGTCCTCTGGCAAATCAGTAGCTTTCATTTTCGTAGAAGCTTCTTCACGTTCCTTTCGTACCGAGATACGTGCATCTTCGAGCTTTTCTTTGAGTACTTTGACAAGTTTCTGACGATTCTCGGTGGTAAGCATAGGAAAAATAATACGCACTCCATCTTGGTCAGGCGCAACAGAGAGTCCGAGGTTTGCGGCGGTAATAGCTCGTTCAATTTCCTTTATAACTGACTTGTCCCATGGAACTATGCGGAGGGTTTTTGGATCTTCTATTGAAATAGTGCCTACATTTTTTATTGGTTGATATGAACCATACGACTCGACAGAAATAGTATCGAGCAACGTTGGTGTTGCACGTCCTGTGTGTACTCCAGAATATTCTTTTGAAAGCCACTCTTCTACCCTTTTGAGTGCTGTTTTAAAATCAGAAAAATTGTAAGCCATAGGAAAAGTATAACAGAAAAAACGTAAGTACAAAAATAATTACAAAACGGGTAATACGAGCGCCAAATGTTCGAGCAACATCTTGAGTGAAGGAGACCTATCAAAAAGATAGCTTCGTACAAGCATGATTTCCTTAAGCGCTTTTGCACGCAGTGCGGTATCATCTGTATGTTTTGACTGGAGAAGCGCAGTTCTCAAATTCTTCTCAAGTGAATCCACAAAACCCAGCACCTCTTCTTTGAGCGCACCTGACTCTACATCGTCTTTCTTCTTCAGCATGCGTGCGATAAGTTCAAGACGACCACCAGACTGCAGTGAGAGAAATTCTTTTACGTGAGGATTTACAACACTCTGCTCAACACCATACTCCTTGCGCACTAACCGTGACCGTAAAGTAGGAAGGAGCGACCCACTTTGTCGTGTCAAAAGTATAAACCGTGCGTGTGTAAAGGGTTCCTCGAGTGTTTTCAATAGTGCGTGCTGTGCTTCAACTGCAAAAAATGGCGCTGAAATAATAATAAGCTTGTGATGTTTACCAACCGGGGCTTCTGTTGCAAGCATTTTTATTTCTCGAGCATTGTCGATCGTAAATGTAGATACATCAAAGACACACACATCCGGATTGCCTTGTGTCGCCACACCAGTTTCAGCTTCATGGGCAACTAAAATATGTGGCAAAATTTCTTTGCCACCCTCTACAAGATACGCATGAAATGAGTGCTCGTTTTCCACGCAAAATTATCGTTTACTAATAATTGTCTTTTTATAGGTGTCGAGATGATCAAGTGCGATACCTGTACCTTTCACAACACAATACAGCGAATCGTCAGCCAATCGTGCTTTCACCCCTGTCTTTCGATAGACAAGTTCTGGGAAGTTGCGAAGTTGCGACGTACCTCCTGTCATAATAATACCTTGATCAATAATGTCAGCAGCAAGCTCCGGTGGTGTCTCTTGGAGTACATCCTTGATGGCTTTCACCATTTCTTTGAGTTCTTTGTCAATGGCTTTCACAATTTCATTCGTAGAGATTTGTGCCGTACGTGGTAGTCCTTGAATAAAATCACGCCCCTTAATAGTCATTGTCAATTCTTCTTCAAGTGGCACAGCTGCGCCAATTTTTATTTTGACATCTTCAGCGGTTTTATCACCAATCGCTAGATTGAATGTACGCTTAATATAGTCAGCAATTGCTTGATCAACTTTGTTACCAGCACATTTCACTGATGTCGATGCCACAATACCTCCAAGTGAAATCACCGCCACATCAGTCGTACCTCCGCCGATATCAACAATCATATGACCCAGTGATTCTTGAATCGGAATTCCCGCACCGATTGCTGCCAAGATAGGTTCTTTAACTACATATGCGTTGCGCGCACCTGCACGGATAGTTGCTTCAACAACAGCGCGACGTTCAGTCGAAGTAATACCTGCTGGCACTGAAACCATTACATCAGGTTTAAAAAAACTAAACGGACCAATCGCTTTACCAATAAAATAACGAAGCATTGCTTCAGTCACACGATAATCAGCAATAACACCATCTTTCAGTGGTCGATAGGCAATAATATTTTCTGGTGTTTTGCCAATCATTTCTTTTGCTTCATTTCCAATAGCAAGAATACTATTGTCCTGTTCAGACACCGCAACTACCGAAGGCTCATTGAGCACAATGCCTTTCCCGGGTACATACACAAGTGTATTTGCGGTTCCAAGGTCAATTCCAAGTTTTTTAGAGAAAATACCCATATAATCGTGTTTTTATGGAGAGAGTATACCATTTTTTACACAAGTTTCATCCCTATTTTTTTGCCGAAATCAGTGCTAGGATTAACGTCTAGCACTTTAAAAAACAAAAGATGAATACACTAGATCTTCTCTGCGCTGAACTTGGTAGAGTACTCGGTTACACAGTAGTATTGCTACACCTACAATCAAACAAGCAATACGATGCAAACGGTCTCCAATATGCAATCAAACAGATCAAGGATGTCGACGGTCGCTACACACGTGTGGAATATACTGAACATATACTCAATAGTACTAGCTGGGAACCTGTAGATGAATTTAATTCCGTACGAATTATTTTTTTCGAGAATGATTCATTGACTGACTTCTTGAGCCTCAATGTAAACATACTCAAGAAGTCACCAGAGCAAGCATTGCAACCAATGGACGGAAATACTTTCCATGAGCTCCTTCATCGAAAATCACGCGGATTGCTTATCAATGAGTATTACTTAGTACTCAAACCTAAGTAGTTCCCCAAAGCCCTTAAACGGGGCTTTTTTTGTCAGCA
>CALRHK010000016.1 GCA_943359475.1 Candidatus Nomurabacteria bacterium
ATACACAAGAGAGCGCTAAAATCAAACATTCTATTGATTTGCAAAGGTTTTTTTAGTATTGTGTGATCATTGGCCCTATCGTCTAACGGTTAGGACGGAAGCTTCTCAAGCTTTAAATCGGAGTTCGATTCTCCGTAGGGTCACAAAGTGTAGCAATAGTAAACTGCTTTGCTATTGCAAACATTTGTGATAAGAAATTATTCGTGACTAGGTAGAGACCTAACGTGTTCGCAATGTTAAAAAACACCCTTTTGATGGGTGTTTTTTAATGCTTAACCAATACTTTCTTCTTTGACCTCTGCTTCTTGGTGTTCGTGAGTTGTAGTTTCCTCTGGCACAATCGTCACATCATTGTTTGCTGAAAGTTTTTTATACACATGCACGAGAGCAAGTCGTGTCACTGGGATTGAAACAAAGAGACCGACACCAAGCACAATGAATCCTGCAATATTTGCGAGTATTAAACAGATAAATAATGCAATAATTTTTAATTTGATACCCTTGGTCATCTGTGCACTCAATTTGAGTGACTCAACAATTTTGGTATTTTTTTCGACAAGGAAATACAACGCGAACATATAGCGAATCGCAAAAACAAGGAGAAATGCAAATGCCACAATTCCACCCACAATAAGTGGCACGAGCTGGTAACCTTGTGGAATAATAAAGGCGCCAATCACGCCAAGCGCGTAGAAGAGCGCTGCCGGCATAAATACAATGAGTGCAATAAGAAGACCAATACCTAGTGCGCGGAAGAACTTTTTCCACTCAGAGAAAAGTGTATTCACTTCTGGAACTTTGCCTTCATAGCTACCTAGAAGGATTTTTATGAATCCAATACTTACTGCAACCGAAACAACCCATGCTACTATGCCCAAAAATGGCACCTGAGTGAGGACCTGTATGAGAACTGCAATAAATGTAATTCCCACGTACTTCCATGGATATTTTTTGAACTCTGCCCACCCAAACTGAAATGCCTCGCGAATTGAAAATGTTTTCATCGTTTAGAAATTAATAAAATAATCGTTATTGTACTACTAGTTTGCCAACTTGTATAGCAGCCTACTACCTATCAGGTGGTACGTTGTAAAAATCAAGCAAAAATTTTGCCACGTGTGAGAAAGGATCCGCAAGTGAATATGCCGCATAATTAACCCCTTTTGGATCAAGCGCGAAAAGAAAGACGAGGAACTTTGGATTGTACGCTGGGAAATAGCCAAAGAATGAGTGGAGATGTTTATCGTCGTAGTACCCCGCACAATTCTCTTTTGCAACCTGAGCCGTACCCGTCTTTGCAGCAATACTATAATGGTCGAGTTTATACTTTCCATACAACAAACCTTTATCGTATACCGTTATAAGCATATTGGTAATCGTGTCTGTCGTTTCGTTACTGATTTTTGTTGGTGTTGTCGTAAACGTTGGAGTATAGGTGCTGCCATCACTATACACAATATGGTCTAAGACATGCGGTGTGACGAGCACTCCACCATTTGCTAGTGAAGAAAATGCACGCACTGTAGCGATTGGGGTGAGCGCTATACCCTGTCCAAATGCAGCATTTGCAAACTCAACATCACGATTTGTTTTGAGGTTACTTGTAAGGCTAGTTATTTCCCCTGGCAAATCAATTCCCGTCTTTTCACCAATACCATACGCAAACATATAATCATGCATTTTTTCTTTTCCGAGATGTTGTTCGACGAATACCATACCTGTGTTGAGCGATTGATTGAGCACATCCTGCATTGTCGCCTTGCCTCTGCCTTTTTTATCAAAGTTGTAAATAGTTCTATCAGCAATCTGAACTGAACCATTATCAAAGTATGTTGTGCCTGGTGTCACCGCACCAGCATCGATACCCGCTGCCATAACCAGTGGTTTAATGACAGAACCCATTTCATAGGCACCTTCCACAAGCGGATTACCGAGAATTCCGATGTCACTGATTTGTGAAATATCATTTGGATCAAACGACGGGGCAATCGCCATTGCATAAATCGCTCCTGTTTTTGGATCAATAATAATACCACCAACTTTCTGTGCGCTGTACGCACTTTGAATTTCCTTTACCTCTCTTTCGAGTTCAGATTGGACTGTCGGTTCAATCGTGAGTACGACATCACCTTCTTTTTCTTCACGGGTAAAAACGGTATCTTTAATATTTGCAAAAACCTCAGCAAAAAAATTGACTTCGTTTGATTGTGCTGAGCGTTTGAGTACGCTTTCATATGAACGTTCAACACCGTAGCGCCCGAGTATTTCATCACCTTTGTAGCCGACAAATCCGAGCGTGTTTGCTGCAAGTCCTTCTCCGGGATACACGCGCCACTTTTGTTTTACGAGTGATACACCTGGAATCTTTTCGGCAGTAATTGCATCTGCAGTAGCTTTACTTATTTTAGTTGCAATCTCTTCATATGGATCGTTAGTTTTTTTTGCCTTTTTAATAAATGAGTCATAGTCAATCGCAGTATGCGCAGAGAGCATTGCATAGACTGCCTCTGTATCGTTGATTTTATTTGGCTCAATCGCTAATTTGAATCCCGTCTTAAGCGTCGCAGCAGAAATGAGTTCCCCTGTTTTATCTTTAAAAAAGATATTCCCTCTATCAAAATAATCATTCGTTGGAGTTACATACTGGTGATCGGCAAGTTCTGTGTAATTTTCACCGTGTACTACCTGCAACAAAAAAAGCTTCGCAATAATAAGCCCTGCAATAAGGATTATCACGAAAGATACGGTACGTATTCTTGATTTTGGGGTAACGTCTATCATTAACGAAGACTCACAGAGGTTGTGCTTTCTGGAGTCACAAATTGAACCTTTTGGCTTTCCTGATAACCGAGGGTATGTGCGAGATCAAGCGTAATTGCTGTATTTGCGTTGAGATATTCAAGTTCAAGTTCGCCCACGTGTGATTTTAATGCGCGCACTTCACTATCAAGACTTTTTCGTGCAATAACACTAAAAGTAATATGACCAACTAAAAAGATGTATGCGCCCATCAATACTAAAAATGTTGCAAGTAAAATTCTAAAAACTTTTGTCTCAAGTGCGAGGCCTGTTGCATTTGTATTAAAAATTGTATGTGTTGTGGTGTGCATATTATTTCTTTTCAAAAATTCTTAACTTCGCGCTCCGTGATCGAGGGTTTGCCTTGATTTCTACGCTTGTTGGTACGATTGGTTTTTTCGTGATTCGAACACCCATTCCTGTATCCTCAGCTTCACGAAAGATGTCTTTCACAATGCGATCCTCTAAACTATGAAAACTGATCGCTGCAATTCGTCCACCCTCACTGAGATAACCAAGTGCTTTGCGCAATCCAACCTTAATTTCTTCGAGTTCTTTGTTGACCACAATACGTAATGCTTGAAATGTCTTCGTTGCAGGATGTATTCGGGATTTTCCAAATGATTTTGGTACTGCTGTGGCAACAATTCTTGCGAGCTCGTTGGTTGTTTCAATCGATTTTATTTGTCGCTCTGCAACTATGGCGCGTGCGATGCGTCGTGCATAGCGCTCCTCACCGTATGCGTAGATGATGTCTGCAAGTGTTTCTTCGCTCCAGAGATTTACAACATCACGGGCTGTAATATCATCATCATTTGGATCACGTTTCATCGTCATCAAGAGTGGCTCATCTTTCATGAAAGTAAATCCGCGCCCAGATTCTTCGAGTTGGAATGAGCTAATACCAAAATCAAAGAGTGCAGCATCGAGCCCTGTGACATTGTGCTTTTCGAGTACTTCGTCAAGTTTCGAGAATGTCGTGCACTCGAGAATTGCACTTGGGAGTTGCTCTTGGACTCGCGCGATAGCATCACAATCTCTATCGGTTGCAATGATAGTAATGCGTCCACTGAAGAGCTTTGAGACATACAAACTATGTCCACCTCCTCCAAGGGTGCCATCAAAAAACACCTTGCCTTCTGTAAGCTTCAAATTATCGATTGCTTCGTGTAAAAGTACTGGTATGTGGGTCATACATTTAGAGCACTCCGATACCTCCTAATTTTTCAGCGAGTGTGTCTGCTTCCTTTTCGACAACTTTCTTGTATTTATTCCAAGAAGTTTCATTCCAGATTTCAACTCGGTTCTGCACGCCAATAATGACTGCTTTTCCGGTGAGACCTGCACGCTCCTTCAAAAAATCAGGAATGAGTACTCGCCCGATTGTATCGACATCAACTTGCACTGCACCACCGAACATAAAACGATTAAAACTTCGGTTGGCAGATTGCAAGAGTGATGACTCAGACAATCGAGCGGAAATCTTTTCCCATTCCTTCATCGTAAATACAAACAAACAATTATCGAGTCCTGGTGTAACCACTATGGACTTCCCCATTTCCTTGCGAAATTTCACCGGCAAGGAAATGCGGTTTTTGTCATCAATCGTGTGTATGTATTCTCCGATAAGCATTGCGAATGATTTACCACTTATTCCCACTTACATACCAGTATAAACCACTTTATCCCACCATGTAACATTTTTTTGTGGATAACAAAATGAAATAGACAAAACAACACACCAATGATATGATGTCCATAGCAAAAACTGTTCTACTATGACAAACCAAACACCACCGCAAGAAAACAAGCCCACAGGCTCACCTGGAGTACACCATGTACCGAAAAATGAGATCGAAGTACACGTTATTCCAGCCGAAAAAGTACGGGAAAAGCTTACAGCCCCACCGGACAAGTTCAAGCCATTCCTGCTCTCGTTTTCAAACGGAGAAGCAGCGATTGTATACCCTGGTGTTTAAGGGTGTAGTATCAAAAAAAACCCCACACTGAGTGCGGGGTTTTTTATTATTCAATATCGAGGATTTTGTATTCTATAACACCTTTTGGCGTTGCGACAGATGCAGTATCCCCTTTTTTCTTTCCGTAGAGTGCCGCACCGAGTGGAGAATTATTTGAGATTTTATTATTTAACATATCAGATTCTTGTGAGCCAACAAGTTGGTATGACTTCTTTTCTGAAGTACCCTTTTTTTGAATCGTAACTGTTGCACCAATTTCAGCAACGCTTGTGCTGTGCTTCTCCACAACAACAGACGTCTTTAAAATATGCTCGAGTTCGCGAATGCGATCTTCAAGTTTTCCTTGGTCTTCACGGGCTTGGTGATACTCAGCATTTTCAGAAAGATCGCCGAGCGATTTAGCATAATCAAGCTTTTCAATGATTTCTTTTCGCTTCGTTGACTTAAGATGCGCCAGCTCTTCTGACAGGTCTTTATGCTTTTCCTTTGTTATGTAATTTGTATCCATTCGGGATAATGTAACCCATTTTTGCTCAAAAGTCAAAGTTACTCAAAATAGCTTTGTTTTGCTTCAGCAATATAATCAAGCACCTTGCGCATCACATGTGAGGCTGCAAAAGTGGTATTTTTAGGTGCATAATCCATGAGGACCACAAAGGCATATTTGGGGTTCTCATATGGGAAAAACCCTACAATCCACGAGTTGATATTTTGTTTTGAAATACCTACCTGTGCAGTACCTGTTTTGCCAGCAACCTTTATATAAGGCACATTGAGTATCTGAGCGGTTCCTTCGGTAATGACACGACGCATTCCTGCATGTACTGTTCCGTATACATCATTTTTTATTCCTGTGATTGGTGTCGTAGAAGTCTCATCAATTACACCGTTATTTTTCAAAATAGTGGGCACCACGAGTGTTCCTTTGTTTGCTAGTGCACCAACTGCCCGCACCATCTGTATAGGAGTAACCTGAAATCCATATTGACCAATCGACGTATTATAAGTATCTCCTACGCGCCATGCATCTCCCTTAAAATTCTTTTCTTTCCATTCAGGCGTAGGAATGACACCAGAAATTTCACCTGGAAGATTCACATGCGTTTCTTCTGCAATGCCAAACAAACGTGCATAATTATCAATTTTAGCTATTCCTAATCCTGGTTGATCTTGAAAACCACCACCAATTTCATAAAAATAAACGTCTGACGATATGGCAATTGCCTTTTGCATATCAACATAGCCAAACACTCCGTGATCCTTAAATACTGATTTTTGATCAGGAAAATATGGGTTTGGAATACTTATTGATCCATTTGAAAGAATGTTTTTTGTTGCATTTATCACTCCCTCATTGAGAGCTGCCACGCCAATGAACGGCTTTACAATCGATCCAGGTGTATAGCTACCAGCAACTGCGCGATTGAGAAATGGCTTCCTACTATCGTTAAAATATTGATTAATTTTTTCTACATCATCGCCGAGCGATAAAACTGTCGGGCTATATTCTGGATAACTTGTCAGCGCAATGATTTCACCACTGCGAATATCCATAACCACTCCAGCACCACCTCGATATGCACCAGGACCCGTATATGACGCGATCGCTTCATACAACTTTGCTTGTATTCCTGCATCTATCGAGAGTACGAGATTTTGACCATCGATAGGTGGGTTTGTTGCATTCTCAGAAAGTGAGTTGCCTTGAGCGTCTGTTTCTTCAATTTTGAGACCGTTAACTCCTGAGAGTTGCGTATTGAAATATTTTTCGACTCCATCTTTACCCTCAGCTTCAACCTTGTAATAAAAACCATTTTTGTCTTTTTGGGGATAGCTCATATAACCGAGTACGTGCGCGAATCCAGGTGTTGCAATATAAGCTCGATGTGGATAGGCATCACCATTTTGAGCTTCTTCGTTCCACGCGAGCTCCTTGTTGTTGCGATCATAAATTATTCCCCTGTGTGCAAAGATTGGCTTTTTATTTAAACTATTATTTTCACTGCGTTCTGCATACGCAGTTCCTTTTTTGATTTGCAGTATGCCTAGTCTCCCCATAAAGAGAAAACCTATGAGTACAAAAAATATTCCAAGCACTACAACCGTGCGACTTGTGATTGGTTTTTCGAGGCGTCCTTCAAATTGCTGATTATCAAATTGTGGTAGATTTTGCGAATCAAGAAAAATCTCGTCTGGATCGATTTCAAGTGAAAAATATTTCCTTTTCCTTTTAAAAATTGTCATTGTGAATAAAAATACGTTTTCGGACAAAATACACAACTATTGCAAGCACCACGACAATAGAAAACATTCGCAAATTTGAGATAGAAAATGAATGCCCTCCATAGACAAGATCATAGAGGAGCCCACAACTACAACCAAAAATATACCAACGGTAAAGTATAAACACACCCAAGAGCGCCACAATCAAAAGCCACCATGGAGCAACGATGAAGAGGAGCCCTATGAGCACCACCATAAGAATCTGGGAAAGCATACCCTATTATAGGTGCTGTGAAGCTCTTTACACAACTAGAGAAAAGACTGCACAATTCGCTTTATGAGTACAAAAAAGAAAAGACCAATGACAATATAAAACACTATTTTATTATCGAAAATAAAATGTGCCGTCTGCCAGAAAAAGAGCTTGATATACGAAAACGGTTTTTTGAGAGCAGTGCCAGTATCTTTTGTAATATATCCGGAACTGACAGTACTGGTAGCTGTACTTGGTACTTTTATTTCATTTGAGGCGCCGGTGCCTGCAATTTCTTTTTTTGTTTCAACAATATTTTTATCAATATGGTCGGCTGTTTCAATTCGAAACTCATCTACTGATCCAAGCCATCCACCGATTGGAGTTTTTTCGTTTATGAACTTTTCGACAGTCGAAGAATCATTATTTGTGTTTTTTGTTGCAGTGGCAGTTTTCTGTGGTGTAGGAGGTGGTGGCACAACAGCTGCAGGTACAAATGTCTGATCAACGCCAGTCGTAATGTTTGGTAAATCAGTCACTTCACTTGTGCCAATCTTGGCTTTGGTTATTTTTGCTGAAATTGCGTGATCACCTGCAGCTACTTTCCATTCAATAAAGACAGTGCCATAACCACCTTTTGATATTGAAAACTGCTTTGAACCAAGCACTTCTTCTTTATCGTAAAACGTTGCAGTACCAGCAAGTGTTCCATTTGCAGGATTATTGATGAGTGTATAAATGCGCACCGTTTCGCCATCAGCGAGTGGGTACTTTGAATACCAAATATTTTTTTGAATAAAACCTGTACCTTCCGGTATCGTGGCAGCAGAGACTATTCCCGCACACGAAAACAGCAGTCCAAGTGTGATGACTAAAGATGCCAAAAGATTTCGTAACATAACCATAGTGTAACACTAAAATAAACGAAATTACATTGAGAAAAAGTAACTACGGTTGGAAAAGTGTATCCGGCTGAAACACAACTTTGCGTACACCGTCAAATTGAAGTGCAGTTTTTTCAATCTGCGCCCAAAGTATTCCCACACGACACGAACCGCCAGTGGTGCCATTTTGTGGATCATCGAACGTGAGTGTCAGTGTGCCATCTTTAAGTGTTGTCGTTACAAGTGACAGCCCTGGACGTGGATATTCTGTTTGGAATCCTGCTTTTTTCTCATCGTCTGTGAGTGCCCCACGCAATAAGTCTTTGAGTGTTGCTTCAAGCGTGCCGACTTCTGGTTCATTGCGCACCACAAAACTGAGACTCTTACCATTGCATGGGTCAGCCTTGTATGCATCAGATGTTGTGTTTTGATAAAACAAAAGCGCCGGAACTGTGTGTGCAGGTTTTTCAACTACACCATCGTCTGGTTTTTTAATTTTGTCTGCATAATTTTTACCAATAATGAGCGCCGTACCCATAAGGAGAACAACAAGTACAATGAGAATCAAAATGATTTTTTTCTTCATGAGTATAGTATACCTCTTTTTTATCCAGTTTGACTGCTCATAAAATACGATATACTAAACACAGAACTCTTCGAAAAAAACAAAAAAAGCATATGATCCCGAAATACAACAACCGCAATCATGCATTCCATGATGAGTTTAATCGTCTCGTCGATTTTTATTTTGAAATGTATAAACTAAAAATCACGGGAGATTGGCGTCTTTATCTCAAAGCGACAATCCTATTTGCAAAAATGATACTCGTCTACGTGACACTCATGTACTTCGCAAGCTCAACGCTCGCTATCTATCTACTCTGGGCACTGCTTGGCATTGTCTTTGCGCTCATTGGATTCAACATTATGCACGATGCTTCACACGAAAGCTTTTCGAGCATACCCTGGGTGAATAACCTTATGGCACGCACACTTGAAATCATGGGCGCATCATCGTTTATGTGGCATTACAAGCACGTCATTCTACATCACAGGTTTACAAACACACACCACGATGACGATATCAATACGTGGCCTCCAATACGAATGCGTCGCGAAGACCGACCGCTTGGAATTCACAAGTATCAAGCCTACTATGCAGTAGTTGCATATTCATTACTGTATTTTGCGTGGGTTTTCTACAAAGACTTCCAAAAATACTTTCATGGACATATTGGTGAATACAAAATAAAGAAAATGCCTACAAGCGAACATCTCATCTTTTGGTGTTCAAAGGTACTGTATGTTTTTTTATTTATTGTGTTTCCGATTTACAAACTAGGAATTACGCATGCATTGGTGGGATACCTTATTTTTGGCTCAACCTGCGGTTTGTTTATTAGTATTGTATTTCAACTTGCACATGCTGTTGAAACAAGCACCTTTCCAAAGCCAGATCCAGTGACAAACAAAATCGAAACTCCCTGGGCAGAAAGCCAATTACAAGAAACGATGGACTTTGGCACTAATAGCAAGATCTTGTTTTGGCTCTTGGGTGGACTCAATTTCCAAACTGTCCACCATCTTGCACCAAAGATATCGCACGTCCACTACCCTGCACTTTCCAGAATCCTCGAACGTGTGGCGAAAACACAAAACCCCAAGCTTGTGTATAATAAAAAATCACTATGGGGCGCACTTCGTTCACATTTCCGATTCCTTGATTATGCAGGCAATAGGATGCCGTATGTACCACTAGCTTCTGAATAATACACACTCCCTTCGGGGAGTGTTTTTTATTGAAATAAAGTGAAATTTGGATTGTATACTATACTAGAGAGGCTATGACTACGCCCAGTGACGAAACACTCGCAAAGATGACACAGGGCGGGGACAATGATGCCTTCGGCATTTTAGTCGATCGCTATGAGCCAAAACTGCTCCGCTATGCAAAACGTTTTCTTTTTGGTTACGATGACGCACACGACTTGGTCCAAGAAACGTTTTTGAAAGCCTACGTCAACATCAAGGGATTTGATATCTCTCGTTCATTTTCTGCTTGGATATACCGTATTGCGCACAATGAATTTATCAATGCTATCAAGAGAAAAGGTCGCGAACCGATCCCCTTTTTTGATACTGACACCCTCTTTCCACATCCGACAACTCAGGAAACTGCAGATCGTGCATATCTTGAAAAAGAACTTTCCGAAATGCTCGACAAATGTCTCGCCTCACTTGATCCAAAATATCGAGAACCACTTGTCCTGTATTATTATGAGGAGAAAAATTACCAAGAAATTGGAGAAATTCTCCACCTGCCCCCCTCGACAGTCGGCGTACGACTGAAACGGGCAAAAGAACAATTAGAAAAGTGCTACTACAAACTCAATGGAACCAACTAACTACCACAATGACATACGGGAAAAAATAGAACACGCGATTCGCGATGGAGCAGTTAAAATGCGCCCACGATGGCAATTCATTACGCGCGCGATTCTTTTTATTGTTGGCACTATACTCGTCACGCTGACACTTTTGTTTGTAGCGAGCTTTATCGTCTTTAATTTACGACAAAACGGTGTCTGGTATATTCCGAGTTTTGGTATGCGGGCACTTGGCATTTTCTTGATGGCAATGCCCTGGCTCCTGATTATGGGTGCTGCAACATTCATTATTATTTTGCAAATTCTTGTGAAGCGTTATGCATTCGGGTACGGTCGCCCGCTTATGTACTCAGCACTTGGTATTATTGTTCTCGCGCTCGTCGGTGGCATCCTTCTCGCGCGCACCCCGCTACACCGTGGACTTTTTGAGCAAGCAGAGAACGATGGTCTTCCCTTTGCAGGTACTTTCTATCTTCACTTCGGCGAAAATAACTTCGATCAAATCACCGTAGGTGCAATCCAAACAATTACACCACCCACCTTTGTCATCCTCGCTCCAAACAATGAGCTTTACACTGTCGTAGTCACTCCAACAACACAAACACCATTTGGTGCACACTTTGATACAGATGACATTGTTGTAGTACTTGGCGCGCGCAATGATCACACAATCGAAGCACTCGGTATGCGTACCATAGACGAACAACCTGTACGTCACCTCCACATGATGAACAAGCGACTCCTTCAGCCACTTACACCATAACTAAAATGAAATAGTAGGGCTGACTAACTGTAGTAATAAGTGAGAGAGCGATCTCTCCCGCACTAAGGATCTGCGGTATTACTAGTTAATTTTTGAAATAGTTAATGAGTAAGAAAAAAATGGTGTGGTATGGAATTCTTCCTGCCCTTGCACTCGTTCTTCTCGGTGTCAGTACGGCATCGGCGCATGGAATGGGAGGTTGGGGTATGATAGGTGGAACAAAAAATGTCACGCCAGAAGAAATCGCTCAACGACAAACTGCAATGTTCCAAAATGAGGCAACGTTGCTCGGTCTGTCAGTTGATGAAGTAAAGACTGCATGGGCAGCAGGCAAATCAATCAAACAGCTTGCAGATGAAAAAGGTATTAGTGAAGATACCCTCAAGCAAAAAATGGCCCAAGCGCACCAGCAGCAAATGAAAGACCATCTCGCAACATTAGTGAGTCAAGGGGTTATTACCCAAGATCAAGCTGATCAGCGACTCAAGTTTATTGAGACGCAGGCTACACAAATGAAACAAGGTGGCAAAGGTATGGGTCATGGTTTCGGCCGAGGATTCGGCATGGGATTCTAATCCACACCACAACAACTATGTAAGTCTCGAAATAAAAAGCCTCACGCCCGATTCCGTGAGGTTTTTTATTTATCCAAATCAAATGTTTCGTCAATACGAATCTGCTTCACAAATTCTGGCACGTGCGATACCAATATCATTGCACCGGTATACGAATCGAGCGCTTTTGCAATCACTGGCAAATGGCGGAAATTAATATGATTTGTTGGTTCATCGAGAATGAGGAGCCCTGGTTTCTGCAGTACGAGACACGCAAATGCGACCAGCCCCTTCTGTCCTTCAGAAAGATTGCCAATCTTGGTACCAATGAGTTCGCCTGTAATCAAAAATCCTGCAGCAACACTTCGCATACGATCTTCATAGATTCGCTCGCCTGATGATTCCATAGCAGACTCAAGCGCTTGGCGTACGGTATGTTCAAAATTGAGCGTTGAAAAATCTTGGCGATAATAACCAACTCGAATTCCCTTTTGTATTGTCGCGCCTTTTGAATCACCTCGTGCGAGTGTTTCAAGAAGTGTGCTTTTCCCAATACCATTTGGACCTGCGAGTAAGAGGTGGTTATTCTTTTTGAGTTTAATATGTGCAGTACGATTAACTATTTTGTGATTCTTCATCATTGAAAATGATGAAATTGTGATGATCTCACCCATGAGGTCTTCTTGTGCTGGTATCACAAACTGGCGAATCGTCTTGTCTTCTTTGCGCACATCGACAATATCTTCTTTGAGATCTTCTGCAAGTTCACGCATGCGCTTTGCCACGAGACGCATCTGACCACCTTTGTAGGCAAATTTGTTTGCCTGATCTTTCTTTGCTTGAATCTCTTTTGCCAACTGCGCATTTTTCATATTCTCTTTTTCGATACGCACTGCGATATCTTTAACTACGTCATAGTAGTTGCCCACATAACTTTCAATCTTGCGCGTGTACACATCGAGGTATAGGACGCCTTCGGTAAACGCATTTAAAAATTCAGCGTCGTGCGAAATCACCACCACAGTCTTTTTGTACTCTTTAAGAAATTGCGTCAAATGTTCAATACCTGCTTTGTCGAGATTGTTTGTTGGTTCATCGAGGAGGAGTAGGTCTGGGTTTTGAATGAGTGCTGACGCGAGCAGAAGGCGTGCTTGCTGTCCGCCAGAAAATGTCTTGATGATTCGATCGTGCACTTTCTCGTGTCCGACAAGGTGCACAACTTCGAGCACTTCATCAATACGTGGATCAATATCATAAACCTTCTTGGGAAAACACTTTTCGAAAAATGCTCGCACAGTGAGCGTCAAATCTTCACGTGGAATCACCTGTCTTCCGACTGCGATACTCACTCCTTTCACAACATTGATTGTGCCAGAGTCTGGTTTGTGGGCACCTGTAATGAGTCCAAAGAGCGTACTCTTCCCCGCACCATTTTGTCCCATAAGGACGAGCTTTGCGCCACGACGAATAGACAAATCCACCTCATCGAGAATGGGTTTGTTGGCGCCGTGTTCAAATGACACCGCATCAAATCGTACTATTGCTTCACCGCGTGACATAGGGCTTGAGTATAGCAGACTCTAATCAAATTTGTCGAAGCTACTATAGTACTTTTATTTCTTTCTCTTGAGTGCGTCGGGGTGCGCAGTACTCCATTGGTAGAGTGCAATGGATGCTGACGCTGCCGCATTGAGAGACTCACACCGCTGGTGCATTGGGATTGCGATGAGCGTATCGCATAACTCGCGTGTCTTTTCGCGGATACCAGCACCTTCGTTGCCGAGAATAAAGACTGATGGCAATGCAAACTTTTGTGAAGTGATACTTTGTGCGCCTTCGCCTGCCAAACCGTAGATGATGAATCCTGCCTCTTTGAGTTCACGGACTGTTTGATTCACATTGCCGATTGCGACAAGTGGTACGCGAAATGCCATACCTGCAGAAACCTTGACCACCGCACCAGTGATCGGTGCTTGGTTGTGTTCGGGAATGAGTACGCCTGTAATACCAAATGCAGCTGCAGAGCGGATTACTGCACCGACATTGTGCGGATCCTGGACTTCACCGAGGAGCACAAGC
>CALRHK010000017.1 GCA_943359475.1 Candidatus Nomurabacteria bacterium
GATTCATGTCTGCGTTAGCAGACACGAGTTGATAGAAAGATCCCGATTCGGGACTTCCTTTCCAAAGCTGGTACGTAAATATTCCGGGAACAGGCTGACTCTGATCATTAACCCAGAGATCACCATATGCACGGACTCCATCTGCGGCCTTGATTTGTTTATCGCCTGCGCGCTGACCGTTCGCAATTTTATACGAACCAATTAATGCAACTTCGATTGCCACAAGGACAAGAAGTTTAACAAGTGGATTTTTCATTTTCTTTTAGAGTTTTTGGGGTTTGGAATGTACTATTTTTGTTAGCTCTATTATACACTACTATTTATTAAAAGTCAAGTAGCAGAACGCATAAAAAACCTTATTTTATAAGGCTTTATTTAGTGTTTTTGATCTTTTTGAGAAAACTACGCCTATGTATTGGAGAAAGACCATTCTTCCTCAGTGCACGATAGTGTGCGCTTGTGCCATATCCTACATGGTTTTCAAAGCCATACCCGGGCATTCTTTTTGCAAGATTTCGCATATATCTATCTCGGCGTACTTTTGCCACAATTGAAGCAAGTGCTATGACTGCTTCGCGCTCATCACCTTTGGTAATGGTTCTTTGTTTTTTAAAATGTATGGGTGCTTTTAATCCACCGTCAAGCAAAATAGTATGTGTGGGGTGTGCATTAACCTTTTTTAGGGAATTAGTAAGAGCCCTCTTAATCGCTGGTGCTATTCCAATTCTATCAATAGTGGTTGCGTGTACATACGATGTCGCAAACGTACACTTCCCTTCTTTGTGCCATAGTTTTATTAGAGTAAACCATTTTTCACGCTGGAGGGATGATAATTTTTTTGAATCTCGAAGTGGAAGCTCTGTACTCGAAATAAGTGCTGTTTGCGAAATAGAAAAGGCAGCAACACACACTGGTCCTGCAAGTGGGCCTCTGCCAACCTCATCAACACCTATAACTCTTTTCATGATCTCATTATAGCTAAAAAGTACTCTTTTGTAACGATTTATTTTTTTGTCAATTTTACCTAACGACTGGTATAATAGTGCATCTATGGCGTCAAAATTTGTCCATCTCCATACCCATTCAAGCTATTCACTTCTTGATGGACTTTCAAAAATTTCTGATCTCGCAAAAACCGCAAAAAAATATGATATGCCGGCAATTGCACTCACTGACCATGGCGCAATGTATGGTGCAATCGAATTTTATAAGGAGTGTAAAAAACAAGGCATCAAACCAATTATTGGTGTTGAAGGATATCTGGCTGCACGCACACGTCACGATAAGGAAGCAGGTATTGATGGCAAGCGTTGCCACATTACCCTTTTTGCAAAAAACGAAGTCGGTTACAAAAATCTTATCCGTCTCACAACCCTCGCACACATTGAAGGATACTATTACAAGCCCCGTATGGACAAAGAAATCCTTCGCCTCTACCACGAAGGCATTATCTGTTTATCTGGATGTCCAGCTTCAGAGATGGGGCGCGCGCTCCGTGACGGAAATATCGAAAAGGCTCGCGAGCTCGTAGTTGAATATCAAGAAATCTTTGGTAAAGAAAATTATTTTCTCGAGGTAATGAACCATCCTGAAGTTGAAGGTGCGTCACTTTATATTGAAGGTATTAAAAAACTATCGGAAGAGTTCGGTGTTCCAATAGTAGGCACTCACGATTCACACTATCTCCATGTTGATGATCGTGAAGCACACGAAACATTACTCCGAATAAATACTGGTACTGATGCCCGTGACGGAAAAGGTATGTCAATGAAGGAAGGAAACTACTACTTTATCTCTGGCGAAGAGGCGGAAGAAATCTTTAAAGACATTCCTGGCGCATGCGAAAACACTCTGCGAGTTGCCGAAATGTGCAACATTGAACTTGAGCTCGGCAAATGGACTTTCCCTGATTTCCCTCTCCCTCCTGGTAAAAGTGCTGATCAGGTATTACGAGAGATTGCATTCAATGGTTTCGCCTTCCGAAATATTGAACAAACTCCCGCCATACTTGAACGTCTCGAGTATGAACTCAAAGTCATTAGCGATAAAGGTTTCTCAATCTATCTTTTGATTGTGGCAGACCTCCTACGGTATGCGCGTGAAAACAATATCCTCACCACTATCCGAGGATCAGTCGCGGGTTCTTTGACGACCTATCTTGTCGGTATCACTACTGTAAATCCTCTTGAGTATGATTTGCCTTTTGAACGATTCTTGAATCCCGAACGACCATCAGCTCCCGATATCGACATGGACTACGCCGATAATCGCCGAGATGAAATGCTCGAATACGCTCGAAAAAAATATGGCGAAGACAAAGTTGCTCAGATTGGTACGTTTGGAACAATGATGGCACGAGGTGCTGTTCGGGATGTTGCACGTGCACTCGGCTATCCATATGATGTTGGCGACCGAATCTCAAAACTTATTCCCCTCGGTTCGCAAGGTTTCCCAATGACTATCGAGCACGCTCTTGAGATCACACCAGAACTCGCACAAATATACAACGAAGAGAAAAGTGCAAAAGAAATTATTGACCTTGCTAAGAAACTTGAAGGTGGCGCTCGTCATATTTCCGTGCACGCTGCTGGGGTGGTGATTTCACCTACACCGCTGTATAACTTTGTACCCACACAGTTTGACCCTAAGGGTGGCAAAATAATTACTCAGTATGATATGCACGGTGTAGAAGATGCAGGCTTGATTAAATTTGACTTCCTGGGTATCCGAAACCTCGCAATTCTTGGAGATGCAGTCCGGCTCGTAAAGGAACGTCATGGTGTAGCTATCGATTTGGATCGAATTGACCTTGCTGACAAAAAAACATTCTCCATGCTTGCCCGAGGACAAACCGAAGGCCTTTTCCAATTGAACGGTTCTGGGATGACTCGCTACCTTAAAGAACTCAAACCATCAACTATTCATGATATTAACGCAATGGTTGCACTCTATCGCCCAGGACCAATGGAAGCTATTCCCGACTATATCGAACGCAAACACAATCCCTCACTTGTTCGCTACCTTGACCCACGCCTTGAAGCAATCCTCAAAAAATCGTTCGGTGTTATTACCTACCAAGACGATGTCATGATGATTGCGATTAAGCTCGCCGGCTATTCGTGGCTTGAAGCTGATAAGTTACGTAAGGCAATGGGTAAAAAAATTCCCGAAGAAATGGAAGCACAGAAAGAAAAACTACTGAAAGGATTCGTAGCGAATGGTCTCTCAGATAAAAAAGCGATGGAGTTATGGAAACTGATTGAACCATTCGCAGCCTACGGTTTCAACAAAGCTCACGCTGCAAGCTATGGTCGTGTTGCATACCAAACTGCGTACATGAAAGCACACTACCCTGTTGAATACATGACAGCGATCCTAACCGCTGAATCAGGTGATGTTGAAAAGATTTCTGAAATTATTACCGAGTGTAAACAAATGGGTATTGTCGTATTGCCACCTGATATAAATGAAAGCTTTGGTGGGTTTACCGTGATTAATTCTGGTGATGAAAATGGTACCGGTGGCATTATTCGCTTTGGACTCTACACAATTAAAAATCTCGGCACCGATATCTCGGATGCGATCATCGCCGAACGCACTCAAAAAGGTAAATTTACAACGATCACCAACTTTCTCGATCGGATCCGTCACAAAAATCTCAACAAAAAATCTCTTGAAGCACTGATCAAATCTGGTGCGACTGATGAGCTTGGCGAACGCGGACTCTTGCTTGCAAACATGGAAGAGATGCTTACGTATAATCGTGAAGCAAATAAGAATGCAAACCAAACATCTCTCTTTGGTGGAATCGAAGATGCTGTTTTTTCAAAACTCACGCTCAACCCTGCACCTACTGCGCGCAAAGAAGATATGCTTGCATGGGAAAAAGAACTACTCGGCTTGTATGTCTCTGGGCACCCTCTCGACAAACATCGTGAAAAGCTTGAAAAACGAGAACTGAACATCAAAAAAGTACATACCGAACTCGGCAATGGGCATCCAGTGACTCTCGGTGGCATCATTGATGATGTCCGTATGGTTATTACAAAAAATAACGAACGTATGGCCTTTATTAAAATCAGTGATTTTACTGGCACTATTGAGGCAGTCGTCTTTCCAAAGCTTTATAAAAATGCTGAAACAACTATTGTCATCGAAAATTGTATCGCTTTTACTGGTAAAGTATCGCTACGCAACGGCGAGAAAAGTATCATCATAGAAAACGCAAAAGCGATTTAGTCTGGACAAGGTTACGCATTAGTCATATACTCAAAGAAAACGTATTCATGAATTATACTATCGCCCAATCGCGAAGTATTATCGACAGAGAATACTTCGAAGCACTTTCAAAGCCATTACCAAAAGGCAAAAAAAAGAGCGAGCTGTGGAAAGAGCTCGTTGAACGCCATCGGAAAATATACTACCCCAACCACGACGAAAGTGAGTTTCGGGGACTTATTGCGAAAGCTCGAAAAAAGAAAACTGTCTTTACCAACACCACCACACCTTCTCCAACCTATCCTTGGCTTGAAATTCTCAAACAAATTGACTTGTTTGACCTCCACCCCGATACTTATATCTGATCATGTATCGCTATGCACCGCCCCAAAGCGGTGCTTTTTTATACCCAAAATAACAAAACCCCGCATAAACGGGGTTTTGTTAGCTTTGCGACGCAGATGCGTCAGTATTTGCAATTGTGTCATCAATAGACTGATGGTCAATCATATCCATAATCTTAAACACCTCTTTTGTATATGTTGGTACTATAGAAGGTGGATTATAGGCACGAAGGATACCTGCAGTATCTTTACCATCATAATGATTTGCCGTCTTTGGATTGTTTCCACCAAGGTGGACTCCAATTGTTGCAATTTCATCATCTGTCGACTTGAAACCAATCTTACAGGAACCCCAGCCAAAGTGGCTATTGGGAACCTTTTTACATGCTTGGCGGCCACCCGTAGATTCACGGACAGCAATCGCTGGAAGTAAACGCCAATCAAGGTCATTTGCTTCAGCAACTTCAACCATTTTCCGACCATAACCTGCAAGCGGCATATCGTGTTCCTCAAAAAAGGTGTCGATTTTTGCCGCATGTTCTATGCGGGTAAGTTCTTCCGGTGAGATTGTTTCAGTTTGCACATTAGCTATTAAGCTATTTACTCCTCCAAGAGCAGTCGGGATCGCCATAAGGGGATTACCTGTAAACGCAGTACCGAGGAGCGGGAGTACTACAAACGACTGCATAAAACGAGATTTTAATGTTCTTTTCATAAGTGACGATTGTGCTCCGTCAAACACCATAACTGTACGCGTGCCATATTTGTAAAAATCGGGCTAGACGCAAAAAGTACCTACAACTTAAGGCAAAAGCCTTTAATTAAGGTACCCCAATATAGTAGCATATTTGTTAGAGAAAGTCAATGGTTATACCACATTTTTTACTAGCGTCAAATTAAAAATACCCTTATTTTATAAGGGTATTTTTAATTGCAAGTCTTGACGAAATTTATACATTATTTAACAGTTTTTTTGCTCATTGCTTCGATTTCATGCAATCTTTGGGCAGGTGATCGGGTTTGCTCGCCCAAAGTGGTTGATTGATCAATAAAACCTAAATCTCTACGTAATTGGCTCAAGAAATGGCGTTCTTCAGGACTAAACGGCTCGCCTTTTTTGATCTTTTCCAAGACGGCAAGTTCTGCTCCAACTGCGTGGTGAATTACCATTGATCCACCTACAATACGGCCTACTGGTCGTTGTCGTGTAAGACGCTTTATAAAGATATAAAGGAGTACTAAACCAATGAGAATCAAACCAACCCACCAATAGCTACGGAGTATGAGGAGTATTTGTGAGAACAGTCCATTTTTAATATGGATCGATACGGGAGTTGAGCGCTCGCTGGTAATTTGATTCTCTTTTTCTTGTGCAGATAATTCGTACACGCCCGAGGTTAGTTTCTGAACCACCTGTACTACGAAATTACCCTGCTCATCTGTTTGTGTGGTTTGAGAAAGCATTTCTACACCATCTTTATACATAGAAATTGTGACTCCAATATTCGTATCACCATGACCCTTTATTTCGAAACTCGTATCCTTTTTAACTGAATCAGGGAATTCAGTAATCTCGGGAGTCATCAAACCACTTGTTTTAAATGTAAGTGTTTTACTGCTACTATTCCCCGCTCTATCAAAGACAGACCCAACAATCGTGTGCGTACCGAGAGCAAGCACAGGGGTCGTATAGGTGTCTTTTGTTTCTTTAGTGCTAACACTCTGGTATGGTTCACCATCAATCGAAAAACGATACTCTGCAACACCTGAGGTTGCGTCAGTAGCACTAAGTGTAAAGTGTCCTCGAGCACCATCGTTTGTATCTACTTCTTCAAAGGTAAATGTTTCTGGTGCTGTTGTATCAATTTGTATTTTAAAATGTGCGGTAGGGCTTAGGGCGCTTGTTGTTGCCAACTTTACATGTGCATACCACACACCATCGTGTGCATTGTGTAGTTCAAAATAGTCACGCAGACCTCGTGTTGCAATCACTGGGACGGTGTCTTCCTTTTGGTTTATTCCTGCAAATACTTTTGTGACTCCATTTGGAATTTGCCAGGATACTCGTATATCACGAGCTTGATACCACTGCAATGGGTCCGGGTGAGTTATTGAAACGATACTCGGAGCTCGTAGTTCGCTCGTTGGAGCCACCTCTCCTGTTGCTTGCGGCGTACTCGTAACTACAAGCTTTGCTTCTCCGAGTAATGCAAGTACATTGGTTCCTTCGCCATCATTTGCAAGCACTGAACCGTTGGTGAGTTTTATAACACCACTCCCAGTATGCTTTGCACGAAAAGTAACTTGGAGTATTTTGCCTTGGGAACCTGTAAAACCTGGGGACATTATTACTCCCTCAAAATTTACCGTACCGATAGTATTTGAAAACGTCGGCTCTTGTGCCCAAAAATTTACAATTGAACCGGTTCGAGAAAGAGAAACAACTGAAATGAGATCGGTTGGAAATGTAAGCGTTCCTGATACAGCATTGATTGATGTGGCAGGACTCTTTACCTGTAATGTTGCAGTGTAGGTGTCCCCAACAGAAAACGACATACTTGTAGGGAGTACATTTAAATCAGCAGCATGGAGTACTGATGGTAAAAAAAGAACGAGAAGTAAGGTAAGAAAATATTTATTAAAGTTTTTTCTTAAGTTTACGAACATAAAAAAGGAGCATGAGTGCACCTATACACAGTATAACAACAAGTACGCTATTTTGCGTGTATACACTGTTATTTTGACTACTTGGGAAAAGTCGCGCAATGCGTTCGTTGCCTGCACGATCAACAGCACGAACAGATACTTGTTCCATTCCATTTCCCAAAAGTACATACGGGCTTTCTGTACGCACCCATTCACGTGTACCCTCCTTGACTTCATAGTACTCTATTCCACTTTCAGAATCTGAAGTGGAAAATGAAATGAATTGCTTACCATCCATAATACTTTGATCATCTGATTTTGTAATTTCAAATGGTAATGGTGGTGTCACATCTTTTAAACTTTTATCAACAAAATGTGTATCAGCATCTATCATAAACGTTCCTGGAGTAATTGTTGCGATAACTTCATTCCCTTCACCGTCATTTTTGAAAATATGTGTTTCCGCAAGTGAAATTGACCCCGAACCAATTGTGCGTGCCTTAAAATATATTGTTGCTACGGTGCCACTTCCAACTTCATGCGTAAGAGGATTTATGAGTCCTGAAAATCCACCAGGTGTTACACCAGAGAGATGTATCGAGCCATTACTTGTAATTTGTGGACGTTCAACCCATACACTCAATAAAGAGTTCGCATCTGAAACTGCAACTGGTAGAAGTAACTCCTTGGGATATGCGACCGACAACTCAAGTGCATTAATCGATTCACCTTCGGTATTAAATAAAATACGAACCGGCACAGTATCACCCACTGCAAAAGTTTTGACTTCTGGAGAAATCTCAAAAAATGCTGCCAGTGCAGGTGTCGCACAAAAAAAGATTATGATTGGTAAAAGTTTAAGTAATTTCATATTTAGCCAGTCCAATAGTATGCCAAAATTGAGAAATCAATGAGCGATACTTTACTATCATTATTAAAGTCAACTTTTGTTGGTGGGGAAACTTTTTTATACCAAAACGCCATAATAGAAAAATCGACAAGATTGACTCTCCCGTCACAATTAATATCACCTCGCCTGCAGGTTCCATCTTTTGGAATTGTGACTCCACCGACAGCAAAACTAATAACTTTACCGAATGAACTTAATTCGCTTGCTGAAATCTGGCTTTTTGATTTCGTTTGGTGATTCCCTATTGCAAGCGGACTCGTATCGAGCGCGAGAAGGTAAGCCCCTCGTGTATCAGATTGTACTTGGTAAAAATACTCAGGATTTGAGTGCACAGAAATAGTGACCGAACTCCCAGGTACCGTTTGCCCAAAAATCGTAAGGTTGTCGCCCTGCTTCACCTGTACCTTATCAACATCAATTGTAGGCGCTATAAAAATTCCTGAGACAGTCGTTGTAGCACCTTGGGAGATTAATATTGGAAAAGTAAACAGTGCTGACCTTCGTCCGTTTTGATCTTCACCCAAAATTGAAAAGGTATAATTCCCTGGATTCAATGTGCCGAGTGTTACTGAGAATTGTGCATCAGGCCCCGCAATGGTACGCACGACTTCTTGACCATTCATAAGCACAATGACACTTGAAAGTGGATAGGCTTTTCCAGAAAAGGTTATACCTGTTGGTGCGTTATATCCACCCCCTCCGCCTCCTCCACCCCCACCACTTCCACCCGAAGTTCCACTTCCCACCGTTGCTGAAATTGAAATAGTTTCATCAGCACTCACCTGTTTTACACACAGTGACAAAAAGAGCACTGAGAGGAGTATTCCTATGCAGGTGTAGGAAATTATTGTTTTCATTTTTATATCCTACACACGAGGACGCGTGTGTGGTTTTTTGTTTTCGTGTTCTTTTTTTTCAATTTTTTCTTCGAGCTCTTCTTCGATTTTGTCACGAACTTGTGCAATGAGCATTCTATTGTATGCACGCAACATTCTTCTTAAGAAGTAGAAGACAAGCGCACCACCAAGAAGGATAACTACCAGCAGTTGCCATGGAAATACGTAGAAACTAGTCGTTGCACTGTCGGTAAGATTTTTGGACGTATAACCTAATGTAATGACTGCAGTGTATTTACCAAATGCAAAATTATGCCATTGATATCTGACTGTATCCCAAAAATTTAGTGGCACTTCAGTAGCCTCAGGTTTTGTATTTGTGTTACCTTTTACCCACGAGGTCTCAAATTTGCGAATACTCTTCGGAAGCACATTGCCTTGATTTGGATTTGCATCGAAAGTTGTGGCTTTCATACCAAAAATATTTTTTATTACTACTGTGCCTACAGGTTTTACTCTATCACCACCTGTATTATTGAAACGGTATGAAAAAGTAACTGGTAATGCGCCAAATTTATGTACACCATCTCGTGTGTCAAAATTGAGTATTGAACCACCCTCAGGCACATCACCGTTTACACGAAGCAATATAAGAATACCGAGCTTTGCGCCAATAGCAACTTGGCCCTCATTTCCTGATTTTGCAGGTTGAGTACTCCAAAATACGGCAGCGAAATGACCGCCCGGGTCTGCAGTTTTTGGAATATTGATTACGAGCGGGATTGTCTTTGTTTCAAATGGTGTGAGTGTGACAGTCCCAGGCACATTCATCCATGAGGCAAGGTCGGTAGTACTATCTACAAAGCTTGGTGTTCCTGATTCACCCTGCGCTTCGAAATTTGCATACGATGAGAAAAACGTCTGGTTTTCATCCTTATCATTCGTAAGCACCATATCTATTTTCAATTGAGAACTCGGATTTCCATCAATTTCCAGACGAGCTGGTGACACCGTGAGCGCTTGTGCTGTATGAGGTGCAAACGAAAAAAAAGTTGCAAGGAAACCTATAAATACAAATATGATTACTTTGGTGAAAAATAGAGAGCGTTGCATGAATTAAAATTTAGAAATTTCCAGTACCTACATAGGTAATATTGGTCGTATATGAACCAGCCTCTGTTGTTGCCGCAATATTCGCCAAGTAATGAATCGAATATGTTTCTGTTGCTGTTGCCGAAGTACCTGTCGAAAGAGTGTCCGAGGTACTTGCGGTTGCGTTATAGGCGAATTTCGGTGTTGCATTATCAGAATAACGCGTAGTGATGGTCGCATTTACGCCACCAGATTTTGTTGCATAAATACCAAATTGTTCCGAGCCAGTTGACGACGAAGCACTTGTTGAACCTATCGCATCAATAGTGTTTGCTCCTGAAGTAAGCGTGGCGCCCTGGAGACTTATGGTATATCCGTTTGCTGCATTTGTGGCAACAGCAATTGTGTGTGCAGCAGTGTCTGATGTGGTGCCGTTGGTGTCGCCCGTTGCATAATGTGCTGTTGATGCAGAGAGTGTCCCGAAACCAATTGTATTATCTGAAACTGTAAAGGTGATTGTCTGACCAACTGTTGCTGTCACGTTTACCACATCATCAGCAATAATCGGAGTGGTGATCGTGCCCGTATCAGTAAAGGTACCGGTAATTGCAAGCGATGTCGTCCCTGCTGAACCATTGGTAATCTGTCGAACACCTGTTGATTGATTTGTGGCATTCGTTCCGATTTTAATACGAATCACACTTCCTGCTCCAACCGCAGTAGTACCATTTGTCAGTGTGATAACAGTTGCAGATGTACGCACAGCTCCCCACGTTGCACCGGAGGGAGAAGCAGCGAGTGTCACATTTGCCCCATCGTCAAGCACATCAATATCCGTATAATCAAGAGACGCATTTACTGATGTACTATTGTCCCATGTAAGAATAATTGTCTGCCCTGAAGCAACACCTGTCGGTGTAGTAAAGGTGATATCATGATTTGAGGCTGTAGCAGCTTTGATTGTTGACTGTGTATCAGAAAGTGCAGTAAGAGATGCCGCCATTGCCTTGTTTGGCAAAAGCAAAAAAGTACTCATCGAAGAAATGATGGTAGTTACTACTAAAAACTTTGAGATATTCTTCATAAAGTGCATAGAGTTGTTACCCCATTATCTTACCACATAAAAAAGTAACGATGATTACTTATCCACATATTAATAATTTACAGTGATAATGTAATTTAAATTTGAGCTATAACTGCCAGGTATTGTCGTAGTGCTTATATTGGCAAGATAACGTGCTGAGTACGTCGTTGTTACCCCATCTCCAGATGATTCTGAAGCAACCTGACTTGCAGTTGTAGCATCCGCTGCATACGCAAAACCACTTCCGGAGTAAGGACTACTTACTGCCCCAGTGCCACCTGTCGCAGTCATTCGAAGACCAAATTGTTCTGTACCAACTGACGATCCAGTATTTACTCCACCAATTGCACTGATTGTATGCCCTCCTGCAGTAAGTGAAGCGCCCTGTACAGTAATACTATAGCCATTCGTTGCACTTGTGGCTGCAGAAATAGTATGTGCTTCGGTTTCTGAGGCAGAACCATTACTATCACTTGTTGCATAGCGTGCACCCGAAGATGAAAGTGCTCCAAAACCGATCGTATTGGTCGACAACGAGAAACTGAGTGCCGCTGCGGCGGCTGAAGCGCAAACTTTTCTTGTATATGCACTGCCGTCACCAACATGCGCATTGGTTGTGCCAGAGATTGATGCAACAGTAGTGTCATATCCTGAACAATTTGTGTCCTGATATGCGACAGAGACACTACCCGAAGTAACTGAAATACATGCATTTTGTGCATAGTTTGATTGATCACTTTGCTCAACATGCGCATTTGTTGTCGCAGAAAGTTTGAGAACTGTAGCGCTTGTACCTGAACATGAATTTCCAAGACCAGTAACTCCTGTACAACATACCAGATTTGCATAATTGGATTGATTAGGTAATTCTGCATGACCATTTGTCGTTGTAGAGATATTGAAAAGTGTCGCCCCACCACAAGATGCTGCGACCGTACAGGATAGTGCTGCATACAAACTTACCGGTGCAGAAAGAAGCAGGCAAAGCAAAAGTATTAATTTTATTTTTTTAAAGTAGTACATATTAATTATCAAAACGAATGAGCGGTGATGCAGTTGTGGCTGCACTAACAGTACCTAACGTCGAATCACATCCACCAGATGAATGAGTCACTGTGCCCGAATACACTTTTTTACCCGAAGGAACCGCTGCTCCATTAAATGGCGTAGAGCTCATGTTTGCAAATGAAGTTACTGTATTATCGCATGTAGTTGCGCACCCAAACACAAGATAATAATTCCCCGGTTGAAGTGTCACTGCTGGTGATACGGTCACATCATTACGATTTGCAGCATTCGTACCACTTGTCACATCAATCAACTTCGTCGCACCATCTTCTGAGTAAACACAAATTTTGTAGGTACCCGCAGTAGTGACTGCCGCAATGTTGTAAGAAAGTTGATTGATAGTGATTCGTGCTGGCACATAAAATAAACTCGCCAATCTAGAGGTCAATGAATTATTTTGTTGGTTAGCTACCGATCCGCTCGCAAGATAATTTCGTGTTGTTGTTGTTACAATTGTATCTTGCGCCACACTCCCCCACGTTGTTCCATTTGATTGGAGGCGATTCCCCGACGTACTTGGTGCAAGAAAAGTCACTGCACT
>CALRHK010000018.1 GCA_943359475.1 Candidatus Nomurabacteria bacterium
CCAGTTATTGCAATTGATGATATGCTCATGGTTGGTTTTAATAAGCCAAAAGTTGCAGAACTCCTCGGTCTACCTGCGTAGCTTCTCATTCACCTATAAAATAATGTAGTATGTACAAAGCACCGTATTTACGGTGCTTTGTCTTTGCCCTTGTAGTTCAATGGATAGAACAGCTCCGTCCTAAGGAGTAGATATACGTTCGATTCGTGTCGAGGGCACTTGAAAAATATTTTTTTAAAAATAACACTGCTTATTGTTCTTGTAACACCGACTACGTTGAGTGCCTTTTCTGTTGGTGCATGGGTTGCATATTGGTCATCGAGCGAAGGTGTGAGCTTTGCAACTGAAAAAATGGAATTATATTCTGAGCTAAGCCCGCTTGTGTTTGAGGTTGGCAGTGACTTTTCTATTGTTGATGAAGGCGTTACGAAACCAGAATGGCAAGATTTTTTTGCAAAAGCAAAAGAAAAAAATATCCCTCTTATCCCGACCATCTTATGGGGAAACAAAGATCAAATACATACAATGCTTTCAAGTGAAACTGCACGTGCGATGCACATAAATGCGATTCTTGAAGAAGTAAAAAAACTTAATGTACAGGGAATTGATATTGATTATGAAGCAAAGTATAAAACAGATAAGGCACTCTTTAGTCAATTTATTACTGAACTCGCCACACGTATGCATGCGGAAAATAAAATACTCACCTGTACCATTGAAGCACGAATAGAGGATAGTCCACGAGCGAATGCTCCAGAAAAAACACTTATGGCGTGGGCGAACAATTATCGCATACTCGGCACACAGTGTGATTTTGTTCGTGTTATGGCATACGACCACTACTATCTCACTCGTGGTGAAAATACGTGGAAACAAACAACAAAAAATCTTGCGGGGCTCCATGCCGATTATGAGTGGACAAAAGCAGTAACCGACTATGCTCTCAAATATATTCCTAAAAACAAATTACAGATCGCGTTACCAACGTATGGATATGAATTTGAATACAAGGATACAAAAAGTGGGCGTTCGTTTACGCGTATACGTACACTTTCATATGAGCGAGCGCTGGCTTTGGCGCAGGAACAGAATAAAAAAGTATTACGCTTTGTTGGTGGTGAGCAGTATTTTACATATCGTAAAAATGGCGTACGAAGGGTCGTACTACTCGAAGATAAAGAGATTCTTGCAAAAAAGATTGTGTATCTCAAGAAACGAGGTATCGCCGGGGTATATCTATTTAAGATAGAAGGCACAGAAGACCCTGCAATTTCAAGTACCACTTTTAACCGTTGAAAAGTATAGCGGTTATGTTATACTAGTTTCCAAATGGAACAGGATATAGAGCGCAAAATTGACCAATTAGCACGTCTTACCGAGGAAAACAATAAACTCCTCAAAAAGGTCCGTCGTGTGCAAAAATGGGCTCAAATTTCAAGTTTTATTCGATATCTTGTAGTAATCGGAATTGCGCTTGGAACCTTCTATTTTTTAAAGCCATACTATGATCAGGTGATGGATTTGTATAATCGTGGTACTGCACAAATAAATTCATTGCAAGGTTATTTTTCGCCTAGTACAAGTACTAAGGTGCGATAAGAATATGCTCAAGTAGTTCGTGTGTAGAAAGTTCTTGAAGAGGTGAGAAGCGAACACTGCTCGGGTAGCTCAGTTGGTAGAGCGCTCCCCTGAAGAGGGATAGGTCACCAGTTCGACCCTGGTCCCGAGCACAAAAAAATTTTTGTTATAAATTAAAAAAACCGCATAGTGGCGGTTTTTTAAATGCTACAAACTTTTTACTCGTAGATTTGTTTGTTTTTCTTTGTCGATTTTTGGGAGATGGATTTCGAGGAGCCCGTGTTTTTCAATAGCTTCTGCATCTTCGATCTCAACCTCTTGAGGGAGAAGTACGGTACGTGAGAATGAGCCCCAGTACAGTTCCTTTATAAAATAGTTATCTTCGGTAATATTTTTTGCTTCTTCACGCTTTCCTCGAATAGTGATCATGTCACGGGAAATATTTATAGAGAGATCTTCTGGGCGAACACCGGCAACCATTGTTTTGACAATGATTTCAGTCGGTGTTTGGTAAACATCGACAGTGAGTTGCCCCTCTTCTTCGGGTTCTTCTTGCCAATGCTCTTCGGCTTTGGTTGGTTTGCCGCCGGTTGTTTTTGGGCGGAGCGTGCGACTTATTTTTTCTTCTGGAAGTTCTTCCTCGGCCTCAAATTCAGGCTCACGCATTTTCATGGTGCCGGTGAGTTTTTCAAAGAAATTTTTCTTTTTATTAAAAAGCATATTAGTAGAGTGGGTTGCTCATGCGTCGCAACTTTTCGAACATGAGCATAGTGATAATGGTAACGATCCAGAGAAAACCAAAAATACCGAAGAAACTCTTGCCGTCATTATGTATTATAAAAAAGTTAAAAATGCTATGCAAGGTGATTGCTGTGAGTAACCCAATCCAGAGGTGGACTTTTTTTGCAAACCAGCCTTTGTAATATGCCAATCCGAGTGCGATACCAACAATAGAACTTGATGTTGCATGTAGAAGATTTGCACCCAAGAAGCGAAGACTACCGGTAAGGAGACTCACAGTGGTATCTGCGGTTGTAAGGGGATGGATTAAGAATAAAGTATTTTCGAGGGCAGCGAAGCCAAGAGCTGCGGTAATAAAATAAATCGGATAGTCAATTGGCTCATCGAGATAACGACTACGCATTGCCACCACAAGTACGACAAAATATTTAATCATTTCTTCAAGTGCGGCCCAAATGACAGTGAGATAAGGCATATCACGAAAATGATCGCGGGCAATTTGCTCAAAGGGTACAATCAATATGACAGACGCCATACCAATCAAAAACGTAAAAAAAAGAAGCCCACGTGGTTCAGGTTTTTCATTATCCTCACGTAACCAGAAGAAAAGCCACAAAACGGCAGGTATCATACCTCCCAATATTCCAATGGTTACAATTGTGCCATCGCTCATAATAAATATTTACGTTAGGAACTTTTCAAACTAGTGCACAGGCCACGGTGTTACCATAAGAAGTGTAGTTTCTTTTTCCGCATGCGGAATGAGTGACCAGATTTCCTCAGTAACAAACGGCATGAATGGGTGGAGCATAACGAGAGATTGTTTGAGAAGCGTTTGTAGAAGTGTCTTGCGTGAATTTTGTGCTTCTGGAGTACCAGAAAGAAAAATCTCCTTGCTCTCCTCTAAAAGTATATCAGCAAGTTCGTGCCAAACGTAGTGGTATAACTTTTCACTTGCCATATAGAAGCGATAGTCTTCAATATCTTTTGTGATGTCTTTCGCAATTTCATTATATTTTGTGAGCTGTTCGATATCACTCGGTAGGAGTGGCGCTTCTATGTGTTCATTGTTTGTCGAACCAAGAATAAAGCGAGTAATATTCCAGAGTTTGTTAGCAAAATGCTTGTATGCCTTAATCTTGTCATAGGAAATTTTGCTGTCTGTTCCTGGTGCAGTACCAACAACGAGTGCCATGCGTCCAGCATCAGCGCCATATTCACGAGCAACATCAAGTGGATCAATACCATTGCCGAGAGATTTTGACATTTTTCTTCCTTGTCCATCACGCACAGTGCCATGGAGATATACCGTATGGAATGGAATAGTATCGAGTGCGTAGCCTGTCATAAGAATCATTCGCGCAACCCAAAAGAAAAGAATTTCGTAACCAGTTTCGAGTACGTCAGTAGGATGGTAGATTGCAAAATCTTCTGTTTTCTCAGGCCATCCAAGTGTGGAGAATGTCCAAAGGCTAGATGAGAACCATGTATCGAGTGTGTCTTCATCTTGTACCCACCCTTCGCCTTCTGGTGCAGTAATACCAACGTAGATTTCTTGGTCTTTATACCACACAGGGATACGATGCCCGTACCAGATTTGTCGTGAAATACACCAGTCGCGCAAATTATCAATCCAGTGGAAATAGGTTTTATTGAAATAGTCAGGAATAATTTTTATTGCACCGTTTTCAATTGGACCTCGCATAATTTCCTTGAGTGTTTTGTTTCCACGTGCGGGTATTGGTTTGGTAACATTGATAAACCATTGTAGTTTTGGAAGTGGTTCGATTATTCCACCAGTGCGTTCTGCTGTTGCAACATTTTGCTTCACCTCTTCTTCTTTCTCAAGAAGACCCTCTTCCCGAAGCCATGCAACAATAGCTTCACGAGCGACGGTGGTTTTTTTGTTCAAGATACGTTCATCACCCACGGTCATTTTTGCGTACTCGTTAATGACAGGTATCGTTGGTAGGTTATGTTTTTTTGCAATCTGTTCATCAATCATTGAGTGTGCTGGGGTCACACCAAGCGCGCCTGTACCAAACTCCTGCTCTACTGATTCGTCTGCAACGATTGTGATGTGGAGTGGAACACCACAAAATTCGATATCGTATGTTTTGCCGATATATTCCTTATAGCGGGGATCGTCAGGATGGACAGCAACCGCTGTATCGCCAACTTTTGTTTCGGGGCGAGTTGTAGAGATTGAAATAGGGAAGTCGTGAGCGTATTTAAAAGTATAGAGTTTTGCCATACGCTCTTCGTAAACGATTTCATCGTCTGCAATTGTTGTTTGACCTTTAGGGTCCCAGTTTACGACGCGGGTTCCGCGATAGATGAGGCCATCTTCATACATTTTTTTAAACATGGTGAGTACTGCACCGGTTCGTGTTTCGTCGAGCGTAAATGCTTCACGCGACCAATCACAAGAGGCCCCCATCGTTTTCACTTGGCGAACAATGGTATCGTGAGACTCTTGCGCAAAGTTTCGAACTTTTTCAAGGAATGCTTCACGTCCCAAATCATGGCGAGATTTGCCTTCTGTTTTTGTGAGTTCTTTTTCAACTTTTGATTGTGTAGCAATTGCAGCATGGTCGGTACCAGGAAGCCAGAGGGTTCGATCGCCTTTCATACGATGGTAGCGAATCATAATATCCTCAAGTGTAATCATGGTTGCATGACCCATATGAAGCACACCAGTCACATTTGGTGGTGGCATCATAATAGTGAATGGTTTTGCATTCGGTAATGTAAAACCTTTTTCAATACATATGTCCGGATTAAAAAGACAACTTTTTTCCCAAAGTGTATAGAGTCGTGGTTCTGTTTCGGTTGGATCGTAAGGCTTTAAAAGCTTTTCCGGGATATTTTCTTTTGGTTGCATAGATACTGCGAGTATATCATTTTTTTGATTTAAATAAAGAAAATTCGCTCATTTCTGAGCGAATTTAACATAGGCATCATACGCACGTTGCCATGGTTCACGATAGAGTGAAAGGATTATTTCATCCACATAGGAACCGTTTTTAAACGCGTGTTCCTTGAGTCGAGCCTCAACAACATACCCGCATTTATCTGCATACGCAAGAGAGCGAGTATTATATTCCCAAACCTTAGAGTATATCTTTCTAAGATTAAGCGTTTCGAATGCCCATCTAAGTAATACCATCTTTGCATCAGTGCCAAAGCCCTTGCTTTGCATATCGCTTTTTCCAATAAGCGTACCAGTACTTGCAGTACGGTTTACATAATCTATGCGATGTAAACCTATTACACCAATGAGCTCGTCAGTATCCTTGTTACTTATGCCAAATACGTAATCATTCGGCGCTTTTTTCGCGATACTTTTTACCCATTCACGTTCAGTATCAAGTGTGATTGGGCCGACACGTTTCAGAAAGTGTAGGTTCTCTGAATCGTTTACAAAGTGCACAAGTGCTTCAGCGTCTCGTTCATCGAGAATACAGAGATTGGTTTTGAAACCCCTGAGAAATACAACACGTTTTGTTTCCATTTTTTCTTTTTTTATATTGTGAATAAGAACAAACCGCCCCTTCGTGGGGCGGTTGCTGAGCTCAAAAAATTTAGCGTTTGATTTTAGACTGAAAATTTAGCAAGCACAACAACTGCACCACGAATTTTGGTTTCCCATCCGGCTTTTGAAACAATTGTGTTGTGGTTGCTAAAATTAAACATAAATACATTATACATAAAAGTTGCTAATTGTCAATGTATTTTGCAGAACGTAATTTTGGTATAGTGCCCTCAAATGTAAATCCCAATTTAATATGAAACCAACCGCAGTGTTTAAGTTTGGTGGTATGTGTACCATCGATGAAAGCTCGATACGCAAAATACTACTTCTCCTCCAGAGGTACGAACGACAAAAAACCGTCTTAATATTCTCCGCAATCGGCAAAACAACCGATAAGTTGGAAAACGTGTTTAAGCTTTGGCTTTCACGCAAGTCGTGGGTGCACGAACTGAATGAAATTGAGAGTGAGCATATAAACCTCGCGCATCATTTTTTTGATGATGTACATCCAGTCATTAAACAAATCCACAACAGTTTCTTTGAACTCACACAGTTACTCTCAAAGACGATACCTGCATTTGACGCATATTCACAAAATCGAATGTATGCGTGGGTAGTTTCAAGAGGAGAATTGCTTGCAAGTACGCTCATGTTTGAAATTTTGAGAAAAAGGTATGGCCCGTATCATATCTATACTCGTTATGCATCAATGTTGATTGTTACTGATGATAATTATCGATGTTCAAAAGTGAATGAATCAGCAACACTCAAAAAGATAACGAAGGAATTAAGCGAAATTCCTGCAAGGTGGTTTGTAACGCAAGGTTTTCTCGGAGGCACACTCTTGAACGATGATGCCCACGAATCGATAACCACGCTTGGTCGTGAAGGATCAGACTACTCTGCAGCAATTTTTGGTGCATGTCTCAATGTGGCATCAGTGACATTGTGGAAAGCAGTTGATGGTGTATACCGTATTGATCCCGAAAAGGAACCAGGTGCTGAACCATTCAAATCGCTGACATACAATGAAGCGCTCGCATTGATGAAAGCAGGTGCAAAGGTTGTTCACCCAAGTGCAATCGAGCTACTCACAAAAAGAGATATACCACTCTTTGTGCGCTCGTTTAAAAACTTGGAACATCCGGGAACACGTATTGGTTGATTGGTAGAAAAGTATTACAAAAACCCCTGACTATGTCAGGGGTTTTATAATGAAAGATTTCCTTGAGCACGGAGGCTTCCTGGGCGCTTTCCTTTTTTTGTTTTGAGATATTCAAAGTAACCTGCAATGCCGATCATGAATGCATTGTCTGTTGCGAGTTCTTTTTCGGGGAAATACACCTTCATTTTTGGGAAGGTTTTTTTAACTGTGTTTGTGAGTGTTGTTCGGAGGTGCGTATTGCCTGCAACGCCACCACCAACTACGAGAGTAGTACACTGATACTTTTTTAACGCACGAAGAGTTTTGTGGGTGAGCACTTCCACGACTGCATTTTCGAATTCGTGCGCAATATGTGCTTTGATTTCATCTGTATGGATTGCAATTTTTTTCAATAAATAAAGCACTGCGGTTTTGAGACCAGAAAACGAAAAATCAAAATCAGTACTCATCATCATGGGTCGTGGAAGTGCGTATTCTTTTGGTATTACATTTTTGCCACGTTGTGTTTGTGCGAGCGCCGAAATTTTCGGACCACCAGGGTAGGGGAGTTCAAGCATGCGCGCGACTTTATCAAATGCTTCACCGGCTGCATCATCACGCGTCGCACCAATTTTTTTATAGTGGTGCCAATCTTTCATAAGGACAAGCTCTGTATGGCCACCTGATACGAGGAGCGATAAGACAGGAAAATGTAATTTTTCAGCAGTGAATGTTTTTTGACCTTTTCGTTTTTCTTGCACAAGCACAGAGAGTACGTGCCCCTCCATATGGTTGACGCCAACAATCGGAATATCCCATGCAAGCGCAAGAGCTTTTGCTGCGTTGACGCCAACCCATAGTGCAGGTTCGAGACCTGGACCAGTTGTGACGGCAATAAGATCAATAGCAGGCTGAGAAATTCCAGAAAGGAATGTAATGAGCGCATCACCCATATCTGGCTCTCGTTCGAGTGTGGTGCGTATTTTTGTGATCAGCTTTTCAGACAAAGGATAGTTTGTTTTTTTAAGGAGTTTTGCTTTTTGGAGTGATGTTGCAAGAAGCGGGGTGAATGCTTTTGCGTGTTCACGTTTTGCCATCATAGGGAATACGCCACCATACTGTGCATGGAGTTCGATTTGTGATGCAATACTGTGCGCGAGTCGGGTAATCTTTGGTGTAGTTGTTTTGCCTGTGATTTCCAAAACAGCAATTGCGGTTTCGTCGCACGAAGTTTCAATAGCAAGAATTTTCATCGCGGAATGATTGTAGCAAAAAAAGTACTTTTTGACCATACACATAATTTGTGCTATGGTTATATATGGGACACAATCTAAAACTTAATAAGCAAATGGAGCAAAGAACACTCAAAGAAAACAGAGATGTGCTCATGGATGAGAATATCCTGTTTGGTGATAAATTTTTTATTGAAATTTCTGGGCCATCTGGTGCGGGGAAAAATTCAATTATGAATTGGTTGCTTGCCAAAGATTCACGATTTAAACGTGCAGTCTCAAGAACAACACGACCACAGGATTTTACAAAAGAAACGCAGGGAAGAGATTATTATTTCGACTCAAAAGAAGCGTTTCTCTTGCGTACGCAACTGTCAGAACTTCCATTAACGGTGCATGAAAGTCGTGAGCGATTTCTTGAATGGGAAGAAGTCCATGGAAATTATTATGGAATGACCATTCGCGAAATAATGCGTATTACAGAATCGGGTTGGTATCCAATCAATGATGTTGATCCTTTCGGAACTTTGAAGCTCAAGAAACGCTTTCCGAACAAAATACTTGCACTTTTTATTGCACCACCATCACGCGAAATCGCGCTTGAGCGAATACAGAAACGCGCACGATCAGGTGATGATCTTACTCTACGTATGGAGCGTTATGATAGAGAAATCGTAATGCAGGATCAATTCGACAAAGTATTTATAAATCATAGTATCGAGGACACCGGAAAAGAAGTATATGAATATATACTTTCGATTATTGAAAAGTCAGTATAAAGACTGCCAATGTGGCGGTCTTTTTTGTTAACGGAAATATAAATTGGCACTAAATTTGAATTCAAATTTGGGCTGCTTTCATTTTGAATAATTTATTGTAAATTTTTCTGTATAATGGTATGTTATGTTTGAATTAAACTACATAAGCATGCATAATTTAATGAACAAGGAATTATTAATTCCAAGATTACTTTTATTAATAGTTATTGTTGGATCTATATTAACTTTCATCCAAATGATACAAGATAAAATGTAGTTAAAAACTCCCACCTAGATGGGAGTTTTTTTAATATTTCATAATAGTGTTGCGGTTTCCGTATTCCCAATTCATTGAACAATAAAACTGTAATTTTTGGAAAATAAAAAAAGGCCGGGGTAACCCAGCCTTCATTAATGCAAAACTACAATCTATTGTTGTAAACCATTAGAAAGAGCTTGTCCGATTATATTTCATTAATGGGACTTTTGCAAATGAACTGATAATTTAGATTTTGTTGTCCTTATGAACGTTGACTAATTTGTATAAATCAGTATGATTGTAAAAAAAGTTACTTATGACTATCGTTAATCTGAGTATAGAAACTACAAAAGATTTCTATCGATCTTTCGGTCTAATTGTTGGCTCAATTGCGTTCTTCTGCCTATTGTTATCTGTGTGGAATTTGGTTAGTTATAGGCAGAAGAAATTAAAAAGATTACATAAAATTGAGTAGCAAAAATTGTTAAAACAAATGCCCCTTTTTAGGGGCATTTCACTTTTTTTGAGAGGA
The DNA here is from genome assembly GCA_943359475.1 of Candidatus Nomurabacteria bacterium. Taxonomy (GTDB): domain Bacteria; phylum Patescibacteriota; class Minisyncoccia; order Phycocordibacterales; family UBA9973; genus CALRHK01. The sequence continues at coordinate 9,780 of CALRHK010000018.1, forward strand.
TAAAGATTTTCACTTTGTGAATCCATCCTAGTTATTTATCCTACGAAGCTTGTATTTTATATTCTGAAGTAGTTTCTCAGGATTTTTAATCCGATTAGGCAATTCATGTAGTTTTTTACTTTTTACTTTTGCTAAGAGTTTGCTAAATTCTTCATCTGAAGTAAGGTTTAAATTTTTTTTCTTTTGGTTAAGAGCTTGTTTTTTCCGGTTGTTCTTAATTTTGGTCATTTTGCCGTGGTTTTACATTTTTTAAATTAAAGCAAAATAAATCGATTCTGTCAAGTTTTCAAGTATTAAACAGGTGGTCATATGATATAATTTGCGCACCTAGCTGTTCTCAAGTAAACGTGCAAAATTAGTCATTTAATAAATATTTTAATATAGTACATGCAAATAAAAATAGGAATTTCAGACAAAATCGCAGGAAAAATTTATAAACTTTTAACTACCACAGAAAAGGATGGTTCGTTTGAAAACAAAGCTGAAGGACTTTCATTTCTGGAAGAAACATATTCACTGGATAAAATAAAACTATGGGAAAATGATTACGTTGTAAGTTATTGGGAAGATGAAACACTTAGTGCGTTTGGTAGAGCTAAAAAAGATGGGTGGATCACCCATATCTATGTTACTAGTGAACACCAAAAACAAGGGTTGGGTTCAAAGATATTAAGTGCTTTAGAAGAAAAGTTAAAGAAAGATGGACATAAAGAGATATTCCTTAACACTGAACCAAAGGCGTTGTTTTTCTATAAAAGACATGGCTGGGTTGAAAAAACAGCGAATCCAATAAATTACCATGGGATTTTATTGATACCAATGGTCAAGAGTAAATTTTGACAATGAAACAAATATGCTCAACTGTGGGAGTGTATTTATTTAAGTGGTGCATCTGCTAAAATTGATTATTATAAAACTATTTGATACAATATACAAAACCGAGTATTAAATATAATAATATTTAATTTACCAAAAAACTTTCATTCTTTTCAAATTTGACGAAATAAAAAAAGTTCAATCGAATTGAACTGCATTGCCCAAAACCCTGAGATCTGGTCAAGATATCCTCAGGGTTTTTTACTAAAAGCATTCTTACAGTAGTAAAATATAATATCCATAGTATGCTAATATGCAATTTAGGAGTACCTAGCTTGGATTGGTGCTTCTATAGAAAAGCCCTTCAGATCTGGAAATCTGGGGGGCTTATTTTTTGAAAGTTGTTGTTTTCTTTCAAAAAAGCATTTTTCACTGTTAAACTCTGAATTTTAGGTTAACCAACAATTGTGAGGATTTATTGTTAATTAATGGACTACTATTTTGATGAGTTTAAAACAATTTTATAAAACAATGAAAGATAAATATAGTTTGGCAAGGATGATATTAATTAGGAAAAAAAGGGTCAATGTAGTTTTTTCTAATAAAAAAAGTCTTAGTGATACACTAAGACTTTTCGGTGAATAATTGAATTTCATTCACGAGGGTCAATTGGTTTATGCGTTTCTGCATAATGTTTAATCTCTGCAAATCCGTCAAAGGAGAAACAACTTCCATCCGCAATCAATTCAGGTTGTCCATATTCGGAGTCTGAAAATACTTCGATGACAGAAATTTTATTTTCTGTAAGTACTGCCTTTGCTTTTTCTGAGTCCCCAGAATGGCTACGAAGAAGAATTGGTTTTTCCATTTCAAAGAGTTTTTTTTATTATAATAACAAACTGGTTTATTGGTCAACCTGAGTCAATAATCATTGATCAACCCGAGGATAACTTAGCGACAAGTTATATGAATGATGGCTTAGTTAAATCTATCAAGAGGATGAAGAGTAAAAAGCAAGTTATATTTGTTTCCCATAAGGGTACTACTTATGAAGGTGGACACGGTAAGGGTTTTAAAAAATAATTTCCGGCTGTGCCATTAAAGGGAGTCAGTTTGCACTCCCTTTTAAATTTTATATACTTCAAGTGTATGCTAATACTTGATGGATATACAATTACTACAGCTTCACTCGATCAGTTTGAATTATATTTAGCACAGGAAAACATAGACCAACTTTTAGTTCTTTTATCTTCTCCATCGTTTTTTAATGAGGGTCAATGGTTGTTATCTGCCATTGCATCACTTTCTGAACCTGATATTCCAGACTCCTCAAAGGAAAGAAAATTGTATTTACTGAAAAGGATTTTAAGAATATGTAAACTTTTATCTCAGCACAGTGAATCATTGCATTTTACTACTGCGTATAGATCAATTGCTCAGGATGACCTGTCGCCAATCATTCAAAATATTAAAGATTATTTATATGGGGTCACTTCTTCGATTTCTGGTTCTAATATTCTTGAGTATACATTTAGCGAAGCAGAGATACATCAGCTTAATTTTCTTGTTTTAAGCAGTGTTTGAAATTTGGATGGTTTTTTAATTACCCACAAATCTAATTTGTTAGATATACCCTAATGTGCGCGGTGAGGGACTTGGTTACAAATCTTTTTCTGCTGAAAAAGTTCGCAACCCCGCCTCGCGCCGTCGCGCTCTGGCTTTCAAGTCGCTCTCTACGCAAAAATCAAAAGCCCGACTCTTTTACAGAGCCGGACTTAAGATTTTTTGTGCGCGGTGAGGGACTTGAACCCCCGACCTTTCCGGTGTAAACGGATTGCTCTACCAACTGAGCTAACCGCGCATT
>CALRHK010000019.1 GCA_943359475.1 Candidatus Nomurabacteria bacterium
CTATCTCTAATTCATACGAACTTTTTGCTGGAGGGTTTATTTCAATCGCTTTTTGTAAATATTCTACTGCCATTTTTTTATCACCCACATCCTCTAAAAAGACAGCATATGATGTAACCATTTCGATATTATTCTTTGTTGCGACAAGTGCTTCTTTATAGATTGGTTCAATTGTTGCTCTAAATTCCGGACTAGTTGGAGTAATCCCCTTTTTATCTTTCATCATTCGAGCTACTGATATTTCCCACTTCCAATACGTACTGTTCGCGGGTTCATTGCTCACCGCTCGAGTTGCAGAGCTAAATGCCTGATTGAGATCACCAAGCTTGACCTGAATGAGTGACTTGAGTTGCCATGCCTCCGCCGAAGTAATGTCGCTCCCAAGTGCATTTTCGACCGATGTGAGCGCTTTGCGATAATCCTGGTTTTGATAATAACTGGCAGCTTCAGTCGTATACTTTTTTGCAGATGCGGGGAAACGCTTCGCGGCTACTTTTTCTGGTTTTGAAGTAGTAACATCTTCTGCGTTGTTTTGATTTAAGGTTATTTCATCTGATTCCTTACCCTTCTTATAAAAGAGCACTATTCCTAGGATAATCAAAATAGCAATCGTTCCCAAAATCACATTTCTATGAGATCCAATCAATTCTTTTAGCTTTTGCATACCATTACCCTACCATATTTCGAGCAAACAAAAAACACCCCTTTCGGGGTGCTTTTTGCCACATGTACGTTGTGGATACGATAATCAGTAGCGATTATTGCTTCTGTACTGTGCCTACAGCTGGCTTACCATCTACATAGAGACCAGTGATAGTTCCCGTGAGGTCACCATCCTGTTCACCATCGTAACCAAGGGCTGATTCAGCAACGCTATACTTGAGATCGCCGAGAGCACCAACAGAAAGACTGTAGGTATCGCCTGACGCAAGGCTAGTCGTAGTTGTTACAGCTACAGTGATGTAGCGGTATGAACCACCGTTAATAGTTACAGAAGTAGTAAGTGAACCAAAGGCTACAGTGTCAGTACCGCTAACTTCAAGTGAGTTAGTAGTATAGTCGTTTGAGTTTTCGCTTGAAGCGTAAACTGTATAACGAGCGTTTGTATTGGTATGGCTACCAGAGTTTGTGAACGTAGCATCAGTCAAAGTGATTTGAGCTGAACCATTGTTCATAACCTTGAAGCGACCAATCTGAGTACCTGCACCAATTGATGATTGTGTTGTTGAACCACTTGTTGGAGATTCACCAGTCACAAGTACTTGGAATGGATTAATGTGAGTTGCAGCGGTTGAAATACCTGAAGAACCGGTCATTGTAGACGTGGTTGCACCAGTTATTGAGCCCTTTGCAGCGACATCAGTACCATCATTCGTAACTGACATATAGAAGTCATCACCAAGCTTAGCAACATTTTCACCCTGTAGATCAGCCTTTACCCATACAGTTACACCCATTCCTGGGTCAATTGTAAATGGAAGTACATTGCTACCATCTGTCCATGTGAATGAACAAACGTTTGATGAGCATGTTGAGAACTGACCAACATAAGCGAACTGTGTTGCATCACTCTGGAATGAAGTGTATGAACCCTTCTTAGCATAAAGACGAATATTCTTTACGTTATTCTGATTGAGTGAAGTACCAGTTGCCTTAAGTTTGAGTGAAGTAATCTTCTGAGCCTCATACTGTGAAGTCCACTTCCATGCGAGGTAGACACCGTCAGTAGCATTGATATTAGTCAATTGAGGATTTGAAGGTGTAGCACCTGTACCTGAAACAGTTGACATTGCAAGTGTTCCACCAGAAGTAATAGTCATAGTTTGACCAGAACCAGCTGGGCTTACTGAAATGGTATTACCAGTGGTCTTACCAGTTGCAGTAACTGCAGTTGCAGTGAAGGTGTGTGTATAAGTTGCAGTACCACCGATCAAGTCACCATAGAGCTTGAGAACAGTTGAAGCGTTCTTAGCTACGATGATTGGGCTTGAGAAGTTGAATGCGACTGTTGAAGCGTTCGTTGCAGTTGAAGAAGTTGTTGCAAGTGCTGAACCTGTTGAATCCTTGAGAACAAGGTTTGCAAAGTCAGAATATGCAGCAGTCACGCTCTTCTGATCACCGATTGTGATAGTTGAAACGCGTACATCTTCGCCTGATGAACCAGCACTGAGTTCGATATTTGCGAGCTCAATACCTGAGGTACCTGTAACAACTGACGATGCAACTGGAGTTGAAAGGTTAGTTACATTGAGGTTACCTGCTTGTGCACTAAGGCTAACACCATCTTGTGCGCCAACGCTTGGATCTGTAATGTCATTTGAAATCAAACGCTTTACAGATGTAACGTCAAACTGATTTACCTTGAATGTTGAAGAAGAAGTTGCTGAAGAATCGATTGAAGCAACTACTTCGATAGTGTTGTTTACACCTGCAGTCAAGATTGGGTATGAAGAAAGTGATCGAGTCACAGTGTTACCACCAGCTGTTGCAAAGTTAGCAACAGTACCAGCAGCACTGTATACAATCTGACCATTTACTTTTACATACACAGTACCAGTGAGCTTGTTAGCATTGTTTTGTGTGATACCAAATGAGATACCACGAACTTCCATATCTTCACCGGTTGGCTTAGCGTTGAACTTAGCAAGTGAAACTTCAGTACCTGGAGCAACTGAGCCAGTAGCTGAGTCTGATGCTCGACTAAAGGTAAGTGAACCAGTACCAACAGTTGCCTTGTTATAAGTAGCTGATGTATCACCGATTGGGAAAGAAGAATCATTTGATCCTGCTGAAGGAAGGATGCTTACAGCAGTGCTTACACCACGAACATCGAGGTCATAGTCATTGTAGACAGTGAACTGGATTGTGCGTGTTGAACCTGAAACGATAGTTGCGCGTACAGTAAAGTCTTTTGTCTGACCCTTACCAATAAGGAAAGGAGTAGAGAGGTTGAACTTTACTACGTTGCCTGCAGGTTGTGCAGTTGCAACTACAGTACCTGATTGATCGAGAAGTTGAACATCGCGATAGTCAGATGCTGAAGCATTACCATTGTTCCAAAGTGCAAGACTGTAAAGCTTTACATCTTCATTGCTTGAAGTTTCCTGAATGCGGAACTTTGCAATTTCTTGTGAACTTGCTGAATCAACATTAAGAGTACATCCAGAAGCACCACAAGCTGAAGCTTGCTCGTCAAGAGTAACTGTAGCAAGAGAGCTTGTGCCACTTACAACAGTCATCTGTGAACCTGCGATTGGGAATGTACCACCAGCAGAGCCTGATGAAAGCATTATGTCAGATGAAGCATTGACTGAGAAGCCAATAGTTCCTGAAGTTGCTGAACTTGAAAGGTTTACCTTCACCCATACATCAGTTGTACCATTTGCAGGCACAGTGATTGGGCTTGTTGAGAAGGTCATGATTGCAACACCGTTTGCACCGAGAGTGGTCACAGTATTGCCATGTTGCATACCTGCTGCGTCATACACAGAAACACCACTTACGTAAGTGTTTGCCATGAAGCCTGTCTTGGTAAGGTTCAAACCAGTTACATTAACTGGAGATGAAGTACCGTTTGCAAGACGAAGTTTGAGCACAGGATTGAATGCGCTACCACCAGCGAGAGTAAGACCTACTGGAGAATCAGATGCTACTGAAGCAGTGATTTGACCAGAGACTACTGTACCACCAGTGTTGCCAGTGTTACCGGTTGAACCAGTACCACAACCATTAGCATTCAAGAAAGCGCGAGTAAGTGGACCAACTTGGCCAACTTGTGAAAGACCAGCTTTTGCCTGGAGTTTCATAACTGCAGCTTTTGTCTTGCCTGCGAAAGTTGATGTTTCGTAACCTGGAGAACCAGCACCTGTAGAAGCGACCATTGTATCAGAACACGCATTGAGAGCTTTTTGGAGCTCACGAACAGCTTCACCCTTTGATCCCATCTTGAGAACAGTAGTGAAATTGTACGCGCTAGCAGAGTAAACACCAACGAGGGCGAATACTGCTACTAAACCCAAAGCTGCTTTTACAGTTTTAGATTTAAGGAATTTATTCATAAATAAACTTAACTAATGCACGTTACGTATACGAGTATTCATATCACGTACGTGCAATGCACTATTATGTTAGTTTCGACTTGCCGAATACATTAGCGCATTCGAGCATAACTAAGCGTGATGTGCATTTTACTATTTGTAATCCCTATCGAAATCACAAGTAGTTTTCAAAAATTGAAATGTGGTACTAACTACATACCACACACCATACATGTACATATATATGTACACACCTGGGTTTATCTGCCGTGTCGACATGGCCGATACGGAAGATCCGAAAACACAACCGTAAATTAATAAATAATTTACGGAACAAAGAAGTGCCAGTATCGCACTTCAGTTGCCTATCTCGTTTTCAATGATCTTGCCGCGTAACTTTATTTGTTCATTTTTTCCTATCCAAAAAATGCTTCAATAAAGCCAAAGTGTGTAGTGCTACGTAAAACACACAGAGTGCTTACAATCACTACACTTTTTCATTATATCCTTATGCCATTTGGCAACAAAGGAAAATAATGTGGATAACCCTGGAAATAGCCTGTGCTATCAATCCAAATTTACCCGAATACCTATAATTACATAAAAAGGCTGAAAAATCAACATATTGTGAGCATCAACTTGAGCCACAATTTAGACTTTCAGCCAGTGTAGTAATTACATAGATTCTGACGCGTAAATCAATAAATACTTACAAAAACGCAACAAAATGGGTCAAAATTATTACAACACAAAAATATTATTTGAGTGAATATTTACTCCATCGTTTGTCCCCAGTACGTTTCAGCACACCCTCACCAACCATACCATTGAGCTCCCTCTGAATCGTTTTTTCACTACAGTCCTTTATGAGTTCTGAGATACTTTTTATGTTTACCTCACCTTTGTCCTTTATTATCATTAATATGTTACTCCTTCTATTTATTTTTAAGCCTATGTCCTTTTTACCTAGTGAAGTTACTACTGGTTTTTCGCTATTCTGTTTAAAAGGGACATCGCCCTGCTTTACTATTTTGCTTTCCGGATTAACAACAGTTTGTCCTTTATGTATTTGTCCTTTATAGGAAAACTCTCCCTGTGAGGGTTTTTCAACAGCTTGTCCGCTTAGTATTGTTTCAATGTTGATATTTTCCTTAACTGTGAAATCTGATAGCACTTTGCGTGTATACATACTTGATGAGAAGTAGCTTTCCTTGTTTTCCCTCTGAAATTGACGAATTTCTTCATTGAGTGATGTGTACTCGCGCAAGATAATCGCGCTATTCATTTCTGAGATCATGCCAAGTGTTGCAGAAATACGGATATTGGAAATTATCTCCCTTAGTATATTTTGACACTCCTCAAATAAGACATGCTTTTCTGTCGGTCGCATATTATCGACTTGTGCAATCTTGCCAAGAAGAGCCATCGCGCGTGTACGTAGATTTAATCGCAATGGTTCATTTTCCAAAAAGAGATCCGTCACCATATAGAGTGCCGTAGTCACTTTCTCTGTCCTATTGAAAATGCTTGAAAACATTGCGTTTTTTTGATTAACGACATCATTTCCATTTCCAATTTCTAATGTATTGTCTCTTTTTTCTTGCATAATATTTATTTGTCTTTTATGGATTTCTTCTACGGTTTTGATTTGAATGTACGTCCATTATATTACGGACACAATAATCTGCAATAACGACGAAATTGCATAGTGTGTTGTAATGTAAATCCTTAGGAATACAAGGGGAAAGTGCTACAATTTGTTACATAACCTATGGCACGCGAAACCCAAGATTCAAAAAAAACTAATAAGGAACGTAGTAAAAAAAATCGTAATGAACCTGAAGAAAAAAAGAATTCATTGAAGTCAGGGAATTCATCAATTAGTCTAAAGGACGAAACAAAGCATGGTATCTACGCTGTAATATCTTTTGTTTTAGCACTCTTTTTTATACTTTCTGCATTCCATGGCGGTGGACGTGCTGGTGTCTTTTTTTATAGTCTTTTTGCATTTCTCTTTGGTATCGGCTATGTCCTTGTACCAATTCTCTGCATAATGCTCGGTGTCTCATTTGTAGGTTCCGTGCGACCCAATGTTGGATGGTCACACACACTTTCTTCAATTCTTTTTTTGGCATCTTGTCTCGGCCTTATTGATATTTCATCAGGCACGCGACATCTCGGTGGTTATGTTGGGAAAATAGCCACATTCCCTTTTCTTAAACTTTTTGATGTCTACACAAGCATTCTCTTTTTGGGTGCATTACTCTTGATTTCTCTTTTCATACTTTTTGATACTCGACCATCATTACTACCGATGCTTTCCGGATTTGCAAAACTTTTCAAAAAACGTTCCCAGCCTGTATTACAAACACCGATTATTACAGGTGGGCTCGATGATAGCAGTGACGTACAAGAAAGTGCAGACACAAAAGAACCTGAACCTGAACAAAAATTTGAAGTTCAAAACGAAAATAAAAGGAAGGAGAAAGTGCGGAAGGAAGAATTTGTTGAGGAATCTGGGATTGCCTACCACGATTATCGTCCAGCAACAGACTATGTACCTCCACCGCTCGACCTCCTCGAAGAAGACCGTGGCAAGCCAAATACTGGCGATGTGAAAGCGAGTGCCAACATTATCAAACGTACTCTCCAAAACTTTGGTATTGAAGTTGAAATGGATGAAATAACTGTGGGACCAACCGTCACTCGCTATGCCGTAAAACCAGCAGAGGGTGTACGTCTCTCGCGTATTGCAGGGCTTCAAAACGATCTCGCACTCGCGCTCGCTGCGCACCCAATCCGCATCGAGGCACCAATCCCAGGAAAATCGCTCGTTGGTATCGAAGTTCCAAATAAAACAAAAGCTACTGTCGGTCTTGCTTCACTCTTTCGGGATGAAAAGTTTACAAGTGCCTCAAAACCACTTGTGCTCGCACTTGGACGCGCGATCTCTGGTCGCGCGCAAGTTGCCAATCTTGCCAAGATGCCTCACGTATTGATTGCAGGTACGACAGGGTCTGGAAAATCAGTGACTATTCATACAATCATCACAAGCCTTCTGTACCGCAATGGACCAGAAGCACTTCGTCTGATTATGGTTGACCCAAAACGCGTAGAACTTACGCTCTACAAAGGTATTCCTCATCTTTTGACCCCTGTCATAACCGATCCAAAGAAAACTATCCAAGCGCTTCGCTGGGCAGCAACAGAAATGAATCGCCGTTATGACATTCTTGAAAAAGAAGCCTGTCGTGATATCGAGTCATATCACAACACTGTGGTAAAAAATGGACCAAAAGAGGGTGCCGAAGCTCCAGAACGTATGCCGTATATCGTGATTGTTATTGATGAACTTGCTGATATTATGACCTCGTATCCACGAGAACTTGAGTCGGGTATCGTGCGTCTTGCACAAATGTCTCGTGCTGTCGGTATACACCTCATCCTTTCAACACAACGACCTGAAGTAAACGTTATTACTGGTCTCATTAAAGCAAATGTGCCTGCTCGTATCGCACTAAAAGTTGCTTCCCAAATTGATTCACGCACGATTCTTGATGCAGGTGGTGCTGAAAAATTACTCGGTGCAGGAGACATGCTCTACCTTTCGGGCGACTCACAACCCGAACGTCTCCAGTCTGCCTTTATTACTGAATCTGAAGTGAAAAAAGTGGTCAAATATCTCGCTGATCAGTACCGAGACATCATTATGGACGAAATATCTCTCCAGGGTGGTATTTCGAACGATAAATCAGCATTCGAAGCCACAATGGATGATGATAATGGTGATGACCTTTATGAAGATGCTCGCCAAGTGGTTATAGAAACCCAAAAAGCATCAACATCATTCCTCCAACGAAAACTTGGCGTTGGTTACTCGCGCGCAGCAAAGCTAATGGATATGCTCGAAGAACGCGGTGTCATTAGCGCTGGATTTGGTAACAAACCACGTGAAGTGCTTGAGAAAACAGCTTCTGCTGAGCGCGCAGAATTCAATAGTGGTGAATAGTAGCAGACTTTTTCTAACAAGAGTACAATGTATACAAGGTTACGAACACAATTTATGAAAAAACTCCTCACTACAAAACACTATTTGGGCGTGATTGTGGTAATCGTCTTTTTTGGGTTTATGGGGTGGTATGCATTCGGACGTGCCCACAACCTCATCTACGGTGCAGAAATTTCTGTTCACTCACTTCATGATGGCGATGTTGTAGATACACCGCTCGTCGAGCTTGCAGGTGTCGCAAAAAATGCACGCACCTTTTCAATCAATGACCGCATTGTGTTTGTGAGTGAAAAGTATGACTTTAAGGAGAAAGCACTTTTACTTCCCGGGTATAATGTCATTACACTCAAAGGAGAAGATAAATTTGGCAAAAAAACTGAATCACAGTTGCGAGTGGTCTATCAACCGAAAACAACTAATGGTGCAGAAAGTATTACTAGTGTAAGTATGAATAACGACTATGGCAAAGAAACCAGCAATTAAAAAAGAAATGGGCACTCGCGAGACGAGCGTCGTAGATATGAGCGCAATCGAAAGTACGATTAAGTCTATTCAAACCAAATTTGGAGAAGGTTCTATTATGAAACTGGGCGAAACACCCAAGGTAGATATTGGTGCAATTTCTACAGGAAGCCTCGGGCTCGATATGGCACTCGGCATCGGTGGCGTACCACGGGGTCGTATTATCGAAATTTTTGGCCCAGAATCTTCTGGAAAAACCACGCTCGCACTACACATTGTTGCTGAAGCGCAAAAGCTCGGTGGTATCTGTGCATATATTGATGCTGAACATGCAATGGATCCAGACTATGCAACAAAACTCGGAGTCAAAATCAATGACCTCCTCATTTCACAACCAGATACTGGTGAACAAGGACTTGAAATTACTGAATCCCTCGTACGGTCAGGGAAAATTGATGTAGTAGTAATTGACTCTGTTGCCGCACTAACACCAAAAGATGAAATCGAAGGCGACATGGGTCAAGCACATGTTGGTAAACAAGCGCGCCTCATGTCACAAGCGCTTCGAAAACTGACAGCGATTGTTGCTCGATCAAAAACACTTGTCATTTTTATCAATCAAATTCGTATGCAGATAGGTGTTATGTTTGGTAACCCAGAAACAACTCCCGGCGGAAAAGCACTCAAGTTCTACGCATCAGTACGTCTTGATATTCGTCGTATTGCCCAAATTAAAAAAGGCGAAGAAGTTGTCGGTGGTCGCACACGTGTCAAAGTAGTAAAAAATAAAGTTGCGGCACCATTTAAACAAACTGAATTTGATATTATTTATGGCGAAGGAATCTCGCATGAAGGTGAACTGATGGCGCTCGGTGAAAAACTTGGTATTGTAGATAAATCTGGAGCATCCTATTCATACCGAAACAAAGAAGGTGAAAAGATATCTATGGGACGAGGCTACGATGCGACCCGTACCTGGCTCAAGGAAAATGGAAAGGTTGCAAAAGAGCTCGAAAAGCAGATTCGTAGTCGTTTTGGAGAAATCCAAGTTTCAAGCTCTGGAGAATAGTATCCCTTTTACATAAAAATATCCTTCATTACGTGAGGGTATTTTTTATGGACAATTACCCAACTTTTGGCTATACTTTTCTCTGTTAGCCCCTCTACGGGCTATTTCTATTAGTTTAAGCATTATTTTTGTATGTCCATACTTGCATATAACGAAATTAAAGAACGTAAGGTTATCCTGCACGAAGGTGAGCCCTGTGAAGTAGTTGAAAGTCACGTTGCGCGTACACAACAACGAAAGCCTCAAAATCAGGTAAAGCTCAAAAGTCTTATCTCAGGAAAGACCTTTGCTGCAACATTCCATGTTTCAGACCAAGCACACGAAGCAGATATTACGAAGCGTGATATAAAGTTTCTTTACCACAATCGTGGCGAGTACTGGTTCTGCGATCCAAGTAATCCAAAAGATCGTTTTATGATTGATGAAAAAATCCTTGGTGAGCCTGCACACTTCCTCAAAGACAATACTCTCGTGAGTGCAATGGTGTTTACTAATGAAGATGATGAGGAACAGATAATCGGTGTGAAGCTCCCTGTTAAAATGGAATTTACGATCAAAGACGCACCTCCTGCAATTAAAGGAAGCACTGCAACTGGCGGAAACAAAGTGGCAGTATTAGAAAATGGGGCGACCGTAAATGTACCAATGTTTCTCACTATCGGTGATAAAATTATCGTCAATACAGAAACAGGCGAATACGTCGAACGAGCATAACAGTCAAAATAAAAACCACCCATTTATTGGGTGGTTTTTATTTTACTTTGCGACGAATGGGAGAAGTCCCATGAATCGTGAACGCTTGATCGAAAGCGCGAGCTTTCGTTGATTCTTGGCAGTAAGACCAGAACGCTTGCGTCCTACTATGCGTCCGTTTGGATTGATGAACTTCTTGAGCACATCGGTATCTTTGTAATCAATATGCTTTATATTGTTTGATGAGAAAAAATCTTGCTTCATAACTACTATCGTTTAATTGTTAATTTAAAATGGAATATCTTCGGCACTAATGTCATCTTCAGGATATTCAATCGTATCGATCTCTTCTGTTGCAGGAGCCTTGCCTGTGGTCGTAGCTGGAGATTTCTGATATCCTTCACCACCACTACCTTTTGAACCAAACTGTACCCTGTCTGCAACAACTTCAGTACGATACTTTTTCGTGCCATCTTGTGCATCCCAACTCCTTGTTTGCATTCGCCCTTCAACAAGCACTTGGCTTCCCTTTTTGAGAAACTGAGCTGCTGTTTCTGCTTGGCGACCAAACACTACTACGTTGTGATAATCAGTCTGTTCTTTACGTTGACCACTTTGATCTTTCCATACTCGATTGGTTGCCACACTCATTGTGGTTACCTTTATTCCAGAAGGTAGCGAACGAAGTTCTGGGTCGCGAGTAAGATTACCTATAACCATTGCTCTATTGAGATACATAATGAGTAAAGAAGCTTGAGCGCTTCTTGATTAGAATGGTAAACGACACATTTGAGAACTACACTTTTAAAGTATATCCCTATGTATCACACTACACAATTACGCTTCAACGACCACTGCAGGCTCCTCGGCAACAAGTGCATCAATTTGTTTATCGATTTCCTCGTTGTTAATTGGAAGCGCCTCCTCACCTTCTTTGCGTGGTGCACGACGCTTGGTATCACCAGTGCGGGTAAAACCTTTCTTTGGTGACATCGTATTCTCGCGGACGGTCTTAATGAGCATGTAGCGAATGACTTTTTCGTTTCGCTTTAATACTGCGTCAATCTCGGCAATCTTTGCAGGGTCTACTTCAAACTTAACCCAACCAAAATAACCAGTCATAAAATAATTGTTTTTGTTTTCAATTACTCGAGACATTTCGTACGCAAGGTCAATCAGCTTTGGAAATTCTTCCGCGATCGTCACTGCGCCCGTATTATCAATAAGACCCTTGATATTGCCTACTTCAAGCGCAGTATCTTTTTCTTCAATTGTCGGCACCAAAAGGTAGCCAAGTTCATAAATTCGTCCTTCCGGAGCGAATACTTCATTTTCTTCCATGAAATAATAAAATGCACGGCGGTCCGTGCATTACAAAATGCTTATAAATACCACAAAGTGGCAGTTCCTCGTTTCGGACCAATGCGATACAACATCAGGGCTGTATCGAACGAAGATGC
>CALRHK010000020.1 GCA_943359475.1 Candidatus Nomurabacteria bacterium
AGAACCAACCCGCCAAAAGAACTATACCAGCAATTTGAGATGAACCCGTAGATGAACATGAAAGGACTAATCGTTAATGTAAGGATGAGTATTATTAGAACCTTTCGTAAATAATAATTACACTCTTTGCAATTTTCCATTATTATAGGTTTTCTATATACTGATTGAATTAATACTTTATGTCAACACACACCCTAAAACTTAAAATCTGGTATAGTGAGCAGGAGTTTTACATGAAGGGAGCGTTGTAAAAAAACGCCACTAATAAATTTAGTGGCGATAAAATACACTCCTTATCCTTGAATTGCATTATCGGTGAGTTCGTTTGCAATGTAATATATAATAATGGCGAAACCAATTCCAATTAGAATTGAGCCAAACAGTATGTGGTATTTATAAACAAATAAACCAACAAGTACAAACAAACAAGAAAGAACTATTCTTAGGATTACATTTTTCATAGCTGAAACTGTTTTTAAAACAGTACCAAACAATAAGCATATATGTCAAACAAAACCATAAAACTTAAAATAGTCACACCAGAACGTCTCGTCCTTGAAGAAGACGTGACACAAGTTACACTACCTACCACAGAAGGGGAGATTACCATCTTGCCCGGACACGTACCGCTCATTGCTTCACTTGGAAAAGGTGAGATTCTTGCTCGTGGAGGAGATGATCATATTCCTATGGCAATCTATGGAGGCTTTCTTGAAGTCAAACAAACACCCGAAGGAGGAGAAGTTGTTGTACTTGCGAACTTTGCTGAACACGTTTCTCAAATTGATGTGGAGCGTGCTCAAAATCGCGCAAAGGAGCTTATGGAAAAGAAGAACGCTTCAGCGGTAGACTTTGAACACTTCGAAGCAGAGCTTGAACGTTCACTCAACAGAGTCAAAATTGCTGACAAATGGAAAGGTAAAAAATACCGCAAACTCCCATTTCATATATAAAAACCCCCATCGGAAGATGGGGCTTAAAGTAAGTTGACCGTTATCACGCTTTATTTACAAATTCGTTTAATTCCTTTAGGAAGACATCTTTGTCACTTTTCCAATCAAATTCTTCCCCAATCTTAAGGAATGAATTGAGTTTTGATTGAAGCTTGTTGAATGCGAGAGCTTTGATTGGCAGTGAATCAATTGAGAACAGAAATAATTCATCCTTGCCAGTCATATTACCCGAAAAACGCTGTGTGAATATAATGGAACATGTCGTGTCAAATAAATGAAATTCAATTTTGATACACACATGATTTCCAACAACGAGATAGGTATTTTTCTCGCGCGAGATACTCACAGCTTTTTCAAAAATTGCGCGTAGTGATTTGTCAATTTCTGTACTGTTAAAGTCGATCAGTTGTGCAAGAGCAAGAAAGTTCTGTTTATTTTCCATAGCGTTAGTTTTTTTATATTATACACTACAAATACAGATTGTCAATAATAATAGATAAAAATAATTGGTATAGTAACCTTATGTATCAAATCGTGCTTTTCTATAAATACGTCCATATAGACGACCCAGAAACCCTTAAAAACGCTCAAAAATCACTCTTAGAGCGCCTTTCTATGAAAGGGAGGATGATTATCGCGCACGAGGGTATAAATGCGACTTTTGAGGGCACAGAGGAAGCGGTAAAAGACTATATGGACCATATGAAATCAGAGCCTCAATTTGCCGATATTCATTGGAAGTTGTCAAAAGGAACCGATGACGGCACTGCATTTCCGAGACTTTCAATCAAGGTACGCAAGGAGATTGTCTCACTCCATCTTGCTGAAGACTTTGACCCAAACGAAACAACGGGTGTACATCTGAAACCTGAGCAACTCCGACAATGGTACGAAGAAGGAAAAGAATTCTACATTGTTGATATGCGCAATGACTATGAGCTCAAAGTGGGTAAATTTGAAAATACTATTTTCCCCGGCATGGAAAACTTTCGAGATTTGAGGGAAAAAATCAAAGAGATTGATACTTTGAAAGACAAGACGGTACTCACAGTGTGTACAGGTGGTGTGCGGTGCGAGAAAGCTTCAGGTTTTTTGAAAAAAGAGGGTTTTAAAGATGTGTATCAACTTGATGGCGGCATTGTATCGTATATGGAAAAGTATCCAAGCAAAGATTTCAAAGGTTCGCTATATGTCTTTGATAAAAGAATCGTAATGCATTTTAACTCACCTGAATCTCACGAAGTAATTGGTGTTTGTGAACGTTGTAATAAAAAATCTGAACACTATGTCAATTGTGCTCATTTGTCATGCCACAAGCACTTTATTTGTTGCGAGGACTGTCTCGAAGCAAATGGTGAAGCGTATTGTAATGAATCTTGTATAACATCACAAAAAAAGTTACAAAATATGACTGCGTAGTTGATATGCACAGCACGTGTTGTTGCTTTAAAAAGAGGCGTATACTTGTATATAGAGGTCGATTTATTCACTAAGTAATAGGTACACATTTATGACAAAAACACTTGCAAAAGTTTTTGGGTTAGTGTTTCTATTGGTGGGCCTTCTAGGCTTTGTGTCAAATCCAATTATTGGCACAACGGGAATTTTCATGACAAACAGTGCACACAATATTGTACACATTTTGATTGGTCTCGTACTTCTCTTGACTGCAAAGCGTGAAGCGACCGCTGCGCTTTGGATGAAGATAATTGGGGCAGTCTATCTTTTGGTAGCATTGCTCGGTTTCTTTTCAAATACGGGTATGGTTCTTGGTTTTATTTCAGTCAACTCTGCAGACAATTGGCTCCATCTTGTGCTCGCTGTTGTATTGCTCGGTGTCGGGCTTATGGCAAAAAAAGAGGGCAGTATGCCAATGAATACTATGAATATGTCACAAGGACAAATGTAGGGTATTTCCACTTACAAAAAAGCACCCGTAGGGGTGCTTTTTTGTTTGACATGCATAGGTGCAAGGAGTAGCATCTAGATAAATTCATTTCAAATTCAAAAATCAAAAGTCATGGAACTCTGCTTGTTGGTAAAAAATGTTGTCGACCTTGACGATAAGTTTGAGGTACTTAAGACAAACATACAAAATGAAAAAAAGGTAGCATACTGGCGTTCAAATAATCGAACTGCGGTACAGATTATGGATACGGGCTATGCGGTAGCACTTGAGCGGTATACTTCACGCACAAATAGTGAGGTTAAAATTAAAACTTTAATGAGCAAGGATATTCACCAGCTTTACGAGTATGAGATTCCGGAGCAATTATTTAAAGAACAGCGATCGCAAGTAAGTATTGTGTTACTTTGCTATGAAAGAATGTATCCGAACGGTTCGGTGCATATGTACTTTGATTCAACAGGAAGACCACTCCAGGAGGTGCCATCAGCAATGCGGGAATTTATCAAATCACCCAAAGTGGCTGAAGGTTTACGGTATTCAAGAGTGTGCATATCGTATAATGGTTGCATCACTTCATTTTTCCTCGACCAAAGACAACGGGTAGATCATAAAAAGATCGAGTTTCAATTACCACAAAAAAGGGGACTTGTCCGTTTTAATGTGCTCGATGAAGATGTCAGATCTTACGAACAACATTATTTCCTTTCAGACGAAGCAAAGAACATGGTACTGTATGCGAGTGCGTTACAAGAAGAGCATGAGAGAAATTCGCAATAAAATCAAGCGAGATCTTTGTTACTAAAAACCTGCATAAGCAGGTTTTTTTATTTGTTTGGTATACTGGTCTTTATATGAAAAGCCCTCTTGGTACACTCTATGTAGTGGCAACACCTATTGGTAATCTAGAAGATATTACACTGCGTGCGTTGCGAATTTTTAAAGAAGTTGATTTTGTACTTGCGGAGGACACACGTCAAACAGGGAAATTGCTCATGCATTATGAAATCAAAGCAAGCTTGCGACGCTTTGATAGCTACCTTAAAGATAGTGATGTTGCATGGGTATTGCGAGTACTTACTGAAGGTAAAAATCTTGCGCTCGCAACAGACGCAGGTACGCCATCAATCTCAGATCCAGGAAGTATGTTGGTGCGAAAGGTGCGTGAACATTTTGGAGATACTATTGCAATCGTCCCAATTCCAGGAGCCTCAGCATTGACGGCAGCACTTTCTGTTGCAGGTATTACTGATGCCCAATTCACTTTTTACGGCTTTCCACCCCAAAAGAAGGGGCGACAAACTTTTTTTACTACGCTGACTAATGATAGTGGTACGAGTATCTTTTTTGAATCACCACACAGAATAATGAAAGCACTGGCGACACTCGCAGAACTTTCTCCAGCTCGAATTGGTGCAATTGGGAGAGAACTTACAAAACTTCACGAAGAAGTTAGACGGGGGACACTTTATGAGCTTTTTGAATACTATCGTAATAACACTGATAAGGTGAGAGGTGAATTTGTTGTAATTATTGGACCATCTCGAATGGTACGACCCGAAGATATTATTGAATAGTTGTACACATTTTGAGGAAAAGTGTAAATCAGAGTATACTCTACCAAGTTATGAGAAAAGAACGCATTTTATTTATAGTGGGTATTTGGCTTATGGTCCTCCCATATCTTGGTTTTCCTGTAGGAATTAAAAAAATCCTTTTTACGATTACTGGATTTGTTATCGTTAGCATGTCTTACTTACTGTACGTGGAAAAGAAAATGAGAATTTCAAAGAAAGCAAACATGCCACTCCATGTACCTCCTCCTGTCAATGAAGATGTATACCACGAAGTTCAAAAGCGTACGCATGCACCTCGACGACGTACTACTACAAAAGATATTGTGCATAAATCAGAAGAAGTAAATTCAGAATTACATTACGAACCAATCGAAGGAATTACTTCTCAGAATGAAAATTAAGACTATCGCACTTACAATAGGTGGTGGGGTAGTGCTCGGCGCGGCGCTCTATGCGACGTCATTTTATGCGCCAACTAAAGTACTAGATTCATATAAAAAAATTGACCAGGTAGTAACACCAGCAACGAGTACTGCATCCGTCGTTGATGGCGTGCAATCAGCAACAACACCAGTGCCATTTGTAGCTTCGCACCTACAAACACCCGTGCCGCTCAAAGCGGTATATATTTCAAGTTGGGTCGCAGGTTCTCGGTTGCGACGTGAACGAATTGTAAACTTGATTGATACCACAGAAATCAATGCTGTCGTGATTGATGTGAAAGATTCAACAGGACACATTTCATTTCCTGTAACAGATGCGCGTTTAGTAAAAGAAAATACCGCACAAAAAAGAATTACTGATATTCGTGAATTCGTAAAAGAGCTCCACGAAAAGAATATTTATGTCATTGCACGCATAGCAGTTTTTCAGGACCCAGTATTTGTTGTTAATCATCCTGAACTTGGCCTGAAGATGAAAAGTGATACAACGAAGTTATGGAAAGATTCAAAGAAAATTGCGTGGCTTGATGCTGGTAGTAAGGATGTGTGGGATTATGTGCTTGCTATTGCACACGAAGCTTATACAGTAGGTTTTGATGAGGCAAATTTTGATTACATCCGCTATCCTTCAGATGGTGATCTGAAGAATATTTATTACCCATTGAGTCACGATAAAATTCGTGCCGAAGTAGTTAATTCATTTTTTCAATACGTGCATGAAAACCTTGAAGATAAGGAAATGAAAACATCAGCAGATATTTTTGGTTTAACTACAACAGAAAAAGGAGATTTGGGAATCGGACAAATTCTTGAAAATGCACTTGCGCATTTTGACTATGTTGCACCGATGGTGTATCCATCGCACTTTGCACACGGTACATACAATATCAAAGACCCCGCAACTCATCCATATGAAATAGTTAAAACATCAATGGGTAAAGCAGTTGCGCGTGCAATGAAAAATGATATTGATCGCAAGAAACTTCGACCATGGTTGCAAGATTTCGATTTAGGAGCAATCTATACAAGCGAGATGATACGCGCACAAATAAGCGCTACATACGACGTGGGTCTTGATTCGTGGATGCTGTGGGATCCAGCAAATAATTATACAAAAGAAGCACTCTTTGATGATGCGTCGGCAAGTACAGAATTTGCAACACATACACCTGTACTACCCACGTTTTCAGAACCAATTCCACCAAGTACAAGTACGTCAAAAATAAATTGACCCATTATCCACACTCTGTAATAATTAAGTAACATGCCATTTTTAAATAAATCAAAAATTAAGGTAATTTCTGGAGCACTAGTTTTACTCATTCTTTTTGGAGGTTTTTTTGCATTAGGCGCAAGCTATGGGTACGCCGAGAGAGATTCTGAAGCTGCGCTTGCGGCAGACTCAAATGAACTTTTGCACGGCGCAGATTTCGCACCATTTTGGGAAGCTTGGAAACTACTCGAAGCAAAGCATATTGACGATGCCTCAATCAAATCTCAAGACAAAGTATGGGGAGCAATCAAGGGTCTTGCGGGCGCATACAAAGATCCATACACAGAATTTTTTCCTCCTGTTGAAGCAAAACAATTTGAGGAGTCACTCTCGGGTTCGTTTGGTGGGGTAGGAATTGATGTGGGTATTAAAGATAATATTTTGACAGTTGTTGCCCCACTCAAAGATACACCTGCTTACAAGGCTGGTATTCTAAAGGGAGATAAGATTATTAAGATTGATGGTACTTCTACTGCAGATATGTCACTCGACATTGCGATTAGTCTCATTCGTGGACAAAAGGGGACACCAGTAACACTCACTCTTTATCGCGAAGGTGATATTGAACCACGTGAAATAACCATAACTCGTGAGACGATTGAAATACCAACACTCGATACTAAATTTGATGACAAAAATAAAGTCTACACAATCAGCTTGTATCAATTCTCAGAAAATGCACCAGAACTTTTTCAAAAAGCTCTGCAAGATTTCACTACACGTGGTACTGATAAGTTGATAATAGACTTGCGAGGTAATCCAGGCGGATATCTCGAAGTTGCTGTTGATATTGCAAGTTGGTTTATGCCAGAAGGGAAGAAAGTTGTTATCGAGGACTATGGTAAAAATAAAGAACAAACTGTTTATCGTAGTCATGGAGGTATGGCATTTAATCGTAATCCAAAGATAGTAATACTTGTGGATAGTGGCTCTGCTTCTGCATCAGAAATTCTTGCTGGGGCGTTGAAGGAAAATGGCGTTGCAAAGCTTGTCGGAGAAACAACTTTCGGAAAGGGAGTGGTTCAGGAACCAGTAAATCTTACTTCTGATACAACACTCAAAGTTACTGTTGCAAAGTGGCTTACACCAAAAGGTAATTCAATAAATGAACATGGTCTTACGCCGGATTATGTGGTAAAAATGACTCCAGAGGATCGCCAAAAAGAGAAAGATCCTCAATACGATAAAGCGGTTCAAGTATTGAAAAATTTGTAAGGTAATTCTAGAAATGAAAAAATATGAAAGTTGTAATTCTTAAAGATACTCCTAAGGTTGGAAAGAAGGATGAGGTGAAGAATTTCCCAGATGGTTATGCGCGTAATATGCTTTTTCCGAAAGGAATAGCGCTTCCAGCTACTCCAGCACTTCTAGCTGAAATTGAAAAACGCAAAACGCTCATAAAAGTCGAGAAAGAAATCAGAGAAGACTTGCTCGATAAAAGTCTCGAAGCCCTTCGAGGCGTTCGTTTGGTAATCAAGCGTAAGGTTAATGAAAAGGGTCATTTATTTTCTAGCATTCACGCTGAAGATATTATTACAGAACTCAAAAATTCTCTTCGCGTTGAAATTGCACATAAAGCATTAAAACTTGACGAACCCCTAAAGGCGGTAGGTGAATATACGCTCAATGTAGAAATCGGTGGAAAGAAGTCACATTTTCTCGTAGTAATTGAAGCGCTGTAGTAAAAATCACATAATTAGTAAAAGAAAAACCCCGAGAACATCGGGGTTTTTCTAGACGAGATTTAGATAACGTGTACTACTTTCTTTACAGCAGTTTTACCATCGTAGTTAGTCTTACGTCTGGTGCCAAATTTTACAGTACCTTCCTTGAGTGCAAAGAGTGTGTAGTCCTTTCCTACGCCGACATTTTTGCCTGCCATGATACGAGAACCACGCTGGCGAATAATAACTGAACCAGCTTTTGCATTTTGGCCTTCGTATAGTTTAGTTCCCAAATACTTAGGATTTGAATCTCTTAGGTTTTTTGCCGATCCACCGGCCTTCCTATGTGCCATGTTTTTAAAATGAAATGCACAGTGCTGTCTGTGACTGTACAGATTATATCCCTAACTTATAATAGATATGTCATATGAATGTACCACCTTTATGGAACAAAATCAAGGCCATTTTTAACTCCCAGGCAGGATACGATATAGCGTTGGCGCTTATAGTTATTTTGGTAGGCTTTGTGAGTTTTTTCCTTGGGAGGTTATCTTTATTAAGCGAAGATAAGACGGCAGTAGTGGTTTCTCTTCCACCCGATGCAATAGCCACTTCTACACCTCAAATAATGCCTGCAAATGCCTATACTGGCGCCCTTGAGTTAACAAAAGTCAGGGCAACTGCCGAAGCTAATTATGGTGGCGCATTCCTTGCATCAAAAAATGGAACAAAATATTACCCCGCTGGTTGTAGCGCCGCCAATCGTATCAAAGAGGGGAATAGGGTGTGGTTTAAGACCGAAGCTGATGCACAAGCCCGAGGTCTCACCCGTTCAACATCCTGCAAGTAGGGAGCTGTATGTAAAAACATGTAAGTATATTTTTGAAATGTAGACTCAATGCCGCAGCTGCGTGATTTATTTAAGCGAAGTTGACTAGCTTGCAGGGGAGGCCTACGTGTGGTCTTATTTTAGCTTTAAATACCTAACTGTGGATAACTATGGAATGTCGCACAATATATCTTTTGCGACACTGTATAGTATAAAATAGATTCAGAAACAAAGCCCGCGTACTCTTACACACTTTTTCCAGCAATGTAGCCAGTAGTCCAACAGAGTTGTAGTGAGTATCCCCCTGATGGTCTATTGATGTTGAGTAAGTCTCCTGTTACGTGGAGATTTTGAATTTTTTTTGATCGCATCGTTTTCATATCAATTTCTTCCAACTGAATTCCTCCATCTGCTACGACGGCTCGATCAAAGCCCATGAGACCTGTAATAGTCACCGGCAAGGATTTCAGAAGCCCTACAATGCGTTTACGCGCGTCTTTGGTTATGCTGTGGACCTTTGTATCATTTGGAATGTCAGTTATAAGTGAAAGTATTGCGAAGGCGGTTCCGTGTGGCGCAATCTTATCAAAAATATTTTTAAGCATTCTATTTTTATTTTCTTCAAATATGTTGAGTATTTTCTCATCGAGACTTGCATGATCTGTGTCTGGGTATGCATCAATCGTGGCCGTCACTTGGCCAATGTGTAGTAAATCAGCAACCTTGGCTGCAGAATTTAAGATGAGGGGACCCGAAAGTCCAAAATGGGTAAAAAGTAACTTCCCTGTTTTTGAAAATTTTTTTACACCGTCTACAGAAAAAGTAATTTTCATAAAAGAAAGCGAAGTTCCAGACAAAGATTTAATCCATTTGTCACTTACAGCAAGTGGAACGATGGTTGGGGTTGGTTCCCAGATGGTATGACCCAAGTCTTTCAGCCATCCGAACCCGTCACCAGTTGAGCCGGTCTCAGGATGTGACATGCCACCAGTTGCTAGAATATAGGACTTTGCTTTATACGTAGTACCTTTTGCAACTACGCCTACGATACTATTTCCTTCGGTAAGTATTTTTGTGATACGAGCATTTGTTTTAACACTGACTTCCCCGTCTTTTAAATATTTTTCAAACACTTTTACAACATCAGGTGCTTTTTCTGTGATCGGAAATGCTCTTTTGCGTGCCTGTACCACTAGTGGCAGTTTGTGTGATTCAAAAAATGCAAATGTATCCTTGATACCAAATTGAGAAAATGGTGAATAGAGAAAAGGTGCTGCTTTGCCATAATTTTTTAACAAAGCATGCGTATCATATTCTGCATTGGTAATATTACATCTACCACCACCGGTTATTTTCAGCTTTTCACCTAGATGGGCATTTTTTTCAAGGAGGAGAACTCGTTT
>CALRHK010000021.1 GCA_943359475.1 Candidatus Nomurabacteria bacterium
TCACCACCTTCGTGTACTATGATGATTGAGTCGGAAGGAAGGGTTGTAAAATTCAAAATGTCACCATAATAGAGAGCGCCATTTTGATTTAAGACGAGGCGGAAATAGTATGTTGTGCCGGGCGTGAGACCAGTAATCGTTGCAGAAGTTGCCCCGTTTGAGTAATTGGCAGATTTTGTAAAACCAAGGTTTGTTGTTCCTCCCCACTCGAAATAGCTTTGTGAAGATGGTATACAGCCAACATTTGGGTACACAAGAGCGCATCCATAAACCGGTGATGCAATATAGCCATTGAGTGTAGCAAAGGTTTTACCAACGTTTGTTGTCCCAGTTGTAGTTACAGAATAGTTGCCACCACCGTTATAGTTACCAGTAGTGAACGTTACTTGATTGCCACAATTCACTCCATAACTATTTTGCGCACAAGCACGTACTGTATAGAGTGTATTTTGGTCAAGGTTGTAAAGTGATGCGCTCATAGTACCTGAGCCGTTGCCTTGGTATGTGCGAGATGTTGCATTGTTGAAAGTATAGTTTCGTCCATATTCAAACCACGTGGTTACTGCGTTACCGTTTGCATCGTAGGTACCATGTGCTGTTGCGTAGTTGTAGCCAACATTACTTGTGTAGCCAGTTGAAACAATAGGCAGACCATAGCTTCCACCACCACCGTTTGAAGTTGTCGTAAATGTTTGAATAGGTGAACAATTTTGTCCGTAGTTATTTGAAGCACAGACGCGGAATGAATAGTTTGAATTTGCTGAAAGTGAATTGAGTGTTGATGAAATAGTTTGTGAACTATAGTTTGCACTAAGTGTTTGATTTCCTATGGTTGAGCCCAAGCCACTTCCGTACCCATATTCAAACCATGCAGTAGTTGTAGCACCGTTTGAGTTTACTGTGCCCACAAGAGTTGCCTGATATTGTGAAATAGCATTTACATAACTCGAAACGATTGGACTTCCGGGCTGTGTACCACCACCGTTTGAAGTTGTTGTAAATGTTTGCACTGTAGTACTACAAATGACACCAGCGATGCCTGTTCCACATGCTTTAAAATAATAGCTAGTGTTTTCGGTAAGACCAGAAAGTGTTGCAGAAAAAGCACCACTTGTAGTCTGGGTTCCAGCAAGAGTGAGTGTGTTTGTAAGTGTTGTCGCCGATGTGCCCCACACAAAGTGACGGTTTGAAAGTGAACCACCACTTAGATTTGCATAGCCATTGAGCCCTGCACTAGTGTTTGTAATTGTTGTTGCTGGAAGTGTCGCTATTGAAAGGGTTTGCGTAGTGTTAGTTGTGGTAACTGTTTGTATACTTGTTGCGCTACTGACGACACCATTCTGTGAACCAAACATTTTAAAATAATAAGTCGTATTGGGTGTAAGTCCATTAAGGGTGATCGACAAAGGGCCCGAAGTACCACTCGCAAGAATGGTATTTGAAAATCGATTAAGGGTATTGGCATTTGTACCATATTGGAACCAAAGTACGGGTTGTGTGCCCGTGCTTGAATAAAAACCATTGAGCTTTATCGAAGTATCTGAAATGCTTGAAGCGGGGATGGTTTGGAGTGTGAGTGTGTTTGTTTGGGTAGTTGTCAGAGTGGTGAACGAATAGAGTGCAGTGGATTGGGTCGTGCCATAAAAGTTTGAACCGATGGCGCGATAGTAGTAGGTTGTGTTTGGTGATAGTCCAGCAAGTACGTTTGCGTAGCTACCTGAGCCCGCACCTTGATTTACAATCGAGGATTGTGAGGTGAGACTTGCCTGTGTTGTCCCATAAATAAACCAAGTAGAGGTGGTTGTGCCATGTGCATCAAAATAACCAGAGAGTTTTGCGCTCGTGCTAGTGACTTCGGTAGCAGGGAGGGTTGCTATTGTTGGAGGTTGGCCAGCAGCAGTACTCGTTAATGGTAAAAAACCAAACATGCTAAGTATGAGGGTGAGACCAACTATCGTGTTTTTAAATCGTGTATTCATAATGTACTCTCGCAAACTATCATAAAAACCGTTATTTGTCAATGGTTTTATGTACACTAACTATGACGTATCAAACAGGAAAGACTTTCATGAGAATCATTGACATATTTAATAAATGTGATACTATATTTGTAATATAACGTCTCACGTACGTCTTGTACAGTAAGACACTGTTCTTTAAAACTAAACCTCAAAACGTATACTGCATGAAAAAAATCGGAGTACTTATTACTTTATGTTGTGTTGCCATGATAACGCGTGCAACATCTATTGACTCATCGTACATTTCAAATGGCGACACGAGTCAAACAGTTTTTGTTTCGTACACGGCAACAATGCCGTCGTTTTTGTTTGTTACGCGCGATACCGCTTCGGATTTTCAAAATCCGACCCTAGTTGCGTCGCATAGCGTGGTTGTCGGAACATTTATTGACACTATTGTTAGTTTTCCGCTAATGCCAAGCACGCGATATTTTTATCGTATGTTATTGTCAGACGGGATAACTACCGACACATTAATTGATAGTCTTACGACTCTTGCAAGTCCTGCACAGCCTGCAGTGCTTGCAAATATGCTCGCAAGTGCAATTGCACAAACAGGTGCAACGCTCACGGTTGATTACAATAGTGGTGGTAGTGCACTATTTGTTGATTGGAAAAAATCAATTGATTCAGGTGCAACTTGGACAACAATTGCAATCCATTCAGGATTAAATGGTTTTTCAACTGACACCCTAATGGTAACGCAAAATCCAAACACAACAGTATGGTATATGGCACGTGGTTGGAATCTAGCATTTCCTACTCAACCAGATACTGCGAATGTTGTTTCAGTAACAACGTACCCAATTTGGGCACAGCATCCGAACATTGATTCTCTCAGTGTCTCGCTCGTCGATCAAACAGGAGGAATGCTCTATGTTGGCGCGCGTGCAGATTCGGTCGGTTCAACACTGATTGTAAATACTTCAGAAAGTGCGTTTGGTTCTGGTGGTACGATATACCCTGTAACAGTATTTGGTACGCCACAGGGCATGTTCGATACCACAGTATGGGTGTCAGGTTTTGGTGCGAATACAAATGTATATGTGCAGGTGATCACCATAAATCAAATTGGCACCGACACGGCATACATTGATTTCATCACAAGTCCGATTGTAATTGGACCACCAACAATGTCGACACCAGCGGTTACTATTAATGGTAATTATGTGACTGTTGAAAGTGTATGTACATCATTTGACCCTTATCCCAATACGTTAGTAGGGTTTGAAATCGCATATGACTCAGACACAAATGTGATTATCTTGAATTCGGGGATCGATACACTTACTGTCTCGTTGTTTCAGTATGTATTTGGACCGTTGCCAGATGGTCACTATATGGTCAGGGGGTGGATATTTAATTCACAGGGTTTTATTCAAACGGCATTTGTGCCATTCGATATTACTCTTTTGGGTATTACACATCCTGAATCAGTTTTGATTCCTGAGCATACATACATTTATGACATTCAAGGGAAATATATTTGCGAAGATGTGATACTGGATGTGTATGTATACATACACAATGCAGATCTTCCGTCGGGTGTCTATATGTGTGCCCGCAAAGGCGAAAAGACAATCAAAGTCTTAAAAGAGTAGGGTTTAGTTTTATTTAATGACCGGTGTACAGAGTAATCTGTCACCGGTTTTTTTATTGTGTATTTATTTCTATATGGTATAGTTCGCCTAGTTTGTACTGGACAGTTGCGCCTCCACATTTGTGGTGGTGAGGAAAGTCCGAACACAGCCTTGGTGAAAACCAAGGAGCAGGGTAGCGGGTAACCCCCGTCTGGAGCAATCCAAGAGGTGCGAGCAGAGACGCTTCTAACGAAAGAAAGAAGCATCCTGTATACGAAAGTATGAAGGATGAGTTCTCAAGGTAACTTGAGAAGTGAAACGGCTAAATCCTTACTTCTGTGCAAGGCCGTGCTCTTCGTAAGAAGAGAGTGCCGCTTGAGGGTGCTAGTAATAGTACTCCTAGATAAATAACTGTCGCCTCGTTTTGCGAGATACAGAATTCGGCTTATAGGTACAAACACTTTATATGAAAAAACACTCCGTAAGGGGTGTTTTTTCATACCATACAAAGTTAAGGGTACCTCTGGTATACTATAGGCGTATGCATCACAAGAAAAACATTTTCAAAAGAGCGTTTCTATTCTTTGATAGACTTGAAGATAGCGTACGTGGCTACCTTTCTCGTCGACCGCTTCTCTATACAATAATTGGAGGCTTTGCGATCGTACTTTTTTGGCGTGGTGTCTGGCACACTGCTGACCTTTTTCCATTCCTCACAGGACCAGTTTCAATTTTGATTAGTGTTGCAGTACTTCTCGTGACGGGTCTTTTCGTTTCTTTTTTTGTAGGTGACGTAATCATTCTTTCTGGAATTAAAAAAGAGAAAAAGGTTGTAGATAAAACCGAAGATGAAATTTTAAAAGAGTCAGCAAATATTGAACAAATGAAAAAAACCCTTACGCATATCGAAGAAGAGCTCTCTCATATACATACCGAGCATTCATCAGATAATAATCCACAGAAATAAAATGTGTTGATTTTTCGAGTATTTTCTGCTAGTATGTGTGTGTGGGCGAATAGCTCCATAAGTTATTCCAAACACAAATGCCTCACATGCCCGCCATTCGGCGGGTTTTGTGTTTTTGGTACGATATATTTTATTTGCTATACTAAACGAGTGGTCAATTCTGAGAGCAAACAGCTGCGCTCACATAGGCATTTGTGGTGGAGTCAGCACCTGTTTGCTCTCCGAGGTGATCACAGAGATAGATTTCAAAAATACTTCGCGTTTCGCGAAGTATTTTTTATTTTAAGAAAAATTATTTTTTTAAAATTAAAGCACGATACTTTTTTAAAATAAATTATTTTTTTAAAAAATAATTTTGAAAGTTATCCACACTTTTGTAAAAAAAATATTGCAGTGAGTAAAATGTTATACGATAATAGAAGAGTAACGAGTTTGTTAAAAAATTTTTGCAAAAGAGTAAAAAACTTTTGCAAGGTCGTAACTACTCGTAACTTATAAAATAACTTTTAATTCATATGGCTAAGAAAAAAGCTAAGAAGGCTGCAAAGAAGTCTTCAAAGAAAAAGTCTTCAAAGAAGCGCAAGTAATTACTTGTACGTATACAAGAAATCCCTCTCCTATCGGGGGATTTTTTGTTTGCGTGAGCTCTATTAGAACCCATAAAATGAAGACTGTCGAAATAGGCAAAATATGTTATACTACGGTACTTAAATATGGGGTTAAATATAGCAAAACTATTTAGTGATCCAACCGCAAAATTGATTAAAAACTATCAATCAAGGGTTGCATCTATTAAAAAATACGGTACGGAATTTGAGCAATTGCCAGCAGGGGAATTTCCGCTAAAAACAAAAGAGCTCAAAGAACGTGTGATGAACGGGGCAACACTCGATAGCGTGCTCCCTGAGGCTTTTGCGCTCGTACGCGAGGCAGCATTTCGAACACTCGGGTGGCGTCACTATGATGTGCAACTTATAGGTGGCATGGTACTTCACGAAGGAAGAATTGCGGAAATGCGCACAGGTGAAGGTAAGACACTTGTTGCAACACTGCCAGTGTACCTGAATGCGTTAGCTGGTAAGGGTGTGCATGTTATTACTGTGAACGACTACCTCGCACGACGTGATGCAGTGTGGATGGGGCAAGTATATGCTTTCCTTGGTCTTTCAATTGGGGTAATTAATTCTCAGAACCAATCATATATATATGATGGTACCCACAAAGAAGAAGATCGGGAGCGTGACGAAGTAGGGTCATATAAAATTATCTATGACTTTCTTCGTCCGACTTCACGCAAGGAAGCATATTTCGCAGATATTACATACGGTACTAACAATGAATATGGTTTTGACTACTTGCGTGACAATCTTGCAACAAACCCAGAAGGAATTATGCAACGGGGGCACGCATTTGCAATTGTTGACGAAATTGACTCAATTCTCATTGATGAATCACGCACACCGCTCATTATCTCATCAGAGACTGGTGATTCTGATGATTTTTATAAAAACTTTGCGCGTATTTCCGCGCAAATGTCGCCTGAGGTGGATTATACCGTTGATGAAAAACTCCGTGCGATAACACTTACCGATGCTGGGATTACAAAAGCAGAACAACTGCTCGGTATTGATAATATTTATACAGAAAAGGGTATTAAATATGTACACCATCTTGAAACAGCAATTCGTGCACGAGCACTCTTTATAAAAGACAAGGATTATGTTGTACGCGAAAACGAAGTTGTCATTGTAGATGCATTCACGGGACGATTACAACCGGGCCGTCGTTGGTCAGATGGACTCCATCAAGCAGTAGAAGCAAAAGAAGGTGTCCTCATCCAAAAAGAAACTCGTGCAGTCGCGTCAATCACCTTTCAAAACTACTTCCGATTTTATGAAAAACTCGCCGGAATGACAGGTACTGCGCTTACTTCGGCAGAGGAATTTTATAAAGTGTATAAGCTTGAAGTAGTCCCGATTCCTACCAATCGTCCGATTGATCGCACTGATCACAATGACCTTATTTTCCAAACAGAAAAAGGGAAATTTAAAGCTGTGGCACAAAAAGTAAAACAACTTAACGAAAAGGGTCAGCCAGTACTCATCGGCACAGTCTCAATTGAAAAAAATGAATTGCTTTCAGCGTATCTAACTGCTGAAGGGATTCCACATACGATGTTGAATGCAAAAAATCACGAGAAAGAAGGTGAGATTATTGCGAATGCTGGTAAAAAGGGGAGCGTCACACTTGCAACAAATATGGCAGGTCGTGGTATCGATATTAAACTTGGTGGTACCGATGCAGATGCAAAAGCACACGAAGAGGTAAAAGCACTCGGTGGTTTGTTTGTGCTTGGTACAGAACGCCACGAGGCTCGACGTATTGATAATCAGTTGCGTGGTCGCGCTGGACGTCAGGGTGATCCAGGTGAAACACAATTCTTTGTGTCGCTCGAAGATGATTTGATGCGTATTTTCGGTGCGGAAAGAATTAAATCTATGATGGGACGTTTTGGTATACCAGAAGATCAGCCTATTGAAAACAGAATTATCACTCGTGCACTTGAAAATTCGCAAACTAAAATTGAAGGTTTTAACTTTGATGCACGTAAGCATACGCTTGAGTACGACGATGTGATGAATCAACAGCGTAATACTGTCTATGCACGTCGCAGAGAGATGCTCATCGGTGATCTCTCTCATGTGAAAGAATATTTTGCAAAGATCGTAGAAGAAATACCAGAACTTTCAGAGATTGCCGACGAAAAAATAAAGGCTTTTGGTGAACAGCCCTTTTATGATACCGTCCGACGTATCATTCTCTATGTAACCGATACGCTATGGGTTGAACACATTGAGACGATGGAGTACACACGCTCTGCGGTTAATCTCCGTGCCTATGGTCAGCGTGAACCACTGATTGAGTACAAAAAAGAAGCACTGAGATTGTTTAGAGAAATGGAAATGAGTTTTAGGGAACAAGTAGCCGGACTTATAAAGACCATGACTGCTGAAGCAAAAAAAGAAGCAATAGAAGAACCAAAAGCTCCACTAATAATTCAAGGTGGAGGTGATGATACTGCACCGCTCCATAATGAACCAGTTGAGAAAGTGGGGCGCAACGACCCTTGTCCTTGCGGGAGTGGAAAAAAGTATAAACATTGTCACGGCGCATAAAAAATACCCAGGCGCAGCGAAAAACCCATGATATACTCAAAGTGTCATGGGTTTTTCATTTTTTAAGCGAAATAAGATTGCACCACAAATGCAGGATGTCTTTTTTGATGAAAAAAAAGAAGTAGTATCGCTTCGTGAAAAAACTATTACCATAGAGTTTTCAAAAAAAGCACTCAAGGATCTTTATCTTACGCACCATACATTTATCCTCTCGATACTTTTTGGTGTGGTACTTATTACTGTTGGACTTTTCTTCTCTCGGTCAAAAGCAGATACGGCACTTCTTTATGCGGGGCAGTGTCTCGGTGGGTGGGAAAATCCCGAGAACGCACAGGGGGCACCTGATTTAAAAGAAGACGAAGAAGGTACGCAGTACACCGTAAAGAACTCAGCTGTATTAAAAAACACACAAGGTGATTTATATTGCGGTGGTTTTACGGGTGAAATTCCAAAAGACGCGTCGCCGAAAAAATTTGTTATCAAGTTGCGTTGGACTATTGATGATGGAAGTATTTCACATACATCAGACCAGCCTGTTGAAGTACTTGATGTGTCTCCGTCGGATACTACACCAGCAACCAATACTGGCGAATCGAGCACAGACGCTTCTCCTGTAGAGAATCAAATAGTGCCAACCGAAGTTCTGCCTGTCGAAACACTACCAACTGAAATACCTACTACAGAGCCTGCGCCACAAGGTTTAATGCGATTTTTTGGTGCACCAGTGTATGCAGAAGAATCTACTCAAACCCTTGAAACTGTACAGGGGCAACCTTTGTCTGAAACAAAAACCGACACCAAAGTAGATACAGATCCTGCGACTGATACTGCACCCCTTTTGGTTGAGGAACAAAAAGATGAAAACGTACAAGAACAATCTTTACCTGAAACAAAAACCGACGAACCATTTCTTCTTTTGGAATATTCAATAGATGGGAAAGAATGGAAAGAACTTAAAAAAATTACGCACACCAATTGGGTAGAAAAAGAAATTGAATTACCGATTGATTTGGCAACATGGGATGATGCAAAAAAACTACAAATACGCCTTACTCCTCTTGCGACAATCGATATGCCACCTGTCATTTATCTAGATGCACTGTGGATTGAAGCAGAGTACAGTCCTTTTGTGGTTGAAGAGGTAAAAGATATTACTAATTCAGATCCAACAAAATTGCATGTCGTATCACTCACCGCTTCGAGGACCACGTTTACTGGGTATGTGGTGCGAGACCTCGATCAGGGAGAAATAGTGCACTTTTCTGCACCCGAAGGGAGTCAACTTCGTTTTTATAATGTTGACGATCCAAATTTTATGGTACTTATTGCTCAAGAGACAGGGGAAACATTGGTACCAACGTACAATCTGAGTGAGGGGTCTCTTGTGGTAATTGCCACAAAGGATACTATGGGATGTCAGACAATTTCAGTTGTTGAATGTGAAATGGGTGAAGGTTTTTTGGGAAAAATTTCAATCAAACTCGTGTCGCTTTTAAAGAAAAATCAAGAAAGTCTAGATGTGGTGCCAGCTACTGTGGAAGTTGATCAAAATAAAACTACAAGTAGCACTATAACTACACCAGAATCACCCCAAGAGCCAAGTGCTCCCATACTAGAAGAAAATAGTGTGATACAATAATCAAAGTATGAAGAAAAGTTCACTCATCCACATTACGAGATGGTTTTTTCGTCTCTTGAGTGTGTTTTTTCTCCTCCTATCTTTCTCTCATCTCCTTTACGCCACCACCCCAAACCCTGGTCACCCATGGACAGAAGTAGGTGATGGTACTTTTGCTGTCACTGGACCAACAGTTGCAAGAACATATACCTACCCTGATGCAAATGCAACAGTCCTTACCTCAAA
>CALRHK010000022.1:0-1040 GCA_943359475.1 Candidatus Nomurabacteria bacterium
TATGTATGAAGTCTGCAAATGGAATAACGAGATCATCAACCGAGAGAACGCCAATGACACCTTGGTGTGTCGCCTGTCCTTCGATACCATGGATTTGCTTGGTCTCAAGCGGTGCGACAGGAATACCCGATTTTTTGATGAGCGCGCGAAGTTTATCATCATCTTGTTTTGGTGAGAGGTGGATTTTCTTTATTGCCTGTGGCGCATGCTCGAGCGCTTCGGTGAGCGCATGCTTGCCATAGATATAGACTTTGTTTGCACCGTGTTTTGCTGCCATAGTGATACCTTAGTATAAAAAACAAAAAGTTGCTAGTTTTCTCGGGTGGCTATCATTTCAAAAAAACTTCGAGCGCACCTTCGCCACCTTCGTGGAGTTTGGCATTATTGTACCGAATCTGACGTGCATTTAAATAGTCGCGCACAAACTGCGCCAAGACTGGACCATGTGCGCTTCGGTTGCCCTTGCCGGTAATGATGCGTACGTGCGCATACTTTCGCTCATGGATCAGAGTGTGAAGGACTTCTTCTGCTTCACGCATAGTGTAGCCATGCAAATCGATTATTGTTTCAGGAATTTGCGCGTATTTGTTCGTCACAAAGACTATTGTACACTGTCGGTACTTCTACCTATAATCCCATGCTTGTGTTTGCTTGAACATATAAAGATATGCTAATATGTTTATATGATAGACCTCTGCGGAGAAATTGAAAAGTTTGGTAAAGGAATCGGCAACGCGCATCGTTATCGCCTGCTTGAAGCGCTTCTCGCAGGCCCACTGACGGTGAACGAACTTTCAAAAAAAGTACGTCTGTCCCAACCTGCGGTGTCACAACACCTCAAGGTGCTCAAAGAGAGCGATATCGTACAAGATAATCGCCAAGGTAAAACAATTTTTTATTCACTTAATTCACATTATGTCGTAACACTTCTTTCGCGTTTGATTACACAAATGCGCAATGACAAAAAGAAGCACAAACGATAACCCTACTATGAACTACACAACACTCGCTACAGATACAACGCTCGCAACCCTTACGAA
>CALRHK010000022.1:1050-7516 GCA_943359475.1 Candidatus Nomurabacteria bacterium
ATATGCACGCACACATCGTCGAGACCAAAGAGGACGCACTCGCAAAAATCAAGGAACTCATCCCTGCCGGCGCATCTATCAACAACGGAAGCTCAACAACACTCCAACAGATTGGCTTTGTGGATCTCTTGAAATCAGGCACGCACGAATGGAACAACCTCCACGAACGTGCGCTCAAAGAAACAGATCCAGAGAAACAACAAGCACTCCGAGCTAGTGCTCATTTCGCTGACTACTATCTCGGGAGCGTCCATGCACTCGCAGAGACAGGTGAACTCGTGATTGCTTCAGCGTCAGGAAGTCAGCTTCCCTCGCTCGTCCACACAGCAAAAAATCTCGTGCTTGTCGTCGGTACACAAAAGATTACCCCAACGCTCGCAGATTCATTGGCACGAGTCCGTCAACATGTCCTACCACTCGAAGACACACGCATGAAAAGCACTGGTGCTCCAGGAACGACGCTTGCAAAGATTGTCATCTTGGAACAAGAGCCAACCTTCATGGGTCGCTCAGTCCATATCATCTTGGTCAAAGAATCACTCGGGTTCTAATAAAAAAACCACCTTTCGGTGGTTTTTTTATTAGAACGGTATGCACTTAATCCCAACAATAGTCTGGTGCGTCACCTACAATTTCTTTGAGGTATGCTTCAGCTTCTGGCATTCCACCTATTTGATCAATCAAACCTACGTTTTGTGCTGTCTCGCCGAGAACTGTCGAACCATCTGCAATTGCACGAACACTCTCGAGCGGAAGTGAGCGATTTTCTGCAACTGTTTTGATGAAATTCTCATAGATGATATTGATATCACGCATATAGAGCGCTCGTTCTTCAGCTGTGAGTGGCTTGTCAGGATTTCCTAAATCTTTGTATTTACCTGCAGTGAGTTGTTCATACTGGTAACCATCTTTTTTATTCTTTTCAACATTATTCAAAAATGAACCTGTCACACCAATACTACCGACATCAGAATATTTTGAAGCAAAGATTTTGTCAGCACTACTGATCGCGAGGTACGAAGCAGACGCACCAACACCACGAATGAGCGCAACAACTGGCTTGGCACTCTCTTTGATTGCAATTGCGATCTCCTCACCTGCAATCGGCATACCACCACCAGAATCAACTTCAACCAAAATTGCTTTGATATCATCATCTTCATTTGCGGACTTGATTGCAAAAGATACATTTTCACTCGATGTCATATCTTGATTCATCATTGGATCATTTTCAGCACCTTGTGGGATATAGGTGACGAGTGAGCCGTGCAGATTGATACCCTCAACATTACAACTATCACTCTGCTTTTCACCCATCGAGAAATCACTGTTATCTGTATTTGGTACAAAAGTAGGAATAAAGGTATAGAGCCAGTTGCCCACAATCACTCCTGCCACCACTATCAAGAGCCATTTGAATAGCATATGCCACAACTTGTGCACGATAGTGAGCAAGTGATTTTGTCGCGGACTTAGTTTATCTGGTTCTTCTGAAGTGAGTATCATATTTTACTAGCTTACCACGTACGGTTGTACTACACGTGTGTATTTCCTACTTTGCACAGACTTCTTTGGTATAGGTGATGAGTGTTGGCTCGCCTTTGTGGTCAGGGACGAGGATGGTGCTCCCATTTCGTTTTTCTTCGGTGAGCACCCAGCGCTTTTTGACGAGTTCGTTGGTGCCGAATGTGTAGAGTTCGAGTTCTTTGCCAGTTGAGCCTTCGATTGTATACGCGTAGACGAGCTCAAGCGTGGTATCAAGCTTGCTTCCAGAAAGTGTCCCCTCGTAGCCATTGGTCATATCAGGGCCGGCTTGTGTGCCACGCTTTGTACCAGTCACGCTCGTGCCATCAATCGTCAGCACAATATGTTCTTCGACATGATACGGAGCAGTCGGTGTCGCCTCTTGTATACGACCAAAGCAGAGCGTCTCCGCTACAGGGTTCACAACGACAGGCGCATCTGTTTTTTTATTTTTAAACGAGAGAAATACCACGATAGCGATGAGGACGACTACGATGAGAATAGGTACTTTGGTTTTCATATAAAAATATTTAATGAATTAAAACGGAAATTCTGCGACAGATTTATATTCCTGCTCTGGAGGAATATATTCAGGTGAGCCTTCCTCAAATTCCTTTTGGAGGATTTGGTACGCACGTTCACCTCGGACGATTTTATAAAGAAAGCCTTGGCCTGCGTAATAACACTGGACAATAGTAGTATGCTCCAACATGTCTGTATCAGCTTTGCCGGGTTCGGGCAGAGCATTACAAGAACCATTTTCAACACTGATCAACTTACTTTTGGTTTGACCATCTGTATACGTGACATCGAGAAAAAGATTTGTTTGCGGATTTCCATCAGGATTGAGCGAACTTGCTACGGTATATCTCCATGAAAAGACAGGTGGAGTTGTAGTCTGTGTGGTGTCAGTATTCCCATTCTGATTTGTCTTTATGACTGAAGGGGTCGCGTTGTGGAGTTTAAAATACACCAAAAATCCGAGAACAAGGAGGAGGATAATTACTTTAGTTTTCATGTGCTTAGTGTAGCAGATTTTCAAAGTATCTTCTTAATTCTTGATCAACAATATAGACAAAAGTTCCTTTAATTCCTCGTGTTAGTAGTGTTTTATAAATATTTATAATATAACGTTCTAGCTCTTCAGGGTCAGTTACTCCAGCACGACCATTTGTATCAAAATACTTATCTCTATTAACTAAAAACTTTTTCTTAATTGGATCATACCCAAATTCTGGTCCAATTATCACTCCAACATAATTAAGATCATATCCCTGTACTGTATGAATACAACCAACCTCATTTATCGCATTTGGTGAATTTACCCAGTCTGTTGCTGTTGAATTCCAAATAGCTTTCAGTCCATCAATTTCAATATCATAATTTTGCGTTGACTCTCTTCCAAATCTTGTATGCCATGGCCATGCATACCCAGCAACGAGGCGAGAAAGTCCATATTTTTTATTTTTCTCTTTAATATCAGCAAACATTTTATGTATATCGGAGTAAATTTCAAAATCATAGTCGCCAAAATCTTTTTTTGAAGGTGTTTTTAAATCAAAAATATCCTCAATAAACTTAATATATTCTTCCCCTGCTTCTACTCGCATTTGAGTCGTAAGAGTGTAGCGTTTTGCATTTATTTTTTTAAAGTCTTCTTCCCTGACATCAGAAGGCTTCACGCTTTGATTTTCATCATAAAAAAATATCTGATGTTTTGAAGATTTCATAATCCAATCAAGCTGAGTGGCTTCTCTATTAAATCCCAACATTCTATTTACAGCATCGTAAGCTCCATAACCCATTATGTTTCTTCTTCTCTGTAATCGGTGGGCTTCATCAACAATAACAAGATCATATTCCTTATTTACAACACCATTCGGACCTATTACCATTCCAGCATTAAGACCTTTGATTTTTGAAAACACTTTTTTAATAGTTGTTCTAAGTGAAGACATTGGCACTATAAGTGCCATTTGAAGATGTTTAGTTTCTTCTTTCTCTTTTAAATATTTAAAAAGGTATGTAGCAAGAATTGTTTTACCAGTTCCTGGCTTACCATTTATTATATACGTATTGTTTACATTTTCTTGAAGATCATTAAAGATTTTTCTAGCTATAAAAAACTGATCTTCTGTCAAGGACTTATAGGGAGAATATTTAAAGAGGTCACTATTTTTAAGATCTTCTAAAGCATTTCTAGCAAGGCCCATCTCACGAAGC
Organism: Candidatus Nomurabacteria bacterium; assembly: GCA_943359475.1. Classification (GTDB taxonomy): domain Bacteria; phylum Patescibacteriota; class Minisyncoccia; order Phycocordibacterales; family UBA9973; genus CALRHK01. The sequence goes on from CALRHK010000022.1 coordinate 4,798, forward strand.
TTTTGCCAAGAGAGCTCAAACTTCGCCTTGTATTTCGCTCGATCAAAATAGTTATGATTCTGAAGTCCTCCGTTTCCATTTTGGAGTATAAATTGCCCATCAGCGGACATATATTGAATAATCCATGATTCAATATCCAAAGCAGCCGACTTGTTAAATTCCTCGTCTGTTAAAATATGGATTGTCTTTAGTCTTCTGCGATCTAAGTTTTCATAGTGCTGTTTGCTACGAAAATAAGCATTCACTGTTTCTCCAACATACATTTCCTTTCCGTTTTCAGCGATGTAAACGACTGGCCAATTTTTTCCAAATTTATAATTTCTTATTTGGTCAAATTTATTTTTATCAAATGCAAAAGTTTTTATATCGGGCATACATTAAAATTTATTATATTTAGTGTGCACACCTTTTGCTTTTTCGATTGGATACTTTTCCTCATTCTTTTTCAATTTATCATCTAAGGCATCGAGAATATTTATATTCAAATCGTGGCTCATTAAGAGAACCCAATACAAGACATCAGCAAGTTCTTCTCCAATATCTACTTTGTGATCAATGACATATTTTTCTATCTCTTCCTTGCTCTTCCATTGGAAATGCTCCATAACTTCTCCAGCCTCCAGCACTAAAGAAACAGATACATCTTTAGGGTTATGAAATTGCTTCCAATCTCTGGCGTTTCTAAAAGCTATTATTTTCTGAATTAATTCATTAAGATTTTTCATATTAAGGGTTTCTCAGCTATTTCTATTCTATCATTTTGACCCTCTTCGGAATAGACAGAGAGCGACAAATGCGACACTACTTAAGCAGGGTCTCGATACTCAAAACCTGAGATTCGATTAATGGTTCGTTATGTTCAACCCAGATCCCTTCATCATCAAAATTAAAATATGACATATAGGATTCTTTATATCTAGAATTAATCTTCATAGTAGATTCTTTTACTTTTAATAAATCTTCTGAAGAAAAACCTGTGTATTCTCCTGGCGAGTGAGTCTCACTGAAATACCACAAAAAACCTCCAAGCATATATATCTTCGCAATCTCTTTTGAAACATTGAACACTTTTATTGCAGCAATGTCGTTCTTAGAAAATAAATGTAGTTGTTTTTCAATAATAGGCCATGATTCTCTATTATAAAATTGATGGTTAATCAATGAGTGTGCTTCTTCTGTTAAATCTTCATTATCTTCAAAATAACTCACATGAGAAAGGTAAAACTCAGTGGCACAGTAACGTTTAATTTTATCTTCACCAAGGATATCACCAACAAAACCATCACCAAAAGGCTCTGTCATTCCTTGAAAATGAATTTTATATCTCACATCATCATCTCGCAACAGGATAGGAAATGAATCGATACATAGCCGCAAAAAACCTATTTCAGCCAATGTTCCTCGTAAGAAATTATAAAAATCATTGGCAATCATCTCTTGTCGAATATTCTCTTTTTCAGGATTTGTAAATCCTCTCTCATAAAAAGTTTTATACCCCTGTTTATGTATATATTTTTGAATTGCTGTTAGGCGACTTTTTTGTTCATCAAAGAAATCTTTTAATGCTTCATGCACTTCTGTATAAACACTTCCACTGGCTTCTAGTTGTTTTCTTATTGAAGAATCAAAAGGAAACTTACCACCTTTCCTCCAGCTTCTATATTCTTCACTATCTTGTAATTCGTTATCAGTAGAGAAATATGTGACTATTCTTGCTAATTCAAGAGCAGAACGTATGCTGTAAAACGCAGCATCATAAACTCCTTCCTCATAGAGCTTAACCGCATTGCGTATCAGTTTTGATGATTCGATGAAAAATCTATGTAAGCCAGCCGAAAGAATATCAAAACGACCAGTAAAGCTATTTTCGATATCTGAAGAAGCACGCAAAAACAATTTTTTGTCTTTTAAAATGTTTCCGTATAAATGATTATAGTAGTAATCATCTTCAGCCATATTTTTACATTTATTAAGACTTCTTTAAGCCGTCCGCTTTTTTGGGAATTATATATACTGTCTGTAGTAAATTTTCCATTATATCAAAAGCAACTGAAAGTTCTGTGTCTGTGGCAGCTTCAATTTCATGAGCGGATCGGTTTCTTAAAAACCTTGTTTCATGAAGTATGTCTGCGCTTTTTTGAGTAAGAATTCCTTTTTTTACTAAATCATTAATTCTCTCTTTTAAGTTAGAACCACCTGCTTTTTCTTCTAGGCAAACTGATTCAATCAAAGCACCTACCCCTACTCCTGCAAGGATTTTTAACTTAGAACTTAAAGCTGAATGAGTTTCTTTATATATCTGCCTAATCTTGGATGGAAGATGATATTGCTCATCTAAAGGTGATCTTCCAATTAATCTCTGAGGAAATATTTCTTCTGTTTCTGGGTGAATTAATTCTCCGTTTTCGTCTTGGTCAACATCATCAGAATTTGTAGAAGCTAGTCGAAATGAAATTTCATCGCAACCAAGACAAGAGATGGTTTCATAATTATCATATCCTTGGATATCTCCGTTAGCATCCCAGTAATATTCCACACACGTAAGCACCTTATGGTTAGTTTTTCGATTGCATTTACTACACGCAACCTTTCGGTTTTCATCTTTTACTTTCTTTATTGTTGTGCGTGTAGTTACCATGAAATTAATTATATTACCTTCTCGGACTCCGAACCTATCTCAAACTGGCTGGGGGATAGGGACTCGAACCCCAATACTCAG
>CALRHK010000022.1:7526-8457 GCA_943359475.1 Candidatus Nomurabacteria bacterium
CATCCTGATTTTTAGGCTTAAAAACTGGCTGACTGTCGCGGTCTCAAATACGTGAGGTAAGACCTTGTAAGAACATTTTAGCATCCCTTCTACTCCTTGTACGAGCCGTCTCGGTCTGTGGGCTGTTTTTGTGAATGTTACAAATGAGACACAAAACACCCGTCTCGGTCACTGTCTCATTTACAATAGTGCACCATTTTTATACCACTCCATAATAAGGATCTCTCCAGCTTTTTCTGAGACCCCTACCACCAAAAACAACCCGAGCTTGTATTCATAACCATCACCTTCACGCGTCAGTCCTATCAACTTTTTTATATCATCGCGCTTCGGCTTATTTACGGTTTCAAGTTCAATTGCAACAAGATTATTGAGATCGATGCCTTGCTCATGAATAGCAATGTCTAATTCAATAACCCCACCATTCAACCTCTTTGTCATTTCGCCGTGGCGGTTATAGAAAGGATCCACGGTGATTGTTTCTGTCTCAAAAAGTGGCTTTAGTTTGTTCGCAAAATCAGCGGTGAAAGTACGTTCAACACGACCTCTTTTAAGATGCTCTCGCTGCTCATTTACCAGCTCGCGCACAGCTCGCTCGATGGTTTGAATGATAGTTACTTCGTCCATAGATTTAGTAATTATTATTTACCGCCTTACCAATATGCCAAACTAAACGCTCGTATGACCAACGATCAAGCGCCCGCTGTCCGCTCAGCATCGAGGAAAAGAACATTGGTATTTTCTTACCTCCCTTTGTGAACCAATGGAAGCCTTTCTCTTCATCCCACACAAGATGATCTTTGACATGCTTTCGTAACAACTCGGAACCGAACGCGTTGGTGACTATCACGCACTGAGGCTCAATCTTCAGTAGTGCCTCTTCAAAAAGAGTGATTTGATCGAGCCCAAATTGATTGAGTTTTCCACCATC
>CALRHK010000023.1 GCA_943359475.1 Candidatus Nomurabacteria bacterium
GGATTTAATCTCCAACAAACCGACTGTAGCGACCCTGCAGTAAAATAAAAAAAACGCTCTCAACTAAAAAGTTGAAAGCGTTGAACCCTAGAAATTATGCAAATGCAGACGCGTTTGCATTTTTTCTTTTCAATTGAATATAGTGGTATGCGTAGAGGGCTTGCTCGTGAGTAATATAACCTTCAGTTTTTCGCATTCGACGCATAATGTAATCATATTCTTCGTACAATCCGAATGACATTACAAATAAATCTGTCGCAACTTCTGACATTCGATACTTGTTGTGTGTAGAGTGAAGCACCAAATGTGCAAGTTCATGAATGAGTACACAGATGAATATTTCAAATTTTTCATATTGACTGGGATCAATCAATATTTCAAAACGAAGACTTTTAAATTGATTGGAGTAAAAAGGGATTGGACTTTTTATATTGATACCATGTATTGTTCCGACACGATGCGGTTTGTCTATCGTAGCGGTGGGGCACTTTTTCAAGCGAATGTTTGCGGGGACTCTGAGTTTTTTTAAGAAATCGATTATAATTTCTCCATAGAGTTTGTGCTCGAACCATGTTTTGTACGCACGATTGTAGGGAGTCAGCGCAAATCCATACATTTCTACAAAGTGATCAATTACGTCACGGAGGTATTTTTCTTCTTCTTTTTTCATGTAACAAACAGTTTTGCAAATAATATAACTTTTAAAATATTTGTCAAATTAAAAAAAGCCTTTAGGTTTTAAAGGCTTTTTAACGGAGGGATTACTTATTTTTATGGAGCCACATGTAGATATCTTCGAGGGCTTTGACTGCGTCACCCGCGGCAATGTTGTTTTGATGGTAGAGACCATTTGATGCATCACCAGCACACCAAATTCCCTCAGTACTTGTGCGTTGATTCCATGGATCAACTACAATTTTATTATTTTCATCAAGCTTCACGCTCTTTTTCGCAAATGCGGTGCTTGGAATTTGTCCTATTTCAACAAAGATACCACTAACGGGTAATTCGGTTGTTGTATTTGTTGCTTTGTCTTTCCAGATAATACTGGAAACAAATTTTTCGCCCTTTACCTCGAGTATTTCAACATTCTTAAATGCCTTCATTTGAGGATGAGCGAGGACTTTGTTAATAGTGATTTCATCGGCACGATAGGTGTCACTGCGATGGAGGAGAGTTACACTTTTACAGTAGGCAAGGAGCTGTGCAGCAGTCTCAAACGCTGCATTTCCACCACCAATGACAGCAACATCCATTCCTGAAAAGATCGGGCCATCACACGATGCACAATACGTAATACCTTTGTTCTCAAATGCTGTTGCCCCAGGAACTTCTAATTTGCGGCGAGTGCTTCCACTCGTAATCAATATTGCACGTCCAGAAAAAGTGTCACTGTCTGAGTGCACGGTAAAAAGTGTGTCATTTTTTGTGATATCGGTAACCCAAATACCTTCTTTTATGGTAAGAAATTCACCCTCATATTCTTTCATATGACTTTTGAGTGCTTCGCCAAAAGCCATGCCGGAAATATGTGGTGTGCCAATCCAGTTTTGAATATCTTCTGAAACGGTTGATTGCCCTCCAAATTCACCACCGACTATAAGAGTGTGTAATTGTTTGCGTGCAGCATATACTGCAGCAGCGGCGCCTCCTGGACCTCCGCCGATTATAATCAAATCATAATTCATATATTTTCAGTATACACGATGCGTCAAATATAATAAAAAAAACCGCATGATGCGGTTTTTTTATGAACTATTTCTTTCTTCGGAGAAATGCGGGAACTGCACTCCAGTCGTCACCCTCTTCATCGTCATCGAGTGGTTCAACAAGTGGTTCGTCTTTATTGATTTTCTTCACATATTCACCAACAGGTAGTGTGTTATGAATTTCACGTTTTTCTGGCTGTGTATTTACAGCTGCAGAAATATCTTCTTTGGTGATATTTGAAATACTTTTACTTACTGGCGAGACGGTTTGCTGAATCGGCGCAGTACCAAAAAGTGATTTCTTTGGAAGGTCAGCAGGGAAACCAGATGCAATCACTGTAACTTTCATTTCGCCCTTCTTGAGACGATCATCTTTAATTGTACCGAAAATTACTTTTGCTTCTTTGTCGATTGATTCAGTAATTACTTTTGCTGCTTCTTGAATTTCAAGAATACCCAAATCATCGCCACCTGAGATTGCAAAGAGTACACCCTTTGCGCCGTTGATTGATACATCAAGGAGTGGTGAGTTGATTGCTTCAGTGGCAGCCTTGCGTGCGCGATCTTCGCCTGCACCAAAACCGATACCCATAAGAGCAGTCCCTGCGTCAGACATCACAGCTTTGATGTCGGCAAAGTCGACGTTGATAATACCTGGGGTTGTAATCAAATCAGAGATACCCTCAACAGCTTGGCGGAGGACATCATCACATAGCGCAAAGGCATCTTTAAATCCCATATCTTTGCCTGAGATCATAAGGAGTCGGTCGTTTGGAATGACGATAATTGCATCAACTTCTTTGGAGAGTTCTTCGAGTCCTTTGTCTGCGAGGTGGAGACGTTGGTTACCTTCAAATGAAAATGGTTTAGTAACTACACCTACCGTCAGTACGCCTTGTTCTTTTGCTGCACGCGCAACGATTGGCGCAGCACCTGTACCGGTACCACCACCCATTCCACATGCAATGAAGACCATATCTGCACCTTTGATAACATCTTGAATTTCAGCTTTGGTTTCTTCTGCTGCGCGTTTGCCGATTTCTGGATTCATTCCTGCGCCGAGACCCTTAGTAAGATTTTTTCCAATGTGAATCTTTTTATCAGCAAGTGAATTGTGAAGATCTTGTGTGTCGGTATTCATCACAATAAATTCAACCCCTTTTACTTTTGAGTTGATCATGTGATTGAGCGCATTTTTGCCAGAGCCACCAACACCGATGACTTTGATGCGCGCAAACGTTTCGATTTCTGGATTTACTTTGGGCATAAAGCTACTAAATTGCCCACACTCTTCCTTGGGAGCGTGGGCACTAAAAATAATAAGACTAGAAGGATCGGACTAATCATAGCAAAGCAAAGTAGGAAGTGTGAAGTTTTGCATAAAAAAAAGAGCGAGTATACGCGCTCAAAAACGACAAAATGATATATTTTACAAACTCATTTGAGACTATTTCTCAAACGTGTTGTAGTGCTACGGCATTAGCTGTTTTGCAATTGATTTAAAGAAATTCTTTGTATCCTCAACTAATTTTCCGAAACCACCCTTCGGTTCCTTGAAGAGTACATTGCGTTCGATAATACAAAGTCCGAGTGCTACAAACCATGAAGGATCACGAAACTTTTGTTTTGAGAGGAGGGGATTTTCTGCTGCGCCTATGCGTGAAGGGAGTTTTAATAGATTTTTTGAAAGTTCTTCAACGACTGCAAGTTGTGCACCACCACCAGTGAGGATGACACCAGCAGGAAGCAATCCATTGCGTTTGATTCTTTTCAAATGATTTTCAATTAGTTCGAAAATATCCGAAAGGCGTGCCTCTATGATTTCATCGAGCTTCTTTTTTGGATGATTGTGCATGAGCGCACCGGTTTTGATTCCTTCTGCTTCGTCGAGTGCAACACGCAGACCGAGAGCGATATCGTTCGTGATATCAGTTGAACCAATATTAAAGACATGGAGGGAGACTGTTTTATTATTTTCAAAGACGGCAACTGAAACAGTTTCTGCTCCAATATTAACCAAAATACAACCAGCAGTTTTTTGTCGTTCAGTGAGGATGACGGCACTTGCTGCAAGTGATGAAGGGACAACATCGATTACTTCAATACCTGCAACTGCCGCAGCGCTCACGAGGTCTTCGAGGTGTTGTGTGAGGCAGGTAATAAACAAAATACGAACTTCGAGTTTAATGCCTCGCATGCCTTCTGGTCGGCCCATAATCTCCTTACCATCGAGCTTGTAAGCAACAGGAATCGCCTCTAAGACACGTTTGTTCATAAGCGTGAGGTTTTCTTCTGCCTCTTGCAATGCCTTGCTTATATCGAGCCCTGTGACTTCACCGTTTGCCTTACTAATGATTGCTGTGCCGATACCCATTTCTGACGATAGGCTAATACCACCAATAGAAAGAAATGCACGACGGATACGAATTTGGCTATTTTGTTCTGCTTCTGTCACCGCACGCTTGATCGAACGAGCAGCTTCATCAATATTGGTCACATAGCCATGGCGCACGCCGCGAGATGGTACTTGTCCGGTACCTATAATGTGTGGAGCTTTTTCACCCTTGATGCGTTCACAGACCACCACGCGAGTAGCGTATGTTCCAAGATCTATTCCTACTGTAATGTGTCGTTGCATGTAATAGTGAAAAATACTCTTCGATCATGAAGAGAAAAAGCCTCGATAAAAAATGAAGGGGCTTAGAGTGAAAACTTTTTCAAAAATTTTCGCTCCTCACTTTCCATTGTACTACCATGGTCGTATCCTTTCAAATGAAGCATACCGTGGATAAGTAAAAATATCACAAATTTTTTGTATGACATGCCAAATTTTTTGTATTCCTTTTTCATTACACTTTCACACAGTACTACTTCGCCACTTTGCTTTGAAAGTGCAAACGAGAGTACGTTTGTTGGTTTGTTTTTACCGCGGTAGGTTGTGTTGAGTGTGCGTGAAAGCGTTGGGCCAACAAATGAGATAGAGAGTTCATACTTTTCTCCTAAGATTGCTTCCTTAATACTAGCAAAAGGCACGCGAGGAAGCGTGCCTTTTGTGCGAATGCTGACCGTTGTTGTTTCGGTCTTTGCCATGATACTAGATTGCCTTACCAAGCTTTTTCAATCGTTCGATTTCTCGACGGCGGCCAATGCGCTTGAGGGCGCTTGCTTTTTGTGCCAACTTTGACTGTGGACGATCTTCGTAACGCTTTCCTTTTACGCGCTGGATAATACCTGATTCTTGCACACGACGTGAAAAGCGACGAATGAGACTCGCGCTGTTTTCAGTACCATTTTTCTTTAATTCGATAACAATTGCCATAAGTGATATGAGAATAACATGATATAACTGACCGCGCAAGTTCGGAAAAGGGTGATTTCGCTAGAGTAAGTCTTCAGGGTCAACCTGTATTTTATACTGCGGTGGCAGGCTTTTTATGAGAGCGAGGAGTTGTTCATCAATTGAACCATGAGGAACAAGGGTGCCAGGTGACCAATCTGCACGCGGCACTTTGATGGTTGCATGAATAGTATACATTTTTTGAAGGGAAGACTTTTCGGGTGTATACGATTGATAGAGTATTGGCGAATACTCATGGAACATTTCTTGTAAAATTTTCTTTTCTTTCGTTACGTTTTCCTTCGTACCTCGAAAACTAATCTTGATGAACGTTGCAAATGGTGGATATTCGTATAATTTTCGTTCGGCAATTTCATCACGTACGAGGTAGATCAAATTGCCACTTGCAAGGCTCCGTAATACTTTTTCGTCAGGATTTTGTGTTTGGATGATGATACCGTGATGTGTTTTTTCGGTGAGTGCAAGAATTATATGAAGGATTTTTTCGTTCATTCGAAATGAGGGAATAGTAAAGAGAGAATCAAATGAAATGATATAGCTTGTATCTATAATCTTTGGCATATATAAGAGTGCCATTTCAGTACCAACCAAAATCCCTCCGGGGCTTCGTCGCCAATTTTCGATTACACGTTTTGCGTGGAGGCGTGTTTTCGTAGCTTCGCGATCAATACGGAAAAGAGGTATATCAGGATAGAGTTCTTGCAGATGGCGTTCAACGAGGTCGGTGCCAATACCGAGTGGTACAAGGTTCCAACTCCCACAATTACGACAAACAGTGTTGGGGTCTTTTTGTTTCTTGCATTTGTTGCATGCAAAAATACGATTCACTTGTGCTTTTTTACTCTCGTAGAGTACCACCGGCGAACCACAGACATCACAATCAACTGTCGTACCGCAGTCTTTGCAGAGTGTTACAGAGGAAAGGCCTTTGCGAAGTGCAAAAAGGAAGAGGTGCTTTCGCTCTTTGATTTTTTCATCAATACTGTCACGAACTAATTTTGAAAAGAGGCGAAAGGGTACACGTGTCCCATCAGCTTTTTGTCGGCGCATGTCAACAATCTCTATATGGGAACCAGTATCCGTACGATATGAGGGTGGGGCAACTTCACCAAGTTCACGTGCTTCGTGTCTCCACAAGGTCTCAACACGAAGCAAGGTGTCGGCAAGGATGAGTTTAATATGTGCATTTTCTGCGTAGCACTCAATAAAAGTACGATAGTCTATATAGGGTGTACTGAGACTTCTATATGAATGAGCACTTTCGTGTTCAACAATAATCGTCCCTAAAAGATGGTCAGGAAATACAAGGTAGGGCGGAGTTCCTATAATAAGGAGTGGGTGCTCGTCTGTAAGTGTGCGGTTATATTCAGTAATAATTTTTTTTACTGCTGTTTCGCTTGAAAGTGTAATTGTATAGGTTTCAATCCCTTTCTCGAGTGCATCTTTAAAGTATTCGAGGTCTTCGAGAGTAGGTACGCAAAAGTACACAGATTTTTTCTTTGCAAATGATTCTCGAATAAATGTTTTATAAAATGAAATACGCTCATTGAGTGGAGCTTGGTAGATGACTTTTTCAAGTCGAATTCCGTCTTTAGATTCTGGTCGAGGGATTCGTGGTGTTAGTTTTGCAAATGAGACGAGGAGCGCTTGTGGAACAAGTAGATGGAGGAGTGCGCCAACAGTGGTACCAAAATAACGTGCAGTATCTTGTGCTGCGCTTAGATAGTGATTACCAAGAAATGAGACACCTTTTATTTTTGTAATTTTTTTGAGTGCAAACGAAGCATCTTTAATGACACCTTTTTCTTTTTGAGCATCAAGTGCTTCAGTGACAAGTGCATCAATGACTTTGTTGCGCAAAGGTACGCTCACGATTGTCCCTGGTGCAACATCTTTTATAGAAAAGTAGGAGAGGGTCTCTTTGCGGACGCTTTTTGAAAGGGGAATTACGGAGAGTAGCTTCATAGCTATACACTAGCACATGCAGACTTTTGCTGACAAAAAAAGCCCCGTTTAAAGGGCTTTGGGGAACTACTTAGGTTTGAGTACTAAGTAATACTCATTGATAAGCAATCCGCGTGATTTTCGACGAAGGAGCTCATAGAAAGTATTTCCGTCCATTGGTTGCAATGC
>CALRHK010000024.1 GCA_943359475.1 Candidatus Nomurabacteria bacterium
TGCGCACGATGATAAATCTCTCGCACTTGGCTCTCGAAAATTCCCTCCTCAATAAACACTTCAACAAGCTCGATCAAGAGACTCGATCGAAAAATTGTTCCGTCTATATCAAATACAGCAACTTTTTGCTCTTGCGCCATGGGTTAAGTATATCATTTTGTAAATTGAACGTGGTAAATAAAAAAATTAGAAATAGAATTTATGAGGATTGTGCAGATTGTGCGACCTCTGGTAATTCAATGATAAATGAAGAGCCTTGACCTTCGCCAGGTGATTCTGCCCACACTTTTCCACTATGTGCTTCAACAATCTCTTTCACGAGATAGAGGCCGAGCCCTGACCCACCTGCATTTACCTTTCCACCATCGCCACGGCTAAATTTTTCAAACAATTTACCCATATTTTCTTTTGAAATACCCATACCGCTATCTGTGATTGAAATTCGGAATTTCCCGGCTTCAGGTTTCGTCATAATAACTTTAATAAAGCCTTTTTGAGTGTATTTGATTGAATTATCTATTAAGTTGAGCACCGCCTGACGAATTTTGACTGGATCAGCTTTAGCAACATATGAACCAAGTTCCTTTTCTTCAAAGGTGAGCTCGATTCCTTTATTCTTTGCAGATATTTTTAATTCATCAGCAATATCCCTTGCAAGTTTCTTCATATCTACGGGGCTCATTTCATACTTCATACCCCCTTGCTCAATTTTTGAAACATCAAGCAAATCCTCGACTACACGAGTAAGATTCTGGCTTGATTGGAAAATGCGATCGACTGCAGTCTTTTGTTCGGGTACAGTAATTTCTTTGAATGATCCCTCGAGCAACATTGAAGCGTAGCCTTTGATTGCGGTGAGTGGACTACGGAGTTGATGTGACGCAAGCGAGATAAATTCTGTTTTTAGTTTATCGAGGCCTTTCAATTTTTCGTTCGCATTTTCAAGTTCGATCGTCAATTTTTGTAAACGTTCACGCTGAGAAACTTCTTTGAACACACTGCGCATTAATAGAAGTCCGATTACAATTGTTACAAGAAGCAAAAGACCATTGATAATGCGATCGTTCATTGATGTAGCAACAATCGTACGCATCAAGATAAAAATCCAAAGCGCAAACACAAGGAGCTCAGTTGCAATTACCTTTACATTAAACAATTTGTATTTAATGATCGCGTACGCAGTAAAGGCAATAAACGGTAAACTAAAAAGTGCTCCAAACGGCGTAAAACTACTATTGTCAAAAAAGGTAGGAAAAATCATATTAAATATAATATGAAATGTGAATGAAATGATTGCACCGACAAGAATGGTCTTAAGTTGCTTATGTTTAATTGCAGTTGATTGTCTGAGCTTTCTAATGAGAATAATGAACCCGCCTGTTACTAAACCAATAATTGTTAGGGCAAACAATGGTATTGCGGGTCCAATAATAACATTTGTAATTACACCGTCACTATCGGTAGCTGCTATACCCTTAAAGACGAATGGTGTTAGCGTAAGAATCGCGACTAGACTCACCCAAGGAACAAGTAATGTATTAAATTTTTTTGAAAATGCATATTCACTTTCAGGGAATACATAGAAAAGTTGAAAGAGGTAAAAACAGTACCAGATCGCAAAAAAGAGTGTAAAACGAACAATCAAGAGCCCTTGTTCAACAAACATATGTTGGTAAGAAATATAATTACATGCATTCCAAAAAACTGCCGAGACAGCGAAGAGTAGAAATGTTTGATTCGTAATACTTTTTCTGTTGTCGAGGAATACAATAATACCAAGAATAATACTTGCAGCAATTGCAATTCCTACAAACAAAAGGTCAATATTGTGTCCGATATCAAGAACAATCATTATAATTCTAAATTATTTATTTAGTAGAGCATTCACAGTAAAACGCGGGCTTTTCCCCATTTCTTTTTTGGCAAATCCTACTCGAAGTGAAATTTGTGGATTTTTAAATCCTAATGAACTTTTTCGTAACTCATTACGGGCAACAATATCTTGCGTAATTGATGCATATATTGAACACGAGAGCCCAAATGAAGTTGCGATCAACCACACTTCCTCCAGTAGCATGCCTGCCAGTATATGATCCATTCTATCATCATTTTGTGTATCAATTACAAGTAATGCTGGTGTATGTGTGTAAAGAAGCTTCTTATCTTGCGAGTGAGTTTTTTTAGAAATATTAATTTTTTTAATTAGGTATGATGCAAACAAAGAAAATACACCTGGCAAACCAAGTGTAAATCCCGGCATACCAACATTCTCTTTTGTATAGCTTGATTTAATATAATGTGATAACTCTTCACGAAAAACAGTGCTCTCCATCGAACTAATTAGCGTTTTGAGAATAAGGTCTGCAATAAACCTACTTTCTGATTCTGGAATCATGCTGACAGATGCATTTACTGTATTTATTTCTTGTAGTTTTTTCTTAAATTCCTCAGGTAGTTTATCGTTGGTATATACCCCACGATTTGAATGACGTTTTGCTATCATGCGTATCAAATGTGAAGAATCATCCTTTTTTATTCCTGAAGTCCTTTCAAGGGTTACACGAATACGTTGAGAAGTTTGCTCCCATAATATCTCGTACGAGGTGCTAAATCCGTAATAGTCTGCAGCAATCAAAATATTTTTTAAGCAACAGCCAAAACCTATTAAAAGAATCCTTTGTGTGGGATCACTTTTTGCAAGTGCGCGCCAATTATCAACGATAATATCAATCTTATTTTCTGTAACACCAAAATTCCATGGTTGGCTATTGTGTCCAGAGGGTGCAAGGACCGCAAAACCAAGCATGAAGGTAAGTTGCTCACTCAAACTTCCTGATTCTGGAAAATCTTCTATTTTAATCCCCCACGCATTATAATTTTGTTTCATAACTAAAAAGATAGTGTGTCTTTCACTATCTTTTTAGTATATCAATTTTTAAATATAACGCGATCTACTTTTGCACCCATTTTTGCTTAATACCTGGTTTAAAGAATGTTGGGTCTTCGGTCGGCCAAAAAACAATTTTTGGGTACGCACGATTACCAAGATAGCGTGCGAGCTCGTTAAATTCTGAGCTCTTCACGCACAAATTATCATATATTTCTTTGAGAATTTTATCATGCATAGTATCTGTTACCTGTACATTTTTTTGCAATTCAATATTAATTTCTAAATATTGATCATGCGCATGGTCAAATTTGGTTAACATTGTAAACTTCCCAGTTACAAATGGCGCGATATGCTTACGCAATAGTACCTCCCGAACGACATCCGGGTATATCTGCAAACCGTATAGTGTGGTAGAAAAATCATTACGCTCATATACATACACAAACGGTAACTGATATACGAACTCTTTTGGTATCCCAGCCTTCTGTGCTTCTTTGTAAATATCGTAGCCGAGTCGTGCGAGCTTCTCTTTCACAACTTCAAAAGACATTACCCCACCGTGATCACCCACTCCATACCGCACAAGTGGCAACGCACTATTTGCTGTCAGTAATATCTCGCCTGCCTCTTCTTCAAAGGTTATGAAATGTGGATTATATTGCGCAATTGTTGGCATTCGTTTTATGTCTGGAAAGAATTCCTCAAAGAGAGCTTCGTCTTTGTTGAGTAATCGTTTCAGCATAATAGAAATACCTGTTTCCCATGCCATTGCACCAATATCTGCAGTACCGTAAATATTGAGCGTATCTAGGTGCACATTATTCATTCCTGTTCTTTCAGCCAAATAATCACGGAACTGCTCAGTAAATACTTCTGCTGCGAACATGAGGCGCATATTAAGCTTTTTCAAATCTACTCCATCATTTACGGCTTCATCAATTACATCTTTAATAAACGGAGGGTACCCAATCAAAATTGTTTGTTTAAAATTTGGTGCAAGTTTCTTAAGAATTTTTTGTATTTCTGCCTTATTGATTCCAGGCGTAATAATAGAAAGTGGCTGATGATTATTTCGACTAGCCATCTCAAATGCTTGATAGGTTAAGAGTCCGCCAATCCAAACACCCATTCCAAAACAAATCACCACAAGTGTAGGACCCTCGATTGAACACTTATTGTGGCTTAAGAAAAGTTCCGCGAGTACTGAATACTCACGGTCAATTTTTTCAAAACGTGGGAAATAATATGGTTCACCTGTTGAACCTGACGTTGAGGTAAATACAAGCGGATGCGCAAGACTCCCCTGCCAACACAAAGAATCGAGAGAATTCTTTTTTAAATAGTTTGCTTTTGTAATACTCGGTACATTTTGAAAATCATTCCAGGTTTTAATTTTGGAAGGCTGAATATTATGCTCAGCAAGAAAATGCGAGTACGCTGGTACCTCCTTTACTACTTTATGAAAAAGTTTGAGAGCGTTTTGCTGTCGTAACTTTTCCCAGTAACTATCTTTTTTTGTTCGGATTTCAGAGATTATTTTGTCCGAATCAATCACACATCGTTTGCTTTTTTTCATAAATAAATTAAAGGAGAATTGCTCGGGCGCGCTCATCAGAAACCTGGTTTGGTGAGATTGAGCGATCCAAACTTTCTTTTAGTATTGAAAATACAGTCTCTTTGATGCCTTTACATTTCTCCAAAACTGTATTCTTATTATAACCCATTTTATCTAATTCGGCAACTACGTTGATAAGACCGCCCGCATTTGCAACATAATCAGGAACATAAACTATACCCTTTTCGAATAGCATTTCCCCGTGTTTGGGAGTATCAAGCTGGTTATTTGCTGAGCCACAGATAATTCTAGCGCGTACTTCGTGGAGTGTGTGGTTTGTAATTTCCCTTCCAAGCGCACATGGAGCATAAATATCTACTTCACATTTATGTATTTCTTCAGGTGGAACAATTGTTGCGCGTTCAAATTTCTGTAATGCATCCTCAGTACAATAGGTATTTGTATCCGCAAGGAATAACTCTGCACCTTCATCATGCAAAAGTCGTGCAAGCTCCATTCCTACTTTTCCTAAACCTTTTATTGCAATCTTTTTTCCTTCAAAAGAATCTGTCTTGTCTGCGAATTGTAGCGCACCACGCATTGCATAATAGACTGAAAGTGCTGCCCATGGGGACGGATCACCAGCTTTTGCTTTTGAACCTATGATATTGGGTGTTACTAATGCGAGTGCTTCGATATCATTTTGTTTCATACCAACATCTTCACCTGTAAAGAAAATATCTTTTACTTTTAAAAGTTCATGTGCATAGGCATTTAAATACGCTTCAGTCTTTGGTGTAAAACTATCTGGAGCAATGAGTACACATTTCCCGCCACCAAAGGACACACCGGCAAGCGCACACTTGTATGACATTGCCTTTGAAAGACGGAGGGCATCATCTAGCGCTTCATCTTCTGATTTATATGGAAAATACCGTGTACCCCCTACTGCAGGACCGGCCTTTGTTGAGTGAATTACGATAAAACCTTTCAGTCCTGTCTTTTCATCAAAAAAACGGTGCACTTTTTCATGTCCATCAAATTCCTTATGAAATTTAATTTGTGCATCCATTAGAAATCAATTTGAATATTTTTTTCAACATAGGCATCATGGTGTTCCCCAAGCGCAATCCGTTTTACCGCAACCGTAGCAACAACTCCTCCCATAAGTGCCGCACTTCCAAGCTGTGCCCACGAAACAAGTTCTTTTTTAATTATTCGATCAACTGACTGGAAAACTCGTGGTGGCACATTTTGTGGTCCACCAAGAATATCACCAACAATCATTTTACCTATTTGCTCCATCGTCGGCTTCGACGAAAACATTTGCGTCCAATATTCGAATGGTTTATTGAATACCTTGTCATAGCCGAGGTCATAACGCTCAATATGGAGAACCACTCCATCGCCATTGTCGGTAATCATAATGACTGGTTTCTTATACTTTAACGCAAGCTCTCGTGTATGTATTTTTACCGGAAGACTATCAACTTCTTCAACAATAATATCAAGTTTGCCTTCCTTCAATAGTGTCTCTAAATTATCTTTTGTGAGACCTTCTTGTAGTGCAACAACTTTCGCAAAAGGATTATCTTCGTATATTTTACGCGCAGCAACAATAGTTTTGTTAAGCCCAACTTGGTGGACTCCTGCAACTATGCGATTGAGGTTTGTTGTATCGAGTTCATCAAAATCCGCAATTACAATTTCGCGAGAAATTCCTGCCTGAGTAAGCACAAGTGCAATATTACTACCAACACTCATACCGAATACACCAACGCGCAACTTTGAAAGTTTTTGCTGTTCATCAAATGTGATCAGATCTTGATTGCGATTTGTCTTCATTCTAAAATACTCCTCTTCCGGCATAGTCTTCACAACCGTATAATTCCATGGAAAATACACATGCACAAAATTAGCTTGTTGCTTTTGTAAGTATTCAGCAAAGAGCTCTGACGCAAATCCCTCTTGCTTTTTATCACCAGAATATTGTGGGTGGTCAATAATAAATAGTTCTTTTATTTGATGTTGGTGTGCATCAATATAGTGTGTTTCTTTCCTGTTTTTGATTTCTTCAACTTGTTGTTGGTTGAGAAACTCTGGTTCATACATGTGTTCCATATAATCCTATGCTAGCTTGTTTTGTAATAAAATAAAAGGCCTGGTGGCCTTTTATTTTATATACCTTCTTTTTTAAGTTCTTCAATAAGTTCGCGTGATTTACGTGTAAGCTTATTTGGAAGCTTGATTGTGATCTTGATTAAAATATCACCTCTTTTTCCACGATTCGATGGTACACCACGGCCTTTGACACGTAGAATTTCACCTGGAGAAACTCCTTCTGGAATTTTAACTTCGATTTTTCCATCTAAAGTTTCAAGTGGATATACTTTGCCGAGCAAGGCATCGGTAAGCTTAAGATTAAGGTCAGTCACTAAATCATTCCCTTCACGTCGAAATACAGGATGCGACGCAACATTGATTTTTATATAGAGATCTCCAGAAGTACCGTGTGGTATTGCCTCGCCCATACCGGAAAGACGAACCATTTCTCCATTCTGAATTCCAGCAGGAATCTGTACTGCAATTTCTTCTTGCTTTTTAATTACACCAGCACCTCGACATGACGTACACTTCTCTTTTGGTATCTTTCCAACACCTCCACAATGTTCGCATGTTCGTACTGTTGAAAAGGAACCGAGGAATGAGCGCTTTGTTTCGTGTATTTGTCCC
>CALRHK010000025.1 GCA_943359475.1 Candidatus Nomurabacteria bacterium
AACCATGACCGGACCTTCTATGGTCTCTACAGCCTCTTTTTGCGCCTTATTGAGTCCTTTGAGCGCTTCGGTATACTTTTCGTACATTACTTCAGTATATCCTAGGATATCGTCTTGGTGCTACTTTTAAGCTCAGAAATCTTGACTTTTTCAAGAAAATAGCTAAAATCTATACCAGACAAAAAAATGTTTCCATGAACACAAACACAAATCAAGAATTCGACAGCTCTCATGAGCAGACTGGAACTGAGGTTCCTACAGTAAAGTCTCCTGCAAAAACCCCTCGTCAAGATTCCCCTCGGGATGTCTTGAAAAAGGACTTTCAAACGTACTGTGGCAAAAAAAAGTACAACCGCACAGAACTTGGCCAACTACTCGGCAGGCTTTCAGTGCTGAAAATTGGGCTTGAAAAATTTGGCCTGAAAAAAGAACAAGTGAATTTGATCAAGCAACACAAAGAGCTTCTCCAGCGAGAAAATTAAATTTCTCACATAAATAACAAAGCGCCGCTTCATTGCGGCGCTTTTTTTATATAACACTCTTATCCGTGCACTACGGTTGCAGGGTCAATGCGCTTCATCGCCTCGTTGCTTTCATGCGCATGAGTAAGTCCGATATAAATTTGAGCTACGGTGATTATTGAGAGTGGAACCGTAATGATAAGTCCTATAAAAAAGAATCCTGCACCGAGAATATTGAGTGTCATTATGAACAACATTGCCATCATCAATTTACCTCGGTTTTCACCAACAATGCGTGCACTCGCACGAAGTGCAGAGAAGGCATTCATTTTTCTGTCTACGAGAAAATATGAATAGAACATATACTGAATACCAAAAATAAAATACCAAACTAAGTTTAGAAATGAAATTGAAAGTATTTTTAAATTAAGATTCGTCCATGCACCGAGCTCAATCACTGTTGCAGTCAACCAGAATCCAACAAAAAGCACTATGCAGTAAAAAAGTGTCGCGAGTACATACTGCCCAAACATTTCCCCAGGTCGGAAGAGATCTCTGAAGCCATATGTTTTACCACGAACTGCACGAACACCAATATTAGTAAGTCCCATTGCAAGAACCATTTCAGCGACAAGGACTAATGCAAATACGAGATATTGCATTCCAGGACCAAATGTTCGAGAGGTGACAACTTGCACCTGTTGAAAAAAACCAGTAAAACCAATTACGAATAATGCGAGACCAACTAGCATCCATGGATGGAGGCGAAACGTGAGCCACGCATTTTTAAGCGTAGTGCGTAGAGAAAACGTTGGACGTATCATAGTACATAGTATACCACACTACTGAATACCTCCTGTGGAAGTCTCGACTTCTTATCTATAAAAAATATGACTACTCCTTCGCTTTAAAACTAAGCGAAGCTGAGTTGGTGCAAAAACGCTGACCAGTTGTATCTTTCGGACCGTCGTTAAAGACATGTCCGAGATGTGCGCCACAATGTGTACAAATTATTTCAACACGCGACATGCCGTGTGAAGTATCTTCTTGATATCGAACGGCACCAGGAATAGCTTGGTCAAAAGATGGCCATCCTGAACCCGAGTTAAATTTATTATCACTTTTAAAAAGCTGTGCTCCGCACACCTTGCACGAATACATACCCTCGTCATGGGTGTCCCAATAAGCGTTCGAGAAAGGTTTCTCAGTCCCCTTTTCCTGAGTTACAAAATATTCTTCTTCTGTAAGTTTCTTTTTTAAATCATCTTTGTCCATAAACAATATTCACTATTGATTTGCAAGAAGAAAATCAATCTCGGAAACAATCTTTTTTTCTATTGCATGCGTATATGCATTCTCGTCACCTGATTTCTTGAAAATTTCAATATTCTTCGCAAAATGAATGATGTCATCTTTAAATATTTTCAAACGCGTACCCAGAAGGACTGAGTCGACTTCTGGCATAGTATTTTCAATCATTTCCATTAATTCAATTTCTGTAAAATCTTTTTTTTCTCGAAGCTCGTTAAGTACAAACCGCGTGAGCGATGCTTTTAAAAGATCTATCTTTTCTTGACTTGGCTTCTCAGCAACCTCTTTTCCAAATCTATTGAAATCACCCTCGATTGGCATAACCATAGCTCAAGTATACCACTTTAGCGATAGTGGTTTGCAATAAGGCTCACGAGCACAAAAAGTCCTGTTGCTGAAACCAAGATTCCCGCGATTTTATTTATAAGCCCCATATGGTGCTCTTTGAGATAACGTCGCATACTGCTCGCAAATCCAATCAAGAGTAACCACGTCACACATGCACCAACAAACAAGCCTCCGAGAAACTGCAGTGCTCCAAGATAATCATTGCTCGCCACACCTGTGCCAATTGCAGCAAATACTACCGGCAACGTAATAACCTGTACAGGGTTTGTCATGGTGAGTACAAATGTTGATGTAAAATGACCGAGTTCTTCATATTTTTCTAAACCAGGAATTGTCGCAAGTGGTGTATTAAAAAAAGTTTTAATTCCGACGTAAAGCAAAAGAAGTCCTCCGAAAAGCCTGATTGTATTTTGTTCGTGAATAAAAAAGTGAGACACGGATGTAATCGAAAAAATCGCAATAAGTCCAAAAATGATATCTGCCGTAATTGACCCAAGCGCAGAAAAAACTGCGGAACGATATTTTGCAACAAGTGAACGTCGAACACACAAAAAACCCACTGGCCCTGTTGGTACTGAAATAAGTAAACCTATGAGAAATCCTTGTATGATTGGATACATATGCAAATTGTACACTATAAAAATGGTTGCAAAATCTTAATCAAAAATGAAAGCACTTTGTGACTAAAACTGATATGCGTCAGTGGGTCAAACGGTACTGAAACTGCTTTCCATTTTTCTGTAATCTTTTTCAAACCTGCAATCATTTTTACATCAGTGAAGAAGAGGCCTGCCTCGGCATTAAAATCAAACGAGAGTGCATCAATATTTTGTGAACCTACTAATGCAAGTGCCTCGTCAACCAAGAGAAGTTTTGCATGATTCATTTTAGGCTGCAAGAAAAACTTGACTCCTTTTGCTTCAAGCAGTGTCATATAGCGACGATTTGCTGTATCAAGAAAACTAATATCAGTAGACTTTGGCACAAGCACGGTCACCTCTACCCCACGCGCAACAGTACCCTCGAGAAGTTGGCGCATCCAACGGTGTGGTAAAAAATAGGGCGTCACAAGAAGCACACTTTTCTCCGCTTTAAGAATAGCTTCAATATATGAGTCACGAAGTCGTGGTTTACGGATAAATGGCACGTGCTCGAGTAACCACAATCGTGTACGACCCAGCAGTGCTTTTCTTTGATAACCAACTATCTCACTGTTTTTTCCTCCAAGTGATTTGTATATTTTGCGGAATGACCACACGAGCGATCGCACCACAGGCCCATCAACACGAATCAAAAGGTCACTCCATTTCTTTGCGGATCCGTGGATGTTGACCCCGCCAATGAAACCGAGTTTTTGATCTACGACAACTATTTTTCTATGTAATCGCCTGAAGAATTTTTTAAAAAAGAGAAGTTCGACTCCTGCGTCGCGTAGTGTGCGCACGGCTTGACGCGAGAGTCCAAAACTACCAAATGCATCCAAGATAATATGCACGTGCACACCCCCGTATGCTTTTTCGGCGAGGAGATTGATGATCGCTTTTGTCTCCTCGCTATCATCAATAAAAATATACATCTCTATATAGATAGATTTTTCAGCGCGAGCAATTGCGCGCGTCAGGCCCTCCCAGGCTGATTCGGAAGTTGTGTAGAAAAGATGCTTCATGTATCAGTATTGTAGCATTATAAAAAGCGCCAAGGGCGCTTTATTTCTTTTCAAAACGGTCATTGTCTCTACCGTATTTTTTTCTCATATTTTTCTCAAAGGCATCACTGAGCGATATTTTATGTTCGTTTGCGATACAAATGAGCACAAAAAGTACATCTGCTAATTCATCACTGAGAGTAACTTCGTTTTCGCCTTCTTTTTGTTTTTTAGGTCCGTGAATATGGTTGATTGCTCGTGCAACTTCACCAACTTCTTCAGTGAGAGTACTTACCATGACGTGTGGTTCCCAATAACCTTCCTTGAATTGACTGATCCATTCGTGTACCTTTTTTTGCATTTCGTTTGATTCAATATGTGGTTCCATGGCGCTTTTTAATGACTATATACCCCCACACAAATATTGCAAGAAATGGTTGCGGGGAGATTCGGGGTCAAGTTTCTAATTCGCTTCGCGCCGACCATATTTTGGGCGGAAATTTGGATTCCGAATTTTGGCGGAGGAGGGGAGATTCGAACTCCCGGTACCATTTCTGATACACAGTCTTTCCAGGACTGCCGATTAAACCGCTCTCGCACTCCTCCACGAAACAGCCTAGGAGGATTCTATAATGGCGACTCCCATGCGAGGCCCATCTTCTGTAGTGTTTCGTTTAATTTATTATTTACTTTATCCTTTGCTTGTGCGTCGAGTGTCCCCATTGCCTCATTGTATTCTTCGTTGAGCTTTTTCCATTTTGTGCCATAGATACTTAAAAGTTGATCTGCCTGATTGCGAGCAATCATTGGATTTGATGCTTTTTCATATTCATCTAGTGCCTGATGCAATTTTACTCCGACCGCAAGCACTTCACTCTCTCGTGGATTTAGTGCTTCTGTTACACCTCCTACGAGTTCTTTTTGTAATTGTGCGATACGCTCGTTTTTTTCTTTGTCTGCTTTTTCTTTTTCTTCGGCTGTCGGCATCTTTGACTCAAAAGCAACAGACGCTACTTCGGGATTTGGTGTCGCGACTGTCTCATTGTTTTCCTGTTTATTTGCTTGGTTATTTAAACTAGATTCTATTGACATGCGAGGATGGTATTAGATGGTAATAATTACATACTATACGATTGCTGGAAAAATCGCTACTTCTTCCCTTCGTCCATAATCTGCCACAAATAGAGTACGAGTTCTGTATGCTTCCCCTCAAATTCTTGCGCCAAAAGACGCATTTTTTGCTCGCTCGGGAGAGTGCGCAACTTCCATGCTTTTTGAAATCCTTTGCGGATCGCCAAATCCCCTACTGGCAAAATATTGGGGCGGTTGAGCGCAAAGATTAAAAACATATCAGCAGTCCACGTGCCAATACCTTTTACCCTGACCAAGTGTTCACGAATTTCAGCATCTGACATTTTGGAAAAGTGTTTTGGAGTAATCGTGCCGTCAGAAAACTTCAACGCAAGATCTTTGAGGTACTGCATTTTACTACCAGAAATCCCTGCACTGCGAAACAATTTTTCATCAAGTAAAATAACCTGTGCAGGCGTTGGAAACCCTTTTGTTTTTTTAGGAAATAATTTTAAAAAGCGGGCGAGGATAGTGTCTGCCGCTTTCCCAGAAAGTTGCTGGTAGATAATCGCACGCGCAAGCGATGCAAATGGATTTTTGGTTGGCTCAAGCTTGCGAAGTTTTATGCGGTTGATGGTAAATTTCGCCATAAGCCTTACGCGATGAGTTGATACACCCCAAAACGCATCTTCTGTCCGATTGCAAAGTCGGCAATCTTTTCTCCTTTGAAACCATACCTTGCGAGCTTTTCGTAAAGTGCTTCCCCGACTACTGCGGTATTTGGCTGCGCGAGTTTATTAAATTTGTCACACGTATTGAGTGTCGCACCAAAGAGATCAATAATTTTGCTTTGCGAATCAAGCATCGCACTCACTTGTCCATAGCTCATACTCACGCGGTAGCTGATCTCTGGTAACTGCGATTCTGTAAGTTGACTATTGAGTTTTGTACGAGCTTCGAGAAGTGCACTGCTACAGGAAACAACTTCTTGAAATGATTCCTCGTTTATTTCTGCCGTTTGAGGAAAATAAAAGATAACGCCATCGCCAACATTTTTAATAACTTTCGCACCATGCGTATGGATTACTTTTGAAATTTCTCTTAGAAAAATTGTGTAGAAATGATCAATCGCATCACCATCAAGCGACACGGTTGTCTCAGTCGAGTGCACAATATCAAGCACACCCACAACAAATCGTGAATGATGTTTTGCAAAAGTAATCTGTGTCTCTTCAGGCATATTATTATTTTTTTGAGCCGAGCAGTGCGGCGATTCTATCTTTTAAAGGTGGGTGTGTTTGGAATAAGTTTGCAATACGCGATCCCATACCACGAGGATCAGCCAGGTAAATATGCGCGATTGCTTTTGATTGGTGACTAAGTGGTTGTGCATGTGCACCGATTTTCTCGAGCGCGGATGCAAGACCTTCGGGATAGCGTGTGAGGAGTGCGCCTGATGCATCAGCTAGATATTCTCGCTTGCGGGAAATCGCAAGCTGAATGAGCTGAGTGAACAGTGGCGATAGGATGATAAAAATCACCCCTACAATAGCCAGTACGCTCCCGCCACGGCTATCATCATCACGACCACGTCCCCACCACATACTTCGCATAAACATATCGGCAAGAATCGTCATGAACCCCACAAGTACTGCAGCGACTGTAGAAAGCAACATGTCACGATTACCAATATGCGAAAGCTCGTGCGCAATGACGCCTTCGAGCTCAGTACGATCGAGGATGCCGAGAAGACCGGTGGTAACTGCAACAACCGCATGCTTTGGATCACGACCTGTTGCAAATGCGTTTGGTGCAGAGTCGGTAATAATAAATACTTTTGGTTTTGGAAGTCCTGCCGTAATTGCCAAATTCTCCACAATATTATGGAGTTCTGCATATTCACCACCATCGGGCGCTTCCTTTGCACCCGCGAGCTTGGTCACAATTTTGTCCGAGTACCAGTATGAAGTGATATTCATTACAACTGAGAAAATTACAGCGATATAGAGAATACTTGGGTTGTGATAGTAATACGAAAGAAAATATCCACTACCAATTACAATCACCAAGAAAAGTCCCATCAGCATCCAGGTACGCGAAATATTCTTGTCTTTTTGTGTATAGAGAGTCGCCAT
>CALRHK010000026.1 GCA_943359475.1 Candidatus Nomurabacteria bacterium
GGCATACGAGATTTTAAAGAGAAAGAAAAAACCGGTATATTTGCTGGATTCAATGCTATCAATCCTGCAAACAATGAAGAAATTCCAGTTTGGATTACCAACTATGTATTAAATGATATTGGTACTGGCGCAATAATGGGTGTACCAGCGCATGATGAAAGAGATTTTGAATTTGCAAAGGTATATAATCTTCCAGTTGTTGAGGAACCACTCGTTGATACTAAAGAAGTAGTAAAAAATGTCGGTGGAAAAATGGTGAAGAAATATCGCTTGCGTGATTGGGGTATTAGTCGTCAGCGATATTGGGGATGTCCTATTCCTATTGTCTATGATCCACAAGGAAAGGCACACCCAGTACCTAAAGAACATTTGCCATGGCTACTGCCGACAGATGTAGATCATACGCCCGATGGCACATCACCTCTTGCGCGTAGCAAGGAGCTCTTTGAACGTACCGAAAGAATTTTTGGCAAAGGATGGAAGCCAGAAGTTGAGACGATGGA
Organism: Candidatus Nomurabacteria bacterium; assembly: GCA_943359475.1. GTDB lineage: Bacteria > Patescibacteriota > Minisyncoccia > Phycocordibacterales > UBA9973 > CALRHK01. Next base: position 504 of record CALRHK010000026.1, read on the forward strand.
CACATTCGTTGATTCTTCATGGTACTTCTATCGTTATCTCGACAATCAAAATGAAAAAGAGTTTGCCACGAAAGAGAAGATGCGTGCATGGATGCCGATTGATTTATATATGGGTGGTGCTGAGCATACAACCATGCACTTGCTCTACTCTCGCTTTTGGGTGAAAGCGATGCATGATTTGGGTTTAGTGAATGAAAATGAAGCTTATACTGTTCGTCGCAATCGTGGACTTATCCTCGGTCCTGATGGCAATAAGATGAGTAAGTCAAAAGGAAACGTCATCAATCCAGATGAAATTGTAGATAGGCTCGGTGCTGATACGGTGCGCATGTATCTTGCATTTATGGGGCCATACGGCGTTACGACAAACTATCCATGGGATCCAAATGGTGTAGTAGGCGTACGACGATTTTTGGAACGTGTGTGGAGGCTTAAAGAAAAAATAATGCCGGAACCAGCATCAAGCAATGGTGTGCTTTTTCATCAAACAATCAAAGGTATTAGTGAGGATATCGAAAGTTATAAATTTAATACCGCAATAGCAAAAATGATGATTTTGCTGAATGCGTGGGAGAAAACAGAAACAATTTCAGAAAAAAATTACAAAATATTTTTGCAACTTCTTGCACCATTTGCGCCACATATTACCGAAGAGCTTTGGCATATCCTTGGCGAAAAAAGCTCGATTCACCTCACCACATGGCCACAGTATGATCCAAAGCAGGTTACTGATATGTCTGTGACGATTGCGGTGCAAGTCAATGGTAAGGTTCGTGCGGAAATAATAGTTGCTCGTGACGAGGATGAATCAAAAGTCAAAGCGCTCGCATGTGCACACGAGAAAATTAAAGAACTCCTCCTTGGTAAAGAACCAGCTCGTATTATTTATGTAAAAAATAAACTTGTCAGCATTGTGCTGTAGTCTATGGTAAAAAGAATTCTTGCACTTCTCAATCGCGAATCAGGAACTGTCCACGAGGCAGCGTTGCTGCTCGGTTTTTTTACATTGCTTTCACAGGTGTTAGCACTGATTCGTGACCGTTCACTTGCGCATTTTTTGGGTCCTTCGGCACACCTTGATGTGTACTACGCTGCTTTCCGTGTGCCAGATTTTCTGTACGTTTCGATTGGTTCGCTCGTTTCCATTACAGTACTCATTCCATTTTTAATAAAGCGGATGGAAAATGGTGGAGAGGTAAATGAAAACAAAGCCAAGGCACGAATTTTCATGAACCAAATCTTCACTGCTTTTTTCGCAACGATTGCGATCCTCTCTGGACTTGTGGCACTTTTGATGCCTAAGATTGCGCCTTTGATTGCACCAGGGTTTTCTGCAAGCGAACTTGCAGAACTTGTAATGATGTCACGCATCATGCTCCTCTCACCGCTCTTTATTGGTATTTCAAATGTACTTGGCACCATCACCCAGTATTACAAAAACTTTTTTGTGTACGCACTTTCGCCAGTCTTTTATAACATCGGTATTATCCTCGGTGTTGTTTTTCTTTATCCACAGTTTGGAATTTACGGTCTCGCTATGGGTGTGATACTTGGAGCATTTTTGCATTTTGCAATTCAAATACCAGTTATTGTAAAGCACGGTTTTATGCCACGTATTACATGGAAAATAAATTGGGCAACCGTGAAGGAGGTGGCCGCAGTATCATTGCCACGCACGCTTACACTTTCACTCTCGAGTCTTTCACTCATAGCGATTGTTGCACTCGCGTCTATGGTTAAAGAAGGTTCAATTTCGATTTTTACTTTTGCTTATAATCTCGAAACAGTTCCACTCAATATTATTGGAGTGTCATATTCTATTGCAGCGTTTCCGATACTTGCGCAAGCATTTGCACGAGGAGATGTGCAACGATTTATCGGCCACACGATTAGTACGGCACGACAAATTATTTTTTGGTCATTACCCCTCATGTTTCTTTTTATTGTGATTCGCGCACAGATTGTACGTGTCATTTTGGGAAGCGGACGTTTTTCATGGTCAGATACGCGTCTCACCGCTGCAGCGCTGGCGCTTTTTGCGATTTCGATTGTAGCGCAAGGGCTCGTGCTTTTATTTGTGCGTGCCTACTATGCCGCAGGACAAACACGGCGTCCATTGGTGGTAAATTTAGTATCTTCAGCGTTTACTATACTTTTTGCATTTGTACTGATTCGTCTCTATGCGGTGACACCGGCAATGCGGTATTTCTTTGAGTCGCTGTTGCGTGTTGATAAAACATCAGATTCAACAATATTGATGTTACCTCTTGCGTATTCGATTGGTTCGCTCATTAATTTCTTTGCGTTGTGGTTTTTATTTAAATCAGATTTTCTCCGGGGAAAGGGAACACAACTCCAAAAAGTATTTTTTCAAAGTCTTGTTGCTGCATTTACTCTTGCAATCGTTGCCTATGCAGTACTGACACTTTTGGGACCACTCTTTGGACTCTCGACATTTTGGGGTGTCTTTGGCCAGGGTTTGATTGCGGGTGTTGTTGGTATTGTTGCAGCAGGGTACGCACTTATTGCTATGGGTAATCCTGAGATCAAAAATGTCCTTGCGACCCTCAAGCATCGTCTCTGGGGCACAGCGAGTGTAAGTCCTGGGCCAGAAGAACTCTCATAGATTTTTATTGATTATCTGGTAGTATACGAACACAAACGGATCCCGTACGAAGTCGTAGTTGTTCTACGGGAAGCCACAATTAATCATGTTACAACTGATTTTATAAGAAATAATTTAAGTGGGTGGCGTTTGAAAGACCGCAAACCGCTTCGTACGGGATGGATTTAAAGCATATTAGAAATTTTTCAATTATAGCTCACATTGACCACGGGAAGTCCACATTGGCTGACCGTATGCTTGAGGTGACGCATACAATCGAAAAACGCAAAATGAAAGAACAAGTGCTCGATAATATGGAGCTTGAACGCGAGCGAGGTATTACGATCAAGATGCAACCAGTACGCATGCAATTCACAAAAGCAGGTGCACAGTACATGCTCAATCTTATTGATACGCCAGGACACATCGACTTTTCATATGAAGTTTCGCGAGCTCTCAAGGCTGTTGAGGGTTCTATTTTGCTTGTTGATGCGACACAAGGTGTGCAGGCACAAACACTTACTGTGCTTGAAATGGCGCGTACACAAGGACTCACTATCATACCTGCAGTATCAAAAGTTGATTCACCGCTTGCTCGTGTAGAAGAAACAAAACTTGAAATTGCAACCTTACTCCATGTCGATCCTGACACAGTGCTTGAAGTCTCGGGTAAAACTGGTCAGGGTGTTGAAGTACTGCTTGATGCAGTCGTTGATCGTATTCCACCTCCAGCGACAGAATTTACAGGAGATAATTTCAGAGGCCTCGTGTTTGATTTCAAATATTCAAATCATCAAGGAGTGATCGTCTACGTTCGTGTGTTTGATGGCGAAGTTAAGCGTCACGATAATCTTTCATTTTCTGTAGCCGGCGAAAAATTTTTAGCACTCGACGTGGGTACATTCATTCCAGAGGAAACGGCAATGGCAAAAATTAGCGCAGGAGAAATAGGCTATATTGTCACCGGTATTAAGAAACCAGGTATTGCATCGGTTGGTGATACGATCGTTCGAGAAAAAACACCGCTCCCAGCACTCCCTGGATATATGAAACCTCGACCAGTAGTATGGGCATCTATATACCCAGAAAGTCAGGATGATTTTCCAGAATTGAAACTCGCGCTGGGAAAATTACAACTTTCGGATTCGGCATTTTCATATGAAGAGGAAACATCTGGTGCACTCGGGCGGGGTTTTCGTGCGGGTTTTCTTGGTATGTTACACCTCGAGATTATTACCGAACGATTGCGTCGTGAATTTAATCTAGAGTTAGTAGTCACCATGCCATCCATTACCTACAAAGTTACGTATCGTAACGGGAAGGAAGAAATGATTTATTCGCCACATCTTTTCCCAAATGATGGTGAAGTTGTCGAAGTTATTGAGCCGTGGGCAACAATTAAAATTATTGTTCCACAAAACTATTTGAGTGGATTGATGCCACTTCTTTTCAGTCATGAAGCTGAAATAGGTGATACTGAAAATTTTAGCGGAGGACGTACTGCACTGACAGTTAAAATGCCACTTCGTGAAATGATGCGTAACTTTTTTGATGAACTCAAAAGTGTTTCTTCTGGCTATGCATCAATATCATACGAACTTGGGGAAATGCGTTCGGCTGATGTCACTCGTCTCGACGTACTTGTGGCAGATGAGCCCGTACATGCATTTACTCGTGTGATTTCACGACGACGTGCATTTGAGGAAGCTGAAACAACCGTTGAAAAACTTCATGAAATTCTTCCTCGTCAGCAATTCGAAACAAAGATTCAAGGTTTTGCAAGCGGTCGAATTTTGGCATCTCGCACGGTCAAGGCATATCGTAAAGATGTGATGATGCATGGAAGCAAGGTAGTTGGTGGTGGTGACGTAAGCCGCAAAAAGAAGCTTCTCGAGAAACAGAAGCGTGGAAAAGAACGCATGAAAGAACGTGGACGAGGTAAAGTAAATATACCCCACGAAGTCTTTCTCAAGATGATGCGTGGCGGGAAAGAATAATGTTAATTAAAAAGGGAAGGGAAATAGAGCAAAATCATCATAATAATGATGAAAACGCAGATTACTGCCCAAATTTTACTGATCTTTTTTCGGTGTTTTGGATTGAACATCATACAGGGTATAATTTGACTACTTTTAAAGTAAGAAAAGTATAGCAAGGACAAAGCTCTTTGTCGAAGGTATGACACCACGAGAAAATAAGCATGTATTTAAAAAAGTTATTCATTCGAAGGGTTTTTTGGTGTTTTTTGGCTTAAGTATTATTTTTTTTGGTACCAAAGTATATGATTTGTACCGAAAAGACCGTGTAATTACACAGCAAAAAAATGATGTTGCTAGTGAAGTAGCAGTATTGCAAACGAAGGAACAAAATTTACAGACAAATATTGATGATCTCAAAACAGAGCGTGGTGTTGAGGAGGTGATTCGTGACAAATTTCGTGTTGTAAAAGAGGGAGAGGATATTATTGTGATTCCTGATGCATCTATGGCTTCTGACAGCAAGTCGCCAGCAACAGTAAGCCCTAAAAAACAAAGTGGCTTCCTCCGTTTCTTTAAAGAATGGTTTAGTGTTAAATAATAAAGAGAGCGGGTATGGTTTAGTGGTAGAATGCGACCTTCCCAAGGTTGAGACCCGGGTTCGATTCCCGGTACCCGCACAAAAAGCAACTTCTTTCTTTTTGTGTCAAGAATCGAAAGGCTGAGCGATGTCGAGCTAGCAGGCGAGACCGCGAGCCGGGGTCGAGAAAGTATACGAGCGACGGCGAGTAAAATATTCGTGACCGATTCCCGGTACCCGACAAAAAGCGCTTGACTCGTGTGCTATACTGTCAGTGTAAGGAATTAACAACTAACTTTTTTGCAATGAAACACGTCGCAATTTATACAACACCAACGTGCCACTTTTGTCAGATGGCGAAGGCATATTTTAAAGAGAATAATGTGAGCTATGAAGAATATAATGTTGCCGAAGACCATGCACGTCGCACAGAAATGATTGAAATGACAGGTCAACTCGGCGTACCAGTTATTGCAATTGATGATATGCTCATGGTTGGTTTTAATAAGCCAAAAGTTGCAGAACTCCTCGGTCTACCTGC
>CALRHK010000027.1 GCA_943359475.1 Candidatus Nomurabacteria bacterium
TAAAAAGTACATTGACCCAGAATAAATACCTGTTAGCATTGGGTCTATGATACCAATGATGCCTTATAATGTGCCTTTATATTCTCAAATTAGTGATATTAGTTCTGTAGCTTGGAAACAAAAAGGTTGTGGTGTGACAGACGTCGCAATGATAGTTGAATTTTACAAACCAAATACCACCTCAGTACAAAAAGTGCTTGAGGAAGGATTAAAAAGTGGTGCCTATCAAAAAAATGTTGGATGGAAACACGATGGTCTCGCGGCGCTTGCTGTAAAGCACGGGCTCGTAGGAAAGACGCTCGACCTTTCTTCTCTCAGCAGAGACTCTGCTTTCAAAGAATTCAAAACAATTGTCGAAGAAGGTCCGGTCATTGCTTCAATTCATCGAGGATTCAATCCACAAAGTTCATATGGTCACCTAGTGGTAGTTACTGGTTTTGATGATGACGAGGTGTTTTACAACGATCCTGGCAAACGTGAGGGTATACGCAAAGTATCAATTTCTGATTTTATGAAAGGATGGAAGAAGCGACTCATCGTCATTCGACCACCAGAAACAAAAAACACAACAACTACTGGCTAGATGGAGGGGTAAATGCTGTCCCTACGAGACATACTTTTTGCCATGGTTGATACACACTGTGGAAATTCTTCTTTTTAGTCGTACCATCAAGATAATTTATTTCATAGACGACATCAGCAGTTACACCTTCGTGCGGAGCTTCGTAGCATTTGGTAACACCGAGAGGAAGTTCGGTACTCATTGTATATTTCGTAGCTGGCGCAGGAATTTTGTTTGTCAGAATAGGTTCTGAAATATTCGCTACACGACCGTCTTTTTTGCCGTAGAGTTCCATAACAACTTGTTGATTTTCAACGTGACCTTGCAAGAGAAGGTAATTGTTGGTGTCGTTTACAAAACGAAAATCTGTGTACGGGCTATAGATAGTCGCATCAAGTCCCGGTGGATTATAGTAGGGGACCACAAAGCGATGGTTCATCCGCTCGGTGATTGGTAGGCCTGCGTTAAGCGCAAGACGAAAGAGTGTTGTCGCAACTTGGCATAATCCTCCACCAAATTCTTTTTCAGTTTTATTTTGTTTAATAACGAGCTCTTTTACGTAGCCCTCTTTTTCGGTTACTGGACCAATGGCAGCAAGCGTCGAAAACTCTTCACCTGGGGCAATGAGAATACCGTTGATTGTATCAACACCTATCTTGATATTATGTGTACGATCTGCACTACTACCACTAAAGTTTGTGCGAATCGATCCGACAAGTTCTTCGATGTGATATGTATGTATTGTTTCTTTTGTGATACGTGGCGCAACCTCTTTTGTGCGTATAGTAATAGTGGTTGTCTTTGGTTCTTTGTTTTCAGCTTCGACAAGTGATTGCAGTTTCTCAAGCAAATCTGCACTGTCAACAACAAAACCGCTCGTGCCAGGGGTTATTTCAACTAAGCTATTATTCTTTATCTGAAAGCGGCTATTGTGTGGGGGATTATCAATAGATTTAGCTACAGAGCGTGTGAGAAAAGTGTCAACCATATCCGAATTAATACGAGGCGTATTGTTTTCAACGGTCAGCCACGTAACAAGCTTTGCACCTGAAAGGGTCCACTGGTGCGTCTTGTATTTTAAGAGTACTTTGGTGTGTGTAGCAAAATTGTGCGCAAAGTCGAGATAGGGAAGCAAGTCTGTCTCGGTGAGTTTTGGTATATCAGGGTATAAAGTAAAAGTAGTTGCTGTTGTATCGAGTGCGACAATCTTCTTTTCAAGTGTCTGAATGACTTCTTCTTTGTTTATAGTCTCTCCTATTTTTTCTTTTATGATTGTTACCGTGGTTCCATTTGAAGCAAACTGCGCTGGGGAGCTTTTCTTTAAGAAAACATAGAGTTCGTTTTCTAGTAATGAATCAAGTGCATTCTTATTAATCGTGTTTGAAAAATGAAATGCTTTTTTAGAAAAGAGAAGACGAAGCTGTTGTGTAGCACGAAGGCTAAGGGGAGCTTGGTGTCCCCACGCAAATGCTTCTTGTAGATCAGTTTCCCAGTTGCTTATTGAAAAATATTCTGTTGCACTGTCGGCAGTGAGTCCAACTGCAGTTGTGGGTATGGAGATTGTTTGAGCGCCTGTTGATTTTTCAAAAGTAATAGTGAGACCATTTTGTTCGAGAGTATCTGCCCTTGCTTTAAAGAGTTGCTGAGCTTCTTTGTAGGTAAATCCACCAATCGCTACTCCACCAATAGAGACACCAGGGTAAAATTTATTCGCGTAGTCTTTTTCGAAGACGACGAGCCTCCATGCGCCAACCCCGAGTAGGACAACACAAATCAAAATGAAATACATTTTTTTCTTACGTGTAGTAAGGAGAGGTGCCTGATGTATATGCTCAGGGTTTTTATGGTGTGAACCTAAATGTTTTTGAGTTTTCTCGTGATGTTTCTTTGGGGAGAGTAGGTGCATACATATAGTATAAATTTTTGTTCGGTATTCGCCTATTCGACAGAGAGTACTTTTGTGTCATTGTGTATGTCTTCAAATGTGTCCAAATATGGTATTCTCGGTGTATGCGGTATGTAGGAATTGATTATGGGTCACGGCGAGTTGGTATTGCAGTGTCTGATGATGTTGGCATGATGGCGTTTCCTCGAATAACTCTTGCACCAGGAGAAGCGCTGGCGTACCTCGAGGCACTCGCTAAAGAACAGCAAACTGAATTTGTTATCGGTATTTCGCGTGATGCACAAGGACACGACAATAAGATACAAACAGCAATTGGAGATTTTGCTTTGCGACTACACGAGATTACTAATGCAGTAGTACATGAAATTCCGGAGGCGTTCACTTCGTTTGAAGCGCACGGCAGGGAAGGAAAAGAGCAATTGCATGCACGAAAAACAAGTGCGCCGGTCGGCGAAAATATTGACGCAAAAGCTGCCGCACTTTTATTACAACGTTTTTTAGATAGAATACACTAACTATATGAGTATTTCTTACGACGAGTTTGAAAAGGTAGACATTCGCATTGGCACTATTGTGTCTGCAGAAAAAATGGAAGGCGCAGATAAACTTTTGATATTGAAAGTTGATTTTGGTGATGAGGGAATTCGTCAGATTGTTTCAGGTATTTCACAGTATTTTCCCGAGCCACACATGCTTGTTGGTGTACAAACAACATTTGTTTTTAATCTTGAGCCACGCACTCTCCGTGGCTATGAATCAAACGGCATGCTTTTTGCTCATGGTGAAGGTGATACATTCACATTACTCGTTCCTCAAAAAAAGGTACCCCCTGGTAAACCATTACACTAATATATATGTCACTCTTTGATCCCACACATCTCATACAAGCACTCGGTATCCTGGGTGCATTTGTGGTGGTGTTTGCTGAGACTGGATTATTTTTTGGTTTCTTTTTGCCGGGCGACTCATTGCTCTTTGCAATCGGGGTACTTGGTGCACAAGGATATCTCTCGGTACCACTTTATATTTTTGTTGTAGCTGTGGCGGCAATCCTCGGGGATACTGTTGGGTATATGGCCGGCTATCGTTATGGTCCGCGTGTCTTTAAAAAGAAGAACTCATTCTTTTTTGATGAGACATATGTTGCCCGTTCAGAAAAATTTTATAAAAAATATGGAAAACTTACACTTGTGTTAGCACGTTACACACCAATCGTTCGCACATTTGCTCCAATTCTTGCCGGTGTAGGCAAGATGGAGTACTATTCATTTTTAAAATGGAATATTCTCGGTGCATTACTCTGGTCGGCTACAGTAATAGGTGCAGGTTATTTTATTGGGAAAAAAGTTGTTGGTATTGATGCTTATTTACTACCAGGCATCATTGCCGTCGTAGTGCTCTCTTCGCTCCCGGTGCTTTACGAAGCTCTCAAGCGTGCATTTTCACAAAGACGAAAAGTGAAGTAGTGTTATACTATTGCAAATGGCGTATAAGTTTAGACCAAAAGGTGCACGAATTTCGCGCACGCGTGCAGTAGGGATTGCGTACGGACAAGAAGTCCGAGCGCTTGGTCTTTCTGCGTTTGTGCACCACCTCGATGTTTCATTTATTTATCGCAAACAAATACCAACGATTGATCCGACAGATGTTACACACTGGCACGAGACTGAACGTATGTTTCGTGAGTTGATTACGGGTGCCAATGCAAAAGAGGTTACACTTGCACTTCCAGAAGAATTTTTTTATACAACGATACTACGTTTACCACTTGCACCAGAAAAAGATATTCAATCACTAGTAGAGCTTCATTTAGAAAATCATATTCCCAATGTTCGTGGTCAGTTTACGACGGAGTGCACAATACTCGCACGACATGCAGAGAGTATGATTGTTCGAGCGCTCGTACGTCGCACAGCGCTTCACGCTGAATATGCTCGGTATATAACAGCGCACAAGCCTACTGGTGTAACACTCGAAAGTTCACTTACAGCGCTGGCTCGTGCAGTAGTCCACAAAGACGACACACGACAAGTTATGCTTCTCAATATTGGTACGCACATGACAGAAGTTGCAATTGTCGCATATGGCGTCACAGTTTTTACTGCCACTGTTGGCTATGGAGGCAAAGAAGTAATCTCACATATTCATGAAGTTACACAAATTTCTGAACATGAAATTGCGCAACTACTGAGTTCGCAAGGTGTATCAACTCGTGGTCCACACAAAACATTCCATAAAGCACTCCTCTTGGCACTCTCTCCAATTGTTGACGCTGCAAAAAGTATGCTTCTTCACTGGGGGGCGCATACCAAAGAGGTGGAACTCCGTCCTGAATGCAACACACTTTTTGTTGCAGGTACTCACGCATATATACAAGGCTTGCCAGAATTTTTATCTCGCTCACTGACCATTGATGCAAGTTGGGCCGATGTATGGCAGGGTACACATCTTGCAGAAGGAGCAGTCCCGCCACTTCCACTTCGAGAGGCACTCGGTTTTGGGGTTGCGATTGGTGCTACGCTCAAGTATTTAGTAAAGGATTGACGCAATGCAGTAGCTAAGGTAGCCTGCCTATATTGTCCCCGTAGTTCAATGGATAGAACTCCGGACTTCTAAGCCGGGTATGTAGGTTCGATTCCTGCCGGGGACACAAGATGAAAAAGATAAAAAACATTGCCTATTATTGCTGGAGTAGTTTTTTATGGGCATGTTATTTTGGTTTACTCATACATACTTATCAGCTTTTTAAGCAAAAGGATATCGGGACTATAGTTATAATATATTTAAGTATAATTGCTACATGTATTGCACTTGCAGCAATTTGTTTTCAGTATTCCCAGGTGGTTGAGTCAAGCAAAGAAATAAGTGTATTAACAGGGAAATATTTTTTAATTTCGGTAACGTATTTAATTTTTTCTATCACAATAATTTCTACACTTTTTGTTTTAGAAAAGATACTTTTATTTGATGGTAAATACTTTGTTGTAGTATTTGTAACCCTTTTTGCAGTAAAAATAGTTGATCATTTTACGAAAGCTATAATTTTGCTTCAAAAATTATTCTTTACTGAAGAAATATAAAAATTTACAGATGTTTTATATTTTGGTATTCTTCGTCTACTCGCGCGGTTAGCTCAGTTGGTAGAGCATCCCCTTGACGTGGGGAGGGTCAGAGGTTCGAATCCTCTATCGCGCACTTGGAAAAAATAAATCTTAAAAAAATTACTCTTTACGAAGATGACGATGTTATTGTCATCAATAAGCCCTCAGGTCTTACGGTACATGGCGATGGTAAAACCAAAATGGTAACGCTCACTGATCTTATACTCGAAAAGTATCCCGAA
>CALRHK010000028.1 GCA_943359475.1 Candidatus Nomurabacteria bacterium
GTGCGCGGTGAGGGACTTGAACCCCCGACCTTTCCGGTGTAAACGGATTGCTCTACCAACTGAGCTAACCGCGCATTAAAGAAAAGATACCTCATTTTTACCACAAAATCAATTGATTGACAATTTCTTGTCATTTGGTATAACTACTAAAACATTTTTCGTCATGGAAACAAAAAACAAATATTTATTGATTATGCGCCATGGTCATTATGACCCTATAACACGACAGCTTACAGAAGACGGCAGGGAATTACTCGACACTAAGGTGATACCTGCAATCCTTGATGAGTGTAGTAAAAATGGAATTACTACATTTGAGCATATATTCTATTCACCCCAAATTCGTACCTCTGAGACAGCAGGGATCCTTGCTCGACATGCTGCAGTAAAACCGGAGCAGATGGTGCTACGAAATGAGATAGATGATGGGAATGGTATGCATCCTGAAATAATGATGGATTTTAACAGACATTTTCTTGGCGACACTTTTGTGTGCAAAGCAGTCGTGAGTCATGGTGATGTCTGCGCAGCGCTCCATATGCTACTCGCGAAAAAGATGAAAATCTTTAAGGAACCTGGTGATTGGGCGTTGATACCTTTGCCGGAAAACGGACAGACTTAATTAGTTTTGCAAACTCCCCTCGGGGAGTTTTTTTATTACCACTTTGGTATACTCGTAAGATGTTGCAAAAAAGTTCCTGTCCACACTGTGGCAGTACGCCTGTAAATCATACGATAGCAAAACTAGCAGTACGGTTGGGTATGTTACAAAATCCCGTGGCTCGTTTGATCAATTGGATTCGTGAAAAATGTGTCACACCGTATATTGATAGGCTCACGGATGTTTGTGTACGAGGAGCAGTCTTGTTTCGAATCGGAAAACTAAAAGATGCACCGACACTACGCGATAGTATGCGTACGCGTGTGCTATGGGAAGAAGCACTTGCGAGAAACATACCTCTTAAAGAATTTTGGCTTTTTGGTCAGCCGACTGAACTTTTTCTCTTTACACTTGATGGACGGAAATACACTTTTGAAAGTTTGCCACGACCACTGCGTGTAGGCCACTCTGAATCGCTTTGGATGGATGATAAGTGGAAACTCAAACAAAAGTTACTCCAAGCACGATTGCCTGTCGCACGTGGCGTACTCGTCAAAAACAAATCTGAACTTGAGTATGTGCTTGCAACATTACATCTGCCACTTATTACCAAGCCTCATATAGGGTCACGTAGTCGCCATACAACACTCCATATTGGTACAAGCGTTGAGCTCATACAGGGTTTCGAAAGTGCTCTCCAGCTTTCGCCCTATGTGATCGTCGAAGAAGAACTCGTGGGTTTTGTGTTTCGAGGAACACTCATTGGTGGCAAGCTCGCTGGGATAGTGAGACGTGAACCTGCTGTTGTGTACGGTGATGGTAAAAAAACTATTGCTGAACTTGTCACACTTGAAAACAAAAATCCAAAACGAGATGATACTCTTTTTCATAAAATAGTTCTTGATAACTCTACTGAAAAAATACTTATGCTACAAAACCTTACCCTTGATACTATTGTTTCAAACGGGGTAACAGTTTTCCTTGGTGATAAAACAAGTCGTAGTGCGGGTGGTGGTATTACAGAAGTAACAAAAGAAACACACCCAGATGTTGTTGAGCTTTTAGAAGAATGTGCTCGCGTGATTGATGAGCCAATTATTGGTATCGATTTTATAATGAAAGATCATACCAAGTCGTGGAAACTTGAGCCACGCATGGGCATCATTGAGTGTAATAGTGTTCCGTTTATTGATCTGCACCATTTTCCACTTGTGGGTACGCCACGAAATATTGCGGGAATGGTATGGGATTTTGCCTATCCGACTAGCGCGACTACGCGCGGTGCTCTTGGAAAATAATCTGAGGTTCATGTTTTTTTTCAGTGAGATACGAAGACAAATCAGTCGTATGCTTTTCTGCTATCACATAGTCACCGAGAAAAGTGAGAAACATTTCACGAGATTCTTTTTCGCCGTGTGCATAAAAGTGTTTATAGGGATGTGCCTCGGGTGTAAATTCGTAATGTCCACGAATTTCACCATCAGCAAATACACGTAAGTGGTATTGTGTTTCGAATGATTCAAGCTTTCTCCACGAAAGGACTTGGTCAGTATCTATCCATGCAACAAAATGGTTGCCGAATCCCCACGCATTTTTTAGATGCGTTTTGAGTCCCTCAAGTGTTTTTCCTGGTGCCAGCCATCCGACAGGGTAAGGTTGCCGACCTTCGTGATGGAGAATGCCTGTACGTAAGAGTATCTTTTGTACCTTTGGAAAGATTGGGTATATGAGTCGCCAGAGTGTCTGTTTGGTATGGTCGAAAAATGACATAGGTTCTCCTATTGTACAGAAATTTAAGATAATCTGAAATTGTAGTCGTTTCGCTATTTTTTACTTATAGCGTAAGAATATATAACCGTAGAGATGACCGCTATAAACAGAGGGATAAGCATGAAAAAAATTCCATACTTTGGAATAAGCATACCAAGTAAAGTACAAACACCAACTGCTTGGAAAAGGGTCCCGCCAAGGGCGTGGGTCTTATGCCAGACGGTCTCATTACTGAGAGTCCATGGTGTGCGTATGCCGACAAACCAATTTGGTTTTGTGTGCTTGAGAATATACCCAATAGAGAACCAAAGAATAGTAAATGCAGGGAGGAGGAAAGTAGTAATGCTAAAAATATGTCCAGTGTTCCAATAAAGTGTCAGGAGATGAATGTAGAATAAAAAGAGCGAAAGTATAACCCAAAGGAGGTTGTACATTTTTCGAAATGATTCAATGTTATTTTTTAGCGGATCGATTTTGGGAATAAAATAATACAGAAGAAAGAGAAAAAGTTCGATAAGGGGCAATAAGAATAATCCCCAAAATTTACTGATCACACCATTTGGATTACCGGATGCGTCCCAGTGGCCTACAATATGTGCAGGCAAGTGGGGATAGAGAAAAACACCAATCAAAAAACTTGAAAGAGTAATGACTATAAAAAAGACTGTTACTATTCTTGTTCTCATGCTGTTATTTTACATTATTTGTATCTACGTGTCGTTATAGGGGAGATTTGCGGTCAAGTTTCTAATTCGCTTCACGCCGACCCCATTTTGCTTTCAGAAACCCTTTTCGAAAAATTGCGGAGGAGGGGAGATTCGAACTCCCGATCGGGTTTCCCCGATGCCGCTTTTCGAGAGCGGTGCCTTCAACCTCTCAGCCACTCCTCCATTGCGATGCATTATCCTACCATTTTTATTTAAGAAGATAAATGAAAAAAGATATACACAATTTACTATAATTTGAGTTTGCGAATAGTATCTATGCGATATAATTATTTTATATGAAGTACATTTCGCGTTTGAGTGGACTCACGTTGGGATTTTTCCTTCCGCTCTTTGCGAGTGCACATGTCGGCTATGTTGTTGAGAGCGAACAATTTGTCACACATACTGGCGGTGATGCTTCGTTTCTTCTCTCTGCATTTGCAGAACCAAAAAATACAATCATTATGATTGTCACACTTGCGGTGGTAGTACTTCTTGCAGATACATATACACGCTCACGCACACTCAAAGATATGGCAAAAAATATTTTTGCACGAGCTCGCAATTACAATATCTTCCTCCCGTGGCTTGCGCGAATTGCAGTCGGTGTTGCGCTCTTGGGCGCAGGTACTGCCGGTGTATTCATTTCTCCGATCGCAAATGCATCACCTTTTATTGCAACGCTAGAAATATATCTCGGCTTCTTTATTCTCGCAGGATTCTTATTGGTGCCTTCGCTTGCGGTGGCACTATGCTTGTATGTCATTGGCTTACTCCAATATCCCTACTTGTTTGGTAATCTTGATTTTGTGGGGCTCATTCTCGTACTCTTTTCGTTTGGAAGTGGGGCACCAGGTGTCGATGATGTGCTCGGTGTGCCGTTCTTCAATTGGTTTGGGCTTCCAAAAAAGTGGGGGTTGAATGCACTGCGCATACTTTCTGGTACAGCGTTCATGTTCCTCGCATTATATGAAAAACTTTTAAACCCCCATCTTACTGAACTCGTCGTCAACAATTATCACCTCACAAACTATGTGCACGTCTCACCAGCAATGTGGGTCTTTTCTGCGGGAGCAATCGAATTTATCATAGGGCTCTGTTTGTTTATTGGTTTTCGTATTCGCGTGGTTTCAGCCATTGCACTTCTTGTGATTACTTTAACGTATTTCTTTTTCAAAGAAGCAGTCTACTCGCATGTCACACTCTTTGGGATGCTTTCAATCCTTTTCTTGACCGGAGGACGCCACGAATCACCCGTACTTGAGAAGGTGAAAAGGGTAGTCCGTAAAGTCCGCCGTACCAAGAAGGCATAATTTGGCAATTTCTATTTTTGCTGTTATAATCCAAAAGCTTTTTAACGAAAGCATTTTTTTGAATAAAACAGTTGGCCCTATCGTCTAACGGTTAGGACGGAGGCTTTTCAAGCCTTAAATCGGAGTTCGATTCTCCGTAGGGTCACAAAGTGTAGCAATAGCAAACTGCTTTGCTATTGCAAACATTTGTGAAGCCACAGTGATGTTTCGTGAACACACGAAACCACGAGGCGGGGTCGCGAAAATTCTGAGTGGCGACGAAGAATTATTTGTGACACAA
>CALRHK010000029.1 GCA_943359475.1 Candidatus Nomurabacteria bacterium
CGCAAGTGAATTCTTTCTATCTCGGCACGCTTTTCATTGATGCGTTCGCTGTGTGCGTTAATATCAGTGCTGAGAGCAGCAAGTTCAAGTGCAAGCGCACTCTTCTTTGCAAGGAGTTCTTCCTTTCGTGCTTCAATCTCGCGTGAATCAATCTGTGTATTTTTTGTAACGACACGTTCATTTAATGCTTCGATGTGCGTACGTAATGTGCGAGCAGATGCATGTACCCCAGCAATATCTGTCGTTGCAAGAATCTGATCACACTGAGTAAGTAGCGTATGAGCAATATGCGTAATTTCATTTCGTGAAAAAGTTACTGGGCCCTCATCGCCACCCTGATGTGTTGGAACCGAAAGTGCTTCGAGCATACCTTCGAAGCGTCCGATAGTACGCTCAAGTTCTTCCTTTGTTTTTTGCTTTTCTGCTAGACCTTGCTGGAGTTCGCGAAGCACATTTTCGGATCGAGGGTCACTTGCTTGTGTCTGGTGGTGTGTATAGTTTTCGAGTGCTCGTTCACATTCTTCAAAATCATTCTTAATCTGTTCTAATTCCCGTACACGAATCTCTTTTTCGTTTTTAATATAACGCGCCTCCCTACCAAAATATGTTTTATACAATCCCGTAAGCTCTTCGCGCATACCATTTGCCTTTTCAATTTTTTCAACCTGCTTTTTAAGAAATGAGAGGTGTGGTGCAATCTCTCGCCTTAGAGATTCAACTTCTTTCATGTTTCCTTGCGTCTTTTCGAGCTTGCGTTCACTTTCTTTTATTTTGTATTGATAGACTTTAAGGCCCAGTGCATCTTCTATCATTGCTCGACGATCCTTTGCAGAGGCGTTGAGCACTCGATCTGCTTCACCTTGTGAAATAATATGGTGACCAGAAGCACCAATATGCACCGAAGCAAGGAGCTCTAAAATATCTTTAAGGCGTACTTCTGAGCCATTAATCAAATAGCGATTAACACCATCAGCATATACTTCACGAGCTATTGTAATTTCATCAAAATCAATATTAATAGGAGAACCAGCACTAAATGAGAAAACTTTTGAACTATTATCAAAAGTAATTGCCACTGAAGCACGCGAAGGAGCAGAAACACCCTTTGAGCCTTTAAAAATGAGGTCAGTCCCCGCTTTACCACGAAGCGACTTCATTGATTGCTCACCAAGCACAAATCGAATCGCTTCAACGATGTTTGATTTACCAGATCCATTTGGTCCTACAATAGCCGTCACTGGTGTGGTGAACTCGAGTACTGTTTTTTTGCCGAACGATTTGAATCCAACTATTTCAAGCTTTTTAAGCATCTTGCTTTCTATTTTACTCTATCCAACCCTGTTTCGTAAGTGCATTACGTGCAGCTTCTTGTTCTGCTTCTTGTTTTGATTTACCTTTACCATCTGCAATGAGTGTTCCGCCGAAAAAGATACCTACCGTAAAATGCTTATCATGATCTGGGCCTGTTTCTTTTAGTACACGGTAAGCTGGAGTTACATTCTCGTGCTCTTGCGCTTTTTCTTGGACAAGACTTTTTGCATCACGAAAGAGTTTCTTTGCGACAATGTCTTCAATTTTAGTAAAAAGTGTTTCTCCAATAAATTGTTCTGCTGTTGCATACCCCTGATCAAGGTAGACAGCTCCAACAAATGCTTCGTAGGTATTTGCAAGAATATACTGTCGAGCTTTTCCAGTATCTTTTGATTCACCTTTCGAAAGAAGGAGGAATTCATTCATACCAATGTCAGTTGCAACTTGTGCAATCGTAACAGCATTTACCAGTGCTGCACGGTAGGAAGTAAGTTCTCCTTCTGCGCGATCGGGATATTTTTTATAGAGATAATCTGTAATGACAAGCTCAAGTACCGCGTCTCCTAAAAACTCAAGACGTTCATTGTGTGAGAGTCCGAGTCCTGGATTTTCATTAATATACGAACGGTGGACAAATGCTTGTGTTAGTAATTTTTTATCTGTAAATACAATACCTGTTTGTGTTTCAAATCGTGAGAGATCTGTCATAGAAAAGAGTTGTGAAGTATGAATTATGAATCAAGGAAATCTTCATTCCTAATTCCTGCTTCGAAACTAAATAATAAGAAAAGAACTATTTATCCTTGGTGAGTATTTCAATTGCTTGTGTGAAGAGCGGTACAATATCGTCGTACATACGAAGTTCTGCGATATCTGTTGCTCGAAACCACTTTACATCATCAAGACCACCAGATTTTGAAAGGGTGAGCTCTTCATAGGGTGCTTCAACAAGAAAATACACTACGTGCTTTCGCAACCTACCCTTCTCTGGATGTGAAGCAATATACTCATTTTCGCCTAATTTTTCAACTATGGTAACTGGGACACCAATTTCGTCTTTGATTTCCCGCATGCAAGCATCTTCGTCACTATCACCTTCATCTACGCCACCCTTTGAGAGTGTCCAATAACCAAAAATGTCATGCACAAGCGCAAAATAAAGTTGCTCATCATGCCATGCATATACCACAGCACCGGCCTTTCGTTCTACGGGTAGCGTTGCAGGATCAACATCTTCTTTTGCTTTTTTCTTACTTACTTCATCTTTGCCAGGTTCACCAATTTCTTTATAGACGGCACCGAGAACACCGTTGACAAATTTGCTTGAATTTTCACCCCCAAATGTTTTTGCTAATTCGATAGCTTCATTAATCGCAACTTTTGGTGGCACTTGTGTGCGGTCACCAAAAAGAAGCTCAGCAAGACCCATACGGAGAATATTACGGTCTACGATTGAGATTTTCGAGAGAGGCCAGTCTGGTGCCGCTTTTTCGATAATATCGTCTATAACAGTCTTTTTTCGAATCACACTTTCCGCAAGGTCATTGATAAACGTTGTGTCATCAAGTCCAGGCGCGAATTCGTGTGTCACACGAGTAATAATTTCTCCAACTTCAACATCCGGGCGCGAATTAAAATCCCACTCGAAGAGTGATTGAAGAACGATTGAGCGTGAAAGGTGCCTGTTTGCCATAGAACTATAGTAACGAAAGAACTGCACCAAACCTACATACTGCTACGCAGATTTTTGTGCCTTCTTTTTTGATTGTTTTTTCTCTACACGAGCTACTGTATCGATTACTTTTTTGCCTCGATAGTAACCACATTTCTCACACATTGTGTGACGAAGTTTCGGAGCCTTGCAGTGTGAGCACATGCATAGTGCCGCACCCTTGAGGGCGTGGTGACTTCGGCGATTTGCCGTATGAGCTCGTGTGTGTCGCATTCGTACTACCATAACGAAATTACTATAGCGTATCTACAGATAAATATCAAGTTTCAAAATACAATAAAAAAAACCGCCCTTTGTAGGGCGGTGCTGAGAGACATAGAAATTTAGTAATGGAAAACAGCTTCTTTTCTTTTAGCTCCAGGTTTGGAATGTTGAATTCCAATAGAAGAGCTCAATTCGAATGGTTCATTTATGCGTTTTACCGCAACATGAACATTCTTCATAGTAGTAAGCACAGAGTGTGCTGAATACGCTTGAATCTTTGGTTGGCGCATTTTTATGCCATACTGCCTCAAAACCGGAATCATAAATTCATTTCCGATCGAAACACTTTCTGTAGTATTGCTTGGGGACCTGCGATAGCCAAAAGTTGCAATTTTCATCTGTTTCAAGCGGAAAAAACTATTTTTGCGTGAACAACTGACATAATGCAGAAATTCACACAAATCAAGGTGTTCATACCCTTCACCGGCAATGATCTCACTCAACATTTCTTTGGTCAGTTGCATATTACCAACGCCAGCCCATGAATGTATCTCATCGAGTGACAAGAGTCCAGCTTCTGCATTACCTTCAGGTGCATCTTTTAAAAAGAGTGCCTGGAGTTGTTTCAACTGATGTGGCTCAAGACTGAGTCTCCAATTAACTTTTTTGCTAATCGTTGTGAAGGAAACTGCGACACCCTTTGGTGTGTACGGAAGCGGATACTTCAATTCTAAGTTCATAGTTTTTTGGTTTTGTTTTTGGTTTTTGAAAAGAACACCGCAAAATGCGGGTATTCAATATAACCTTTTTAGCAACATTTGTCAAAAAATACCCCACTAGTGGGGTATTTATACAATGCTCTTACTATGAA
>CALRHK010000030.1 GCA_943359475.1 Candidatus Nomurabacteria bacterium
ATTAATACTGCCGATGAGGCTGTAAATTGGCAATACAACTGCAAGTGCAACAAGTACAACACCAACCCATACAACGACAAGCAACAAAGGCTCAAGTACTACTGCGAGATTTTTGCTCGTAATTTCAGTTTTTGATTCATAGGTTGTCGATACCTTAAGAAGTGCTTCAGAAAGATTCCCCGACTGTTCACCTACCACAATAATCTGCTGTATTGCAATCGGGACAAGATTACCAATCCCTTTATATTCTTTGAAACTTTGTTGAAATGAATTTCCTTCCTCGATGCTGTCGTGGAGATAGTCATAAAATTTGCGATATGATGGTGAAAGTGTTGACTCACGCAGTGAGTCAATTGCTTCAAGTAACGGTAATCCTGCCTTAAAAAGTGATCCGAGCAAATAGCCAAGACGGGCAATTTCGATTTCTTGGACCAACTGATTAATACCTGGCATAAAAAGAAGTATTCTCTGTCCAATATTTCTTGTTTTTGGGAAATAGAAAAGAAAATAGAATGCAAAAACACAAAAAATAATGATACTTGGTACCACAATATAACCATACTGGCTAAGGAATTGCCCAAATGCGATAAAGCCACGCGTAACCGCTGGTAGGTTTACTCTCAACTGCAAAAATACATTTGCTAATTTTGGCAAAATAAACCAAGAAACTGAAATTCCTACAACGCCCGTGATCGTAAGCACAAACACCGGATACATAAGCGCCGAGCGAACTTTTGATTTAAAAATACGATTTTTCGCTTCTTGTTCAGCAATAACACGAAGGTTTTCTGCAAGTGTTCCAGCATCTTCACCACTACGAATAAGAGAGATTGCATTTCCCCCAAAAACACCTACGTTTTCTAGTGCCTTCCAAAGAGGAGAACCATCTTCGACTTGCTCGCGAATGTGACGCACCACTTTGCGCATTGTGCGCGTCTTCAACTCTCCTTCTACAGCAGCAAGACCTTCTACAACGGGCATACCTGAAGAAATAAGGAAGCTCAAGTTCTCGATAAAATACTCTCGTTCTTTACCGACGCCAAAATAGAGTGTGAGTTCCTTTTTTGATGATTTCATATATACAAAGTAATGTACTACTCGATTTCTTCAGGTGGCTCAGTGACACGCAACAACTCATCGATAGTAGTGACTCCGTTATTTACCTTATCAATACCATCTTCAAACATTGAGCGCGTACCTTGTGTGCGTGCGAGTTCCCAAATCTGTTTTGATGCGGGATTTTCTAGAATCATATTTTCCACCTCCGAAGTAACCTTGATAAATTCAAATACAGCAATACGTCCGCGATAACCTGTGTGTCCGCATGCGTCACAACCCTTTCCCTCGTACAGTGTTGCCGTTTTGTTTGGGAAATAGGTTTTTGCTTGTTTGAACTTCTCGAGTAATTCTGCTTGTGAATAGGTCACGCTGCGCCTGCAATGTTCACAGACACGTCGCACAAGTCGTTGCGCAACAATAAGTTCCAGTGTTGATGCGAGCAAGAAAGGCTCAATATTCATATTCAAAAGTCGAGGAATAGCGGTTGCTGCATCGTTTGCATGGAATGTTGAGAGCATTAAATGTCCCGTAAGGGCGGCATTCACAGCAATTTCTGCAGTTTCTTGATCACGAATTTCTCCAACAAGAACCACGTCTGGGTCTTGGCGAATAATCGAGCGCAAGCCTTTTGCAAACGTAAGGTTGGTAGCCGTATTTACCTGGATTTGATTCACACCAGCAATGCGATATTCCACAGGATCTTCAATCGTCGTGATATTCACTTGGGGCTGATTGAGCATCTTGATAAGAGCATAGAGCGTCGTCGTCTTACCTGAACCCGTCGGACCAGTTACGAGAATCATACCAAATGGCTTATCAGCAGCTTCGCGAATAATCTTTTCGTCGTTCTTTGAAAGGCCAAGGTCCACAAGCGCAAAACCTTGCATATATTCCGCAAGTACGCGAACAGCAATTTTTTCACCTTCAACAGTAGGAATAATCGAAACACGTAAGTCAGTATTGCGCCCATCTTTTTGATAGCGGATTGAACCATCTTGTGCGGAATAGTGTTCGTCAATACGAAGTTTTGCTTGTACTTTTACTCGGTTGAGAATGTTTTCGTAGTATTGCTTTTTAATTCTTCCCGCCTCTTGTAGTACACCGTCAACTCGGAATCGAATCACCACGTCATCAAGTATTGGTTCAAAGTGGATATCAGAAGAATGAAATGCAACCGCATCGCTAATGATTTCATCGAGAATTTCTGGGGCAACACGTTTATTATCTTTAATTATTTTTGAAAAACGAGTTTCAAGTGGTTTTTGATACACCGCAAAAACGTGGTCAATATCTTCTGGAAGCGCATAGGCGAGGGAAACCTCTTTGCCTTTGAACATCCCCTCGAGTGTTTTTTTGAGATCAACAGTCGTTGGTGTATCAGTAGCAATCACTACCTTTCCTTTGTCTTCACGAAAAAAAACCACACGAAGCTTACGCCCCACGTCTTCTGGAATCTTTGCCACTTTATCTGGTGAAGGTGGATATGAATTTAGATCAGCATACGAGACTTTAAAAAATTCAGCTGCTGCTTGGCCAAGGATGTCACGAGTAATAATACCCTGATTAATTAAATAATCAGCCAAACTCCCATGACCACTCGCTTCAAGCGCAGCAGCAATGTCTGATTCGGAAACATAGTTTCCTGAGATAAGAATTTTTTTAATTTGCTCGTTTGTCATTTACTTATGACACCCTAAGAACTTTTTTCACCTCAGCTACAATTTCAGCAATGGGTGTATTTGATTTAATTAAATAATTTTTTGCGCCCAACTTCGCAACCCTCTCTTTGTCCTCTTCTTGTCCGAGGTTTGTTGTAATGATAATCGGTACAGTGTTACCTTTTGCTTTAAGCTCTTCAAGTACCGCAAACCCATCTTTCTTTGGCATTACAAGGTCAAGGAGCAGAAGGTTAAACTTTTGTTTTTCCATTGCTTCAAGTGCTTCATCACCATTGGTGGTGGTCACTACCTCATACCCTTCATGCGTGAGTTTTAACTCAAGCGCATGTGCCATAGGCTTCTCATCATCAGCAACAAGAATTCGTATCTTGCCTGTAGTCATGCATATATAGTAGCACATAACACTACAATAGTATGTGAATAATCGGTCAAAAGTACGTGGTATACTATCGCGATGAAACGAACTCTCCGAATCCTTGTGATTATGTTGGTCACTTTTCTTATTTTGGGTTTTATCCTCGGCTGGCTCGACAACGGACCACGTTTCTAGCTATTTAAACTCAAACAAAATATCAGCGAAATTTTTTATTTTTCCTGTTTTTGGATCAACAGCAATTCCCTCTTGTTTGTATAGTTTGAGTCGCTTTGCTCGATAGGAATCATTCAGCCAAATTTTTCCACCTGAGTACACAATGCGGTGGAATGGAATTTTCTTTTCTCCAGTGTCATATGCTTTGCCGAGAATTGCCGTCACACTTCGCGCCGACTGCCCACCACCACCAGCAGCACGCGCAATGTGCCCGTACGTCGTCACGCGACCGGGTGAAATTTCTAACGCTATTTCGACAACGCGCTGGCTGAAGGTTTTCATGGTTGGTTGTTTTGTTTTCATTTTGTTTTT